>NZ_JASOQR010000019.1:0-706 GCF_030218905.1 Pauljensenia sp. UMB0895 | reverse complement strand
CAATCACGAGCCGATTATTGCTCCGCGTATCTGGGATCAGGTGCAATACGAACTCGCCACCAGGCATGCCAACATATCCTCAGCGAAGGTCGGCTTGTTCTCCACCCGGCTCAAGTGTGCGCAGTGTGGTGCATGGTATGGGCGTAAAACGTGGGCGTCGAACACGAAATATAAGTACACAGTCTGGCAATGCAACCACAAATACACAGACGAACATCCCTGCAGCAGCGCGACGGTGAAAGACGAGCAGATCAAGGATTCTTTCGTCCAAGCGCTCAATCAACTGATCGCCCGCCAGCCACGGCAAAGCCAGCTACTGCAAATCTTTGACTCCATGTTTGATACGAGCCGTTTGGAAGAACAAGCCGCCGCCTGCCAAACAAAAATCGTGGAACTCACTGAGCAGATCGAAGCACTGATAGCGAAAAACCAGCAACGCGCGCTCGACCAAGACGCCTACCAAAACAAGTACACAGAGCTCGATACTGCCTACCGTAAGACACTCGCACGCAAAACAAGCCTAGAGGCAGATATTGCAGCGAACACCGCCAAGCATGCCGCCGTCACCACAGCCCTAGGCGATCTGGCAGGCGAACCTGTGAGCGAGTTCCGCCCCGCCCAGTGGAGCGCACTCATCGACCACGCCATCGTAGACGAGGATACGATCCGATTCGTATTTCGCACCGGTGAACAGGTGAGAATGACC
>NZ_JASOQR010000010.1:0-776 GCF_030218905.1 Pauljensenia sp. UMB0895 | reverse complement strand
GTTCACATCACGCCTAGTTCCTCCCGGCCAGCGCCGCATGGGTGGCCTGGACGACATGATTATCTCCCTGTATGCCGGTGGCATGACGATCCGGGAAATCCAACACCACCTAGAAGCCACTATTGGTACCCAAATGTCCCATGAAACGATCTCGAATATTACCGAGGCCGTTCAAGACGAGATCATTACCTGGCAGACCCGCCCGCTAGAAGCGTTTTATCCAGTCCTGTTCCTGGATGCTATCCAGGTGAAAATCAAAGATCATAACCGGGTTACTTCCCGGGCTGCTCATATCGCTATCGGGGTAGATTGTGACGGTATCAAACACGTGCTTGGGATCTGGGTGCAAGCAGCCGAGGGCGCGAAGTTTTGGGCTGGTGTTTGCGCTGAGCTAGCTAATCGTGGTGTCCAGGACGTGTTAATCGTGGCTTGTGACGGGCTGGCTGGTTTCCCTGAAGCGATCACGGCTACCTGGCCAAGGGCAATCATTCAAACGTGTGTGGTCCACTTGATCCGTGCCTCGATGCGGTTTGTGTCCTATCAAGACCGTAAAGCCGTGGCTGCGGCCCTCAAACCAATGTACACGGCTGTTAACGAAGAAGACGCGCTAGGTGCCCTCAAGGCTTTTGAAGAAGGAGAGTGGGGGCGTAAATACCCGGCCACGGTGGCGGCCTGGCAGCGGGCCTGGGATCGGTTCATTCCGTTCTTGGCTTTCGGTCCGGCTACCCGTAAGGCGATCTATACGACTAATAGTATCGAGTCGTTGAATTACCAGC
>NZ_JASOQR010000009.1:0-1010 GCF_030218905.1 Pauljensenia sp. UMB0895 | reverse complement strand
AATGTGCAGGGAGTGAAGACACTCAATCCCCGCGCCCGACGCTGTCCTATCTGCTCAAGCCCCTCAAAGAAGAAAGGCTTCACAAAACAAGGCCGTCAGCGTTGGTATTGCAAGGAATGCCGCTACAGTTTCACCGCGACCGATGACCGGCAAAAACACGCCCAAGAATTCGCTGAATTCCTCACCTACATCACCACAACCACACCCCGACGCCTAGGCACGCCCAACACCCGAACCTGGGACCGCAAGCATGCCTGGTGCTGGCAAACCCGCCCTATCTGGACACCTACCGGGCAGGTCTACGACCAGGTCTTCATCGACGGGACCTATATCGCCTACAACTGGTGCGTATTGATCGCTTACACGCGAGAAGGCGTGATCGCCTACCAACTATGCGACCGTGAATCCAAATCCGCCTACCTCGCCCTCCTACGCCGTCTGCCTGCCCCTATCGTTGCCACCACCGACGGGGCAGCCGGAGCGCTGGCAGCGATCAAGCAGGAATGGCCCACCACACGCATCCAACGCTGCCTGGTACACGTGCAACGTAATATCCGCCAAGTCACCACCACCCGCCCGCAAACCCACGCTCATAAGGCCTTATATAAGCTTGCTCTCGACTTAACCAAAATAACTACCCGCGAGGGGGCTATTGCCTGGCAAAACTCGCTGCACGCTTTCCACGGTCTCTACGACACATGGCTGGCGGAGAAGACTTACCGAGAGGAAACCCGCCTTGAGAATATTCCTTCTTTCGCGCGGAAAAACAAGAAATGGTGGTACACCCACACTACTACCCGCCGGATCGTGGGCTCTCTTGACCGCTACGTCAAACAAGGCGTGCTCTTCACGTTCCTTGATCCGAGTCTGGACGTGTCAACCGTTCTTGAGTCGACGACGAACCGGCTTGAGGGAGGGGTGAACGCGCCGTTGAAAGAGTTCTTACACATCCATCGGGGCTGGTCCCAGCCCCACCTGCTGACCGCGCTTGATTATTGGCTTTATTCAAG
>NZ_JASOQR010000012.1:0-348335 GCF_030218905.1 Pauljensenia sp. UMB0895 | reverse complement strand
GTGCGTCATGGGGGACTTGAACCCTCAACCCGCTGATTAAGAGTCAGCTGCTCTGCCAATTGAGCTAATGACGCGGGGTCGTGCGACCGATATGAAACTTTACCGCTTCGGGCAGATCAATGCAAAAATAGCAGGTGAGAAGACCACCACACCACACTCGGGGAGTTCGATATGACCGGAAAAACGCCGAAATCAGTTGATTCGACCTCCTCGACCTTAGAGCCGGTGGATTCAATATGGGCGTCGTCGTCGCGAATGGCGCAGGACTATCTGAAGACTTTGTGGGGTGGCGAAGAATCCGGAAAGCACGGCATGAGCGTGAATGACCTGGCTAGCGCGATGGGAGTCGTTGCGTCGACCGCGTCAGAGAATGTATCGCGTCTGGTGGCGAATGGTTTGGTCACGCATGAGCCCTATCGGAAAGTCCACTTCACGGATGCGGGGCGCGCGCTTGCTATCTCAATGGTGCGTCGTCACCGTCTGCTGGAAACCTACCTGCATGATCGCCTGAACTTCGAGTGGGACGAGGTCCACGAGGAAGCTGAGATTCTGGAACATGCGATCTCAGATCGTCTTCTTGCGCATATCGATGAAGCGCTGGGCAAGCCTGAGCGTGATCCGCACGGTGACCTGATCCCGCGCGAGGATGGGTCGGTGGTTGAACGCGTGATTTACCCGTTGATTGCGACATCGAAGAAAACTGCTGGCGCTGAGGTGGGGAAGTGGTATCGCGTCACCCGCCTGTCCGACGAAGACTCTGCATTCTTGCGTATTCTCGATAGTGAGGGCATCGGCCTAGACGCGTTGGTCCGTATCGTCGATATTGACCAGGCCGGTCAGGTTTCGCTTGAAATACGCCAAGCGACCGCTCCCACCGTGGGTGCTGGTCGAAGCGTCCGCTTGGCTGGCGATGTTGCGTCGATCGTGATGGTGTCGCCGCTCGAGGACTAAACACGATCGAGCGTTGTTTGAGCTGGGAGATCAACCCAGCGAAGTCATGCTTTCAGGAACGTGAGAGCCGTGCCCCTGCGACAAGAGGGCGTCGCGGAGTTTTGTCATTGCCTTGTCCAGTTCCTCATCCGTTGCCTTCACTGCGTTCGACAGAAGGACATCAGCTTCTGTGCGTAGCGGGATCACGTGAAGGTGCGTGTGAGGGACCTCGAAACCTGCGATGACCAAGCCGGCGCGGGGGACTCCAAATGCTTTTTCCTGGGCGATTCCGATGATTCGCGCGACTTTCATAAGGTGCGTGGCGACGTTACTGGGCGCATCCGTCCATTTCTCATACGGGGTACGTGGTACGACTAGAACATGGCCGGGAGAGGTAGGCTCGATGGTCGCGAATGCAACGCATTCGTCGTCGGTCCACACGAAGCGACCTGCCCAGACGCCGGAAATGATGTTTTCAAAGACTGTAGCCATGAGGCCATTCTCACCCCAGAAGGACCTTCGTGGCTAGAGATGAGGAGGCGAGTTTTCGCGCGAATGGTCTACCCTTGATACGGCGAAGAATGTCGAAATATCAAGGGGAGGGCCCTGATGAGCCAGGCTTCCAACATGGAACCCGCACAGCGCTATACCGCTGAACTTGCCGGTCAGATTGAAACCGCATGGCAGGATCGGTGGGACGAACGAGGAACCTTTAACGCAGACAACCCGGTGGGTGAGTTCGCAGGGCCTCTAGCGGAAAAGAAGCCCTTCTTCCTTCTTGACATGTTCCCCTACCCGTCAGGCAAGGGTCTGCATGTTGGTCACCCGCTGGGCTACATCGCCACCGACACGGTCGCTCGTTTCCGCCGTATGCAGGGCGAAAACGTCCTCTACACAATGGGCTACGACGCCTTCGGCCTGCCGGCAGAACAGTACGCCGTGCAGACCGGTCAGCACCCGCGCATTACGACCGAGGAAAACATCGCGAATATGCGTCGCCAGCTTCGTCGTCTTGGCTTGTCCCACGATCGTCGCCGTTCGCTGGCCACGACCGACACCGAGTACGTGCACTGGACCCAGTGGATCTTCCTGCAGATCTTCAACTCCTGGTTCGACCCGGAAGCAACCGCTCCCGATGGCTCCATCGGTGCCGCGCGTCCGATCGCTGAGCTCGAAGAGAAGCTTGCCAACGGCCAGGTTGCAGTTCCGGACGGCCGCAATTGGGCAGACCTTGACGCCGTCGAAAAGGCGAAGGTCGTCAACGACTTCCGTTTGGTGTATGTGTCCGAGGCTCCCGTGAACTGGTGCCCGGGCCTGGGTACCGTTCTCGCGAACGAAGAGGTCACCTCCGAAGGTCGCTCCGAGCGAGGAAACTACCCGGTTTTCAAGCGCAATCTGCGCCAGTGGATGATGCGCATTACCGCTTACGGCAAGCGCCTGGCAGACGACCTTGACACGATCGACTGGCCCGACAAGGTCCGTACGATGCAGCGCAACTGGATCGGTCGCTCCGAAGGTGCGACGGTCCGCTTTGACGTTCCCGCTGCAAGCGAAGTCGGCGCAAGCGTCGACAACCTCGAGGTCTACACGACTCGCCCCGATACTCTGTTCGGTGCCACCTTCATGGTTGTTGCGCCCGAACACCCGATTCTTGGTGGCACGGTTGCCGGCAACGACGATGACGAAGCTGCGCTCACGGTTCCGGCCTTGTGGCCTGAAGGCACGAAGGACGCATGGACGGATGGCGCAGCTTCCCCGCGCGAGGCGGTTGCCCGCTACCGCGCCCAGGCTGCAGGCAAGTCGGAAACCGAACGTGCCGACGAAGAACGCACGAAGACAGGCGTCTTCACCGGCCTGTACGGCATTGACCCCGTCAACGGCCACAAGGTGCCCGTGTTCGTCGCCGACTACGTCCTCTGGGGCTACGGCACCGGCGCGATCATGGCTGTTCCCGCGCATGACGATCGTGACTGGGAATTCGCGAACAAGTACGAGCTCGACATTGTTCGCACTATCGGCGCAGCTGATGATCCGTACGGCCACGATTTGACCGAGTCGGCGTACACCGGCGATGGCGTTGCTGTTGATTCGGCGAATGACGAGATCAGTCTGAACGGCCTGGCAAAGGATGAAGCCAAGGCTGCGATGATCGAATGGCTGGAATCCAAGGGCCTCGGCCGTGGAACCGTCACCTACCGCCTGCGTGACTGGCTGTTCTCTCGCCAGCGCTACTGGGGTGAGCCTTTCCCGATCGTCTGGGATGAGGACGGCCTGCCACATGCTCTGCCCGAAGATCAGCTTCCCGTTGAGCTTCCCGAGGTATCCGATTACTCGCCGCGCACTTTCGGCCCTGACGACGCGAACACCGCGCCGGAAGCGCCACTTGGCCGAAGCGAAGAATGGGTGAACGTCACCATGGATCTCGGCGATGGCCCGAAGAACTACCGTCGCGAAACCAACACGATGCCACAGTGGGCAGGTTCATGCTGGTACGAAATGCGCTACACCGATCCGAAGAACTCCAAGGCGCTGGCTTCGGCTGAGAACCTCGACTACTGGATGGGCCCGCGCGAAGGCAAAAAATCCGGTGGCACCGACCTGTACGTCGGTGGCGTTGAGCACGCGGTTCTTCACCTGCTGTACTCGCGCTTCTGGCAGAAAGTTCTCTTCGACCTGGGTCACGTGCCGGACGCAGAGCCGTACCACACGCTGTTCAACCAGGGGTACGTTCAGGCCTACGCCTTCAAGGACGAGCGTGGACAGTATGTGCCCGCCGACGAAATCGAAGGCGACGAGGCAACAGGTTTCACCTATCAGGGTCAGCCGGTGACCCGCGAATACGGCAAGATGGGCAAGTCGCTGAAGAACATCGTCACCCCGGACGAAATGTATGACGCCTATGGCGCCGACGTGTTCCGCGTGTACGAAATGTCCATGGGGCCGCTGGATGTCTCGCGTCCGTGGGAAACCCGTGCAGTCGTCGGCTCGCAGCGTTTCTTGCAGCGACTCTGGCGTAACACGCTGGACGAGGAAACCGGTGAAGTGACCGTTACCGACGAAGAAGCAGATCTTGAGACGAAGCGTCTGGTTGCTCGTACGATTGCCGATGTCACCGTCGAATACGAGAACATGCGCGTGAACACTGCGGTCTCGAAGCTGATTGTCCTCAACAACCACCTGACCGGCCTGAAGTCGGTTCCGCGTGAAGCCATCGAACCCCTGGTTCTGATGATTTCCCCTGTTGCCCCGCACATCGCAGAAGAACTCTGGATGCGTCTGGGACACGGTGAGTCACTGGCTCGCGAGCCCTTCCCGGTTGTCACTGACGAATCGCTACTGGTCGAAGAGAGTGTCACCGCGATTGTTCAGGTGAACGGTAAGGTTCGTGCGCGCCTCGAGGTCTCGCCGTCGATCAGTGAAGAGGATCTGCGTTCCGAGGCTCTGGCTCAGGCGCCGATCGTCAAGGCTCTTGAAGGCCGTGAACCTCTGAAGGTGATCGTGCGCAAGCCGAGCCTGGTCAACGTGGTGCTCCCGCGCTGATCGCGATTGTGATGGCAACCCTGCGGCGCGAAGCGGTGAGCTTCGCGCCGCAGGTGTTTTTTTATCAAGCAGTGGCATCTTCTGTGAGGCTCACCAAGAAGCGATAGCCTGCGACGGTAGCGTGCGAAAAAGTCTGGAGCTTTACCTCTTCGTAATACCATGAAGCGGGTTGCTACCAGCCGCAACCGCCTAGTTATCGTTTGATCCCAGATGAAAGGTCATTCATGCCTGAAGGTGATGCCATCCGTCGTCTTGCTTCGACGCTCAATGAGCTCTTTGTCGGGGGAACTGTGTCTGCTTCATCCCCGCAGGGGCGTTTCAGCGCTTCAGCTAAGCAACTCGACGGCAAGCTGATTCAGTGCGTGCGTGTCCACGGCAAGCACATGTTTATCGGTTTTGTTTCGCCCGAAGTGCCCGATGCGTGGCCCCAGGATTGGATGCATATTCACCTGGGCCTGTACGGATGGTGGCGCTTCAATGGTGATGAGACTGTCGTTGATGAAGGCTACGGTGTCGCGCATCGCGTTGCTCCCGTTCCGAAGGGGGAGTGGGACGGGCACTCAGAAACCCGCTGGGGCGAAGGCTACGGTCAGGCTGAAGCTGGAAGTTGGGAGCCTCCGGCCCCTGTTGGTCAGGTGCGTTTCCGCATGTTCAACGACCACGCGGTTGCCGATTTGGTCGGTCCGAACCGTTGCGAGCTGATCGACGACGAAGAACGGCAGGTTGCCGAGGCCAAGCTCGGTCCTGACCCGCTGGAAGATGGAGCGCGCGACGATAAGGAATCGGCGAAGCGATTCGCGTCGGTTGCTCACTCCAAGAAGCGCAATATCGGCGAGATCGTTATGGACCAGTCCATCATCGCCGGCGTCGGCAACATCTACCGTGCGGATGCCCTGTTCCTCGCCGGAATTTCGCCCTATCGCAAGGGGGCGAACATTTCCAAAAAGCGACTGAAGGACCTCTGGGTTCTGATCTGCGACCTCATGAATCGGGGGCTCGCTGCGGGGCGCCTCGAAACGATGGATCCCGACGAAGCACCCAACCCACCGATCGAAGGCGACGAGGAAGCATCACGCTGGTATGTCTACCACCGAACTGGGCGTCCCTGCCTGCGCTGTGGCACGCCGATCCGTGAAGCGCTCATGCAGAATCGTCGTCTGTTCTGGTGCCCCAGCTGTCAGCGATAAGGCGCTGGTTAAGCGGGCTGAACCTGGTCAATCGGAGAAAATGACCAAGGTGAAATAACCGCCCAGCCTGCCATGAAACTGGCGGGCAGAAACGGTCGCGGAAGCCACAGTAGGCGAACCTATTATTTGACGTCGGTGAAGCCGAGCGCGTCGTAGAGGCTGGCGGCCCCCATGTGGCGCGAATCGATCGTCAAGGACAGACCGTCGAATCCCCAATCCTGGCAACGACGTGCGACCTCTGCGATGAGGGCGGTTGCGATGCCTTTACGACGGTATTCCGGGGCGACGACAAGATCGACGACGAACGGGCCGTCGGGAGCGTCATCCCACGGGGATTCTCTGACGACTTCGATGGCGCCGATCAGTGCGCCACCATCCCATGCGCCAACGAAAGAATCTTCGGTCGTCGCACCGAATGCCCCTTCGAAGGTCATGCGGAGTTCTTCCGAAATCTCGAGCATGGCCTCGGGTGTGTTTTCTTCGCCGTACGCGTCCAGGGTCAGGGCTGCGAGCATCGGAATGTCGTAACGGGTGAGCGTTGCGATCTCGATACCCTCGGGGCGTTCGACATCGGCCAACGCATCAACTGGTGCTTGAAGTGTGCGCTGTTCCATAAACCAAGTGTACGTGGTGTGGGTCACACTATGTGGGACTTTGGGGGCCGGTGTGCTCCTTGTGCGCTTGAGCTGGGCAAATAAGGGTGCGAGGCCGGCTAAACACACAAGGCGGGGGACCTGCGTAGCGCCGGTGCCCTGAACCAGAATGAGACGCCGGGAGGGGGCCCTCTGGGATCAGATGTAGAGTTCCGGCTCTTCTAAGAAGTAAGCGGGATCGATGATCAGATCGTCATCCTTCGTGTCGTTGCAGGACTTCGGGATTAGGCGTGCGGGCACGCCAATCGCAACGTTCCCGCACGGAACGTCCTTGACCACGACCGCGTTCGCGCCGATCTTAGCGCCGTCGTGGACCTCGATGGGACCCAGAACTTTCGCGCCGGCGCCGATCATCACGTGATTGCCGACGGTAGGGTGGCGCTTACCGGGCGTCATGGCGACGCCACCCAGGGTGACGCCGTGGAAGATGACGACATCTTCGCCGACCTCGGCGGTTTCGCCAATAACAACGCCCGTCGCGTGGTCGATGAAGACGCGACGACCAATCTGGGCGCCGGGGTGAATGTCAACACCTGTCATGACGCGCGTTGCCGACTGCAACATGCGAGCGGGCAATTTGACGCCTCGAATCCACAAGGAATGCGAAACGCGGTGTGCCCACAGTGCGTGAACGCCCGGATATGTGAGTGCAACTTCAACGCTTGACTGGGCGGCTGGGTCGCGATGACGAGCTGTCTGTAAATCTTCCCTGAGAAGCTTGAACGCGCGGCGCGGGTTGATCGCCATGGGTGTTCCTTTGGGGGGTAACGGTGAACAGAAGTGATCCTATCGAGGTTGGACGATTAAGCGCGCGTGTTCAGCGCTCAATCGCAATGTGGGCTAAGGAAAATGCGGGGCGAGGGATGATCCGCGCCCCGCATTCTCTTCAGCTTCTCGCTTTGTCGACGTCCTGTCGGCTTGAAGCACATCAGTCCTTGTATTCCTCGAACAGAGCGGTCGAGAGGTAACGCTCGCCGGTGTCAGGAAGTAGGGTCACGATTTTCTTGCCAGCAAATTCAGGGCGAGCTGCAACAGCGGTTGCACCGGCTAGGGCTGCGCCGGAGGAAATGCCAACCAGCAGGCCTTCTTCAGCGGCTGCCAGGCGAGCAAACTTCAGTGCTTCGGCGCTCTCAACAGAGATGACCTCGTCGATGATCTCAGCGTCGTAGTTGTCCGGAACGAAGTTCGGCATCAGACCCTGGATTGCGTGCGGGCCAGCAGAGCCACCGGTGAGAAGCGGAGATTCTGCGGGCTGAATTGCGATGACCTTGATGTTCGGGTTCTTGGCCTTCAGGGTCTTTGCGACACCGGAGATGGTGCCTCCGGTGCCGACGCCTGCGACGAAAACGTCAATTTCGCCGTCGGTGTCTTCCCAGATCTCTTCGCCCGTTGTGGCAACGTGGATTGCCGGGTTTGCGGGGTTGGTGAACTGCGAGGCGATGATTGAGCCGGGGCGCTCGTCGCGGATGCGCTCTGCTTCGGCGACGGCTGCGGAAACGCCGCCCTTTGGGTCGGTCAGAACGAGTTCTGCGCCGAATGCGCGGACGATGATGCGGCGCTCAATGGACATGGAGGCCGGCATGACGATGACGACCTTGTAGCCACGGGCTGCGCCGACCATTGACAGTGCTATGCCGGTGTTGCCGGAGGTTGCTTCGATGATGGTGCCACCGGGCTTTAAGGCGCCAGATTCTTCTGCTGCGTCGATGATTGATGCTGCGATGCGGTCCTTGACGGAGGAGGCAGGGTTGAATGCTTCAACTTTGGCGACGACGTCCACGCCTTTACCGGCGAGCTTATTAATACGAACCAGGGGAGTGTTGCCAATGAGTTCTGCAACGTTGGAAGCAATGTTCGACATGAGAGTCTCCTAAAAGCTTGACTACTGATCATTCAGTGCACGGTAAGTACAACGTGCGAAGTCAGAAAAAAATTTCGTGGTATGCGACGCATGTGTTCATGCGCCAGGGCGAATGACGACGCTGAGCGCCAGAAAAGTCATTCGCCCAATTAACACGAAAGAAGGTGACGCGGTGTGACCGGACGGTGAGTTCCGCACGGGGTGAGTGTCATGTCAGCGCATGTCATAATTGAATCTTAAAACAATGGGGGTTATTCGTCTACTTCGACTCTCGTGGTGCCCATCATCTGAAACTTTGAAACACCCGAGGTCAGAGCAAGGATCTGCGCCTCAAAAAACGCGCGAGAATCAGGAAGTGTGCCGATTCGGATCGCGGCCTCGCTCTCCCAATCGATGCCAAGAATCTGCGCACCCGCATTCCTTAACTCAGCTTCAATCCTGCCAGCCTGGGCAAGTGAAACCCGAGTTTCCAGCACGTCTAGCGAAACTAGTTTCGCCTTCGGTGCCAGGGCGAGCGCTTTGGATACAGACGATGAATACGCGCGCACGAGGCCGCCCCCACCCAAGAGGATTCCTCCGAAATACCTGGTGACAACGGCGGTCACATTCCACACTCCAGCCAGACGGAGCGCATCAATCATCGGCGTACCGGCAGTGCCCGAGGGCTCCCCGTCATCACTCGAATGCTGATGAGGATCGCGTCCATCAACCTGAATAAGGAATGCGGAGCAATTGTGGCGAGCCTGCGGATTGTCGGCCTTGACCTCATTAATCAGGGCGCGTGCCTCGTCGGAGGAATCGGTGCGAGCGAGAGTCGTAATGAAACGGGAGCGCTTAATCTCGATCTCGTTTTCAATCCGAGTACCCGACCGCACGGTATGAATGACTCCCATTTTCACCCCTCTTCCTCATGTACCTCTACACCATCGATGTCGCCCTCTAACCTAGCTGATGACATGAGAGGTGCGGAACATGTAATGAGGATCGCATCTCAGGCAGAGTATCGAACTAGGGGCAAAACGGGCGTTCATGGTACGATTTTCGGGTTGCCGTCGGTGGGAATGGGCCGGTCGGGTCCTTCTCGCGACGTTCTGGCGTCGGACGGCGGCTCGTTTTTGAGCCACCAACCGACCATACGACTACCGAGAAGAGAGGGGAGGCACGATTCAATGGCAGTTCCGAAGCGAAAGATGTCCCGTGCGAACACCCGCACGCGCCGCTCCGCGTGGAAGGCAGATCTCACCGAGCTCAACACCGTCAAGGTTGCTGGCCGTGAGGTTCGTATCCCGCGTCGTTTGGCAAAGGCATACAAGAACGGTCTGCTGGACGTCGAGGCCTGACCCTCGATCCTGCAGTTGAGGCCCGGTGCTTATGCGCCGGGCCTTTTCCGTACCCGATTTCTCGAGCCTGACTGAGTGTGATTGTCGTTTGTGTCGTCTGAGGCGACGTTTTGGGTTCTGGGAGGAGGGAAGTGTCGCCTCGTATGACGTGGGTGGGCATGTACGAGGTGCTGTGTGGCGGGTTTTGTCGCCTCGCATGACATGCCCGACCGTCGGGAGTGAGATGCCGCAAAGAATGTGGGATACGCCTTTTTAGTGGTGGAAAAGGCACAAGGGTTTTTAGAGTAAGCACGTGCACAATAATGCGTTAGTTTCAGCTCTTGCGGGGCAGAGCCTTCACCCGATGAGCTCGGAGAACCTCAGGCAAGATTTCGTGTCCCTTTTTGTTATTGCTTTGGCAGCTCTCTTGGCTCCGCTCTTGTCTTCTGCGACTCGTAAGCGCGTTCCGGATGTAGTCTGGCTGTTGATTCTTGGTGTCGTCATTGGACCCTCAGTTCTGGGGATCGCTCAGGTCTCGGATTCCGTACACCTACTACGTGAGATCGGTATGGGAATTCTGTTCCTGATTGCAGGTACTGAAATCAATATTTCGCAAGTGCGTGCCAAACCGGGTCGCGTTGCTGCGATTACGTGGCTGATCTGTTTCTTTGCCGCATTTGCATTGGCTGTTGTCACATTGCGCAATGGTGATTACAGCTCCGCGATCGCACTTGCCATTGCGTTTACGTCCACAGCTCTGGGCACGTTGCTTCCGATTCTGATGGAAGCGGGAATGATGGGCAAGCCTGCTGGTGAAGCGGTGTTGATCCACGGTGCGATTGGTGAACTCGCTCCTGTTATTGCCATGTCGCTTCTGCTTGGCACGCGGTCGCCAGGTTGGGCCGCCGTCATCCTTGGGTTCTTCGTCGTTGCAACGTTGATCTCCGTTGCGATTCCGACGCGTTTCATTCTGCGCCACCCCGAAATTGGTCGCGTGATCTTGCGCGGTGCACAGACTTCGTCGAAGACGCTGATGCGCGTGGTCATGGCAATCCTGACCGGTCTGATGGCGCTTTCCGCCGTCTTGAACCTCGACATTGTCCTCGGCGCGTTCGCCGCCGGCGTCGTCGTCCATGCACTGTCTCCAGTGAACTTCAGTGCGATTGAAGGGGAGCTGCGGACGATTGGCTTCTCGTTCCTGATTCCGGTTTTCTTCGTGACCTCGGGTATGAATATTTCGCTGAGCGCCGTCATTGAGCGCCCTTGGTTGCTGGTGGTATTCGTGACTGTCATCCTGGTGGTTCGAGGCTTGCCCATTGTGCTGATTGAACGCTTCGTTGGCACGGTCGAGAAAACTACATGGCGCGATGCCACGAGGATTGGTCTCTATGGTGCGACGGGTCTGCCGATCATCGTTGCCGTGACGGGCGTGGCTGTGAATGCTGGCGTGATGGCCGAAGATATCGGATCAATCCTGGTGGCTTCCGGCGCCGCGTCGGTCCTCTTCTTTCCCTTGCTTGCCTCCCTTGAAGAGAGGGTTTTTCCTTCTCGCGCCCTAGTGGAAGCGGAGTAGAATGACAGGTGAGCGCGGCCTCGTCGATTGGCTGAAATCCAGCGGAGAAGTGGTCGCCAAGTGGACTTGATCGAAGGAGAAACGATGAAGATTCTGATTGCTCGCTTTACTGCCAAGGAAGGCTTCGAAGACGAGGTTGCGGAAATGATCGCCGGCCTGGCGCGCAATGTGCACACGGAGCCGGGGAATGTGACGTTTGAACCTCATCGTGAGGTTGACAATCCACGCAAGTTCGTTGTCTTTGAGAAGTACGCCGATGACGCGGCGTTCGAGGCGCACATCAATATGCCTTACGGCAAGGTCTTCAACGATCGCCTGAACCAGATCATCGAGGAGCCGGAGTCACAGCTAACGTTCCTTGACGCAGTGGAGTGAACGCGCACTGGAGTGTGAGGAAAATGCCGGGGTGGATGATCGCTCCGGCCCTTTCCTTTGGTGCTTTTTGGGGTTGGATGCATCGTGCGCATTCGGTGATGGATGATGAACAAGGTCGGGCACACATGCGTTGTGTCTGCGTCGAAGAACGCACGGTGGTGACATCTTTGGGCGTTGACGCTCGGTGCCGGTAAACTTGGTTCGCGTCGAAGCCCACTCGAGGTGGGCGCTCCCGGCAATGCCTCTGTAGCTCAATGGATAGAGCAAGGGCCTTCTAATCCCGAGGTTGCAGGTTCGAGTCCTGTCAGGGGCGCAACCGGCCTGATCGTAGTTTTTCTGCGATCAGGCCGGTTTTGTTTGTCTTAGCGCCCCGTCAAGAACGAATCAGCGCGTGTTACAAAGTCTCACAATGTGGTCACTTTCTGGAAAAGTGTGACACCCATACGGCACACTACAACCATGACGACCTTCGCTTACGAAATGTGCTGCCTTCAGGGCACCACTGTGCGTGAGCGAATGTGTATGTGATTGACGCCCCCGAACCTCTGTCAATCACTGCCGCAGTGAGTGAAAAGCCCCTTTGTTAACAAAGCTGGGTAGCGGCACCAAAGAAACCTGGATACACCATGACTCTGGTCAACACCCCCGCAAACTCTGCCGTCTTCGATGAAACCCCCGAAACGTCTTTCGACGATTTCCTTGAGATCCTCGCGCACCTTCACCTTGCTCCCGCTCGCGTTGAGTTCAACGCTGACCGCGGGGAACTGACCATCCGAGGCGCCCGCATTGCCCTCTGTGCAAAGGAACGCGAGCTACTCACTCACCTTGCCTTGAACGCTGATCGCGCAGTTTCACGCGAAGAACTTTTTTCGACCGTCTGGAACGGCGCTGACATTGGCCCCGACTCGCGTACAGTTGACGCACACATTCGTCGTCTGCGTAAGAAGCTCGCTAAGGCCCCCGAACTGATCTCGACTGTTCGAGGCCAGGGCTACCGCTTCAACACGGGTGAAGGCGTGCGCGTCCAAGCAACGCTCACGCACACTCTGGCCGCATAACATGCCACGAGGCCGAGCAAACGTGGCCAGCCTCGTGAATAAGAGAAAGCCACACGCTTACCGAAAGCGCTCGCAAGTGGAACTAGCATGACGCCTCAGATGATCAGGCGGAAAATCTCCGAATCCGCATGCAGCTCTTCGACGTGCAGGGGCGAATCCGCCATGCGTCGGCGCAAACCGTCGATGTCATCCTTCGCCGCAATATCGATGCCAACAACGGCGGGCCCAGATTCTCGATTGTTCTTCTTTGTGTACTCGAAGTGAACGATGTCGTCGTGCGGGCCAAGAACATCCTGCAGGAAGAGGCGCAGAGCCCCCGGTTGCTGGGGGAACGTGACCAGGAAGTAGTGGCGCAAGCCCTCGTGACGAAGCGAACGCTCCATAACCTCGGCGTAACGTGTCAGGTCGTTATTGCCACCGGACACGATCGCGATGATTGCACCATCAGAGTCACCCAGGTAGCGTTCGCGCTCTTCAGGGGTTGACAGGTAGGAACGGATCGCGGTCGATGCCAGGGCGCCAGCCGGCTCAGCAATGACGCCATCGGACTGGTAGAGGTCGAGCATTTCCGTGCACACTGCGCCCTCGGGAACAACGAGTACATCGTCGACGTACAGGCGGGTAGCGTCGTAGGCGAGAGCTCCCGCACGACCAACAGCGGTGCCGTCAACGAACGGGTCAACCGATGCCAACGTAATTGGCTCGCCAGCATGCAGGGCAGCGTGCATCGAGGCCGCCCCTTCGGGCTCGACGCCGATGATCTTGATTTCGGGGCGCTTAGCGCGGATCCACGTCGCGATGCCAGCAAGCAATCCACCGCCACCGACGGGAACGAGGACTGCCACCGTGTTCTCGGGCATCTGTTCGAGCAACTCAACGCCGATCGTGCCCTGGCCCGCGATCGTCATCGGATCATCGTAGGGGTGAACGTAAGTGCGCCCAGTCGCGCGCGCAGCTTCCTGCGCCAGCGCGTTTGCCTTGTCGAAGGTGCCATCAACGATGACCTGCTCGACCCAATCACCACCGATCGCAGCAATACGATTGCGCTTCTGACGAGGAGTATTCGACGGCAGATAAATCGTGCCGTGAACCTTCAGGTGAGCGCACGAATAGGCGATGCCCTGCGCATGGTTACCTGCCGAGGCACAGACGACGCCACGTTCACGTTCAGCTGCAGATAATAGCGACATACGTGCGTAGGCGCCTCGAACCTTGAAGGAACGGCACTTCTGCGTATCTTCACGCTTGAGCAGCACCGGGGCACCAATCGCATCCGTCAACCGTTCAGAACGCGCCAACGCAGTGCGGTGAACAACGCCACGCAACACCTTTGATGCGGATTCAATATCCGCAGGAGTCGCATTTGTGTGGAACGTGGAAGCGGTTGTGTCGCTCATCAGGTCCTTCAATCGATCGGGAACCAGGAATCGGTCGCAAGCCGGCGCGGGTGCGTACGGCGAACGGATACAGTCTAAAACCGCTTGCCTACCTGCGTTCGATGGCGATCACGTGGCGGTCAGAGAAAATACATCAGTGGGGATATATTCTGCTACCCCGTGAGGACTGCGAAATTGGAACGAGCTTCAGGGGAGCCTCGTCAATGTGTGCGAAAGGGGAGAGGGAGCACCCGCGCGGGCGCGACGAAGGTGGCACGTCCCACGCAAGAGGGCTCAAAACCCCGCGGTAAAATAAGCGAGTGACGAAGAAACTGAAGGATCCATTGGTATGGATCGACTGCGAAATGACCGGCCTCAACGTGAAAGCCGACGCGCTGGTCGAGGTCGCCGTCGTTATCACTGACGCCGACCTGAACATAGTTGACCCAGGCATCGACGTTCTGATCAAGCCCCCAGCAGCTGCACTGGAGCACATGAACGACTTCGTGCGCAACATGCACACGACCTCCGGGTTGCTTAAAGAACTTGAAAACGGGCTGACGCTCCAAGAAGCAACAGACCAGGTTCTGTCGTACGTCAAGCAGTTCGTTCCTACCCCCGGAAAAGCTCTTCTTGCCGGTAACTCGGTCGGCACGGACAAGATGTTCCTCGAGGAATATATGCCCAGTGTTATCGACCACCTTCACTACCGCATCATCGACGTTTCTTCCCTGAAGGAACTGGCGAAGCGCTGGTACCCGAACGCGTTCTACGGCGCACCGACCAAGCACGGTGGTCACCGTGCGCTCGCGGACATTCTGGAATCTATCCAGGAACTTGAGTATTTCCGTCGCGTTTTGTTCCCGTCTCACCGTGTTTCTTCCGAGGCTGCGGCTCAAGCGCTGAAGGAAACTCTGGCTCTTGAGATTCCACGTATTGGTGCCTGATCTGCGTTAACTCGGTTTCGCGCCAGCATTGCGGTCGCGTTATGGCAAAGCAGGGACGGTTGCGGATAGGAATTATCCACAATTTCGCTCATGTGCCACTTATCCACAATTGGCGAGGGATGTATGAGCGCCCTCGCCAATTGAGTTTCAAGCTCATCGTGTCAGCTCAATAGCGAGGATGAAGGAGACACTGATGAGCGACACGACGATTACTTTGCGAGGCCGTATTGGCACAGACTTGCGTGTATCGAAGACTGCGAACAACCACGTGACGATCCGTTTCCGCTTGGCGGTCACACACTGGTTCGCATCTGCTGACGGGGTTCTGACGCAGGGGCGTACTCAGTGGTATTCGGTTCACGCGTGGGATCGGCTTGCCGATAATGCCCTGCATTCATTGGCGAAGGGCGAGCCCGTGATTGTGACGGGGCGCCCTCGCGCGAATGCGTGGAAGGATTCTGACGGAAATATTCGCTCTGAAGTGGTCATTAACGCTCAAGCGATCGGGCATGACTTGACCAGCGGAAGGAGTACATGGACCAAGAATATGCCTTCGCCTTCAGAGGGCGGTTCTGTTCTTTCTTCGAGGGACGAGGCCGTGGCCACGCTTACTTCAACGTCTGACGTTTCTGGGGCCAACGTGAGGATGAGCTCCGGGGGTGGGGTGTCCGACCCTTTGGGAGCAAGTTTTGAAGACTCTCCTTTAACTGCGTTGAACGCTATTGGTGAGGAAAGCGAAGGTGATACCGCGCCATTGACAGGCCCAGAATGTAGCGATGAAGCCTGCGATGGGTCGTGCGGACAAGAGCAATCGTCGACTCTGAAGACAACGGTGGGTAAGAATCGACGTGTTGATCAGGCGAAGGTGAAGACGAAAGGGAACTTCACTTATCCCAAGGACAAGTGCCCAGAGGATAAATAAGCTCGCGAGGTCGTGGACGTGGTCACGCCCACGCTGTAATTCTCAGCAGTCGTGTGGGGTTCAGCGTGGGTGTGGCTTAGCATGGAGGGGATAAACGGACAGTTTTACTGTCATGCACACCCACATGTTGGATGGAGACCAGTGGCTGAGTACATCTACCAGATGATTAAAGCGCGTAAGGCGCACGGGGATAAGGTAATCCTCGATGACGTGTCTATGTCGTTCTTCCCGGGCGCGAAGATCGGTATGGTCGGTCCGAACGGTGCCGGTAAGTCCTCGATCTTGAAGATTATGGCAGGCCTTGACGAACCGAGTAATGGCGAAGCTCGCCTGACCCCGGGTTACAGCGTCGGCATCCTTGAGCAGGAACCGAAGCTTGATGATACGAAGACCGTGATTGAGAACGTTCGTATGGGTGCGGCAGATACGTTTGCGAAGCTCGATCGTTTCAACAAGATTTCTGAAGAGATGGCGAATCCGGATGCGGATTTCGATGCTCTGATGGAAGAAATGGGCAAGCTCCAGGACGCACTCGATGCTACGAACGCTTGGGATATTGATTCCCAACTTGAGCAGGCAATGGACGCGTTGCGTTGCCCGCCGGCAGACCAGCCCGTCAACGTCCTGTCCGGTGGCGAGCGTCGTCGCGTAGCACTGTGTCGCCTGCTGATCGAGGCTCCCGATCTGCTACTGCTTGACGAACCGACGAACCACCTGGATGCCGAGTCCGTGCTCTGGCTGGAAAAGCACCTGTCCACCTACGCTGGTGCCGTTATCGCGGTTACCCACGACCGTTACTTCCTTGACCACGTTGCAGGCTGGATCGCTGAAGTTGACCGTGGGCACCTCTACCCGTACGAGGGCAACTACTCGACCTACCTGGAGACGAAGGAAAAGCGTCTGCAGGTTCAAGGACAGAAGGACGCGAAGCTTGCCAAGCGCCTGAAGGAGGAACTTGAATGGGTTCGTTCGAACCCGAAGGGCCGTCAAGCGAAGTCGAAGGCTCGTCTGGAACGCTACGAGGAAATGGCTGCCGAAGCGGAGCGCACTCGTAAGCTCGACTTCGAAGAAATTCAGATTCCGCCAGGCCCGCGCTTGGGCTCAATCGTCATCGAAGCAACCAACCTACAAAAGGGCTTCGGCGATCGCACGCTGATCGATGGACTGTCGTTCTCCCTGCCGCGTAACGGCATTGTCGGCGTCATTGGCCCGAATGGTGTTGGTAAGACGACCCTGTTCAAGACCATCGTTGGCCTGGAGCCTCTTGACGGTGGCGAACTGAATATCGGTGAAACCGTCAAGATCTCTTACGTTGACCAGACTCGCGCAGGCATCGATCCGGATAAGACCCTCTGGGAGGTCGTCTCTGACGGACTCGACTACATCCAGGTCGGAAACGTTGAAATGCCGTCACGCGCCTACGTGTCCGCGTTTGGCTTCAAAGGGCCGGATCAGCAGAAGCCTGCTGGTGTTCTGTCCGGTGGTGAGCGCAACCGCCTGAACCTGGCACTGACGCTCAAGCAGGGCGGTAACCTGTTGCTCCTTGACGAGCCGACCAACGACTTGGACGTCGAAACCCTCGGCTCACTGGAAAATGCTCTTCTGCAGTTCCCCGGTTGCGCCGTGGTCGTCACCCACGACCGTTGGTTCCTCGACCGCGTGGCCACTCACATTCTTGCGTGGGAAGGTACCGAAGAGGATCCGGCTCAGTGGTACTGGTACGAGGGAAACTTCGAGTCCTATGAGAAGAACAAGATCGAACGCCTTGGTCAGGATGCGGCGAACCCGCATCGCGTCACGCACCGTAAGCTGACGCGCGACTGAGAATCGTAGAGCCCAGGAAGTGGAGCGTAGCCGATTGGCTACGCTCCACTTCGTTATATCGTGGTCACATCAGGGGCCCGTTAGGGGAACGTAAGAGGCAAGGAAAGACAAATGATCCCAACTCAAACACCAGTGTTCTTGGACTGCGATACGGGAATCGATGATGCGCTGGCATTGGCCCTCTGTCTTGCCAACCCCAGCCTGAAGCTCGTCGGCGTTGGGTGCGTTTCTGGGAATACTGATGCCGAACAGGCAACGCGAAACACGCTTGATCTTCTTGCTTTAGCGGGACGATCGGGGATACCAGTCGCGACTGGTGCACACGACTTCCTTACCCACCCTTATGACGGGGGAGTGCCCCATATCCATGGGGAAAATGGCGTTGGCAACGTCGAACTTCCCGCGTCGACCCAAGCCGCTGATACGAGGAGTGCGGCCGAGCTTCTGATCGATCTCGCGAGCGAGTATACGGGTAGCCTCGTTGTTATTGCTGTCGGACCGCTGACGAACCTTGCGCACGCGATTGAATTGGAGCCGGCGTTGCCACAGCTCGTGAAAGAGCTTGTCATCATGGGTGGCGCACTACGCGTGCCCGGAAATGTTTCGCCTGTCGCAGAGGCCAATATCGCGAACGATCCCGAAGCGGCGCAGCGGGTCTTTGATGCCAAATGGCCGATTACCTTGGTTCCTCTTGATGTGACGATGCAATACCCGATGTTCGAAGAACATCGACGAGCGCTACTGGAACACTCGCACCCCTTCGTCAGCGCGCTCGGCGAGATCCTCAACCTGTACTTCGACTTCTACACGGACGTCTTCGGTCGGCGTTCATGCGCGCTCCACGATCCGATGACAGTGGCGCTCGCCAGCAGAATGTCGAGTGCCAAGCGGAGCGAACAGATGCGAGTCAGCGTCGATACCACCGATGGTGAAGGACGAGGCCAAACAATCGAACGCCTCGACCCGTCGGGCAACGTCCGCGCCGTATTCGAACTTGAAGACGAGCTTGCAGGGCGCTTGGTTCAACAGCTGGTGAGGTTTTACTGAGTGCCCGCCTTGAGGATGCTGGTTTCACGGTGGTGCCGTTTGGGCAAGGCTTCAAAGACATGTCCCCACCGTCGAAGGAACTCATGAAACTTGCCTTAGAGGGCAAGCTAACCCATGGCGGGCACCCAGTGCTGGCTTGGATGGTCGATAACATTCATGTGCGTACTGACCCAGCAGGAAACATCAAACCCGACAAACAAAAATCCGCCGAGAAGATCGATGGAGTCGTCGCTACCATCATGGCCTTAAATCGGGCAATAAGATGCGGCAACACCCCAGAGGCGAGCTCAGTTTATGATTTGCGGGGACTTTTGGTGCTATGAGGTGGCCAGGGAAGGATGCGGTTAACGCGGGTGGCATAGCGGGTGTATTCGTCACCGAATTTGTTTTCTAGCCAGCGCTCTTCGGTGTGTTTCATCAAGACGCTCAGGCCTACCCAATAAATCACTGGTAGGGCTAGCAGCCACCAGTTTGCTTGCACGAGCAAGAGACCGCAGTTCAACAGCAAAAAGGCTGCGTAAACGGGGTGGCGCACCCATGCGTAAATCCCACTGGTCATGAGCTTGCCGGTCTTGACACTTTGGACCATGTGAGAGCCAAAGACCGCCGCACACCACACAATTACGGCCTCCGCAATCACGAGCAGGCCTGCTGCAATCATGAGTATTCGTATCCACGCGTTAGCGATAGCGCCGTTTGATGCGAGACCTAAATAGCTGAGAATGCTCGCCGTGACCGTGAGCGCGAAAATAGCCGATACATAGATAGGCCCTACCCCTAGCACGGGAAGATGCGAAGTGCCGGCCGTGTTCATAGAGATATTTTCGCATATCCAGGAAGGAACTTATATGGGTCTAAAAACTGGCTACGTCCCAAAGCGTGCGAAGCTAAAAACCACCATATAACGCCGTTCTATTCGTTTCTATTTGGGCCGACATCTGCTGGGCGTCTGGTGACAGAACGTTTCGCGATGCAGATGACTGCTGTCTATGGCTACGTACGGATCTTGGCTGAGGCGATAGCCGGGCTACTGGAGTGGCCTAAGGATTAGGTCCACGTGGTTTAAGCGTTGACCGTGTTTTCTTGTCTCCATTGTTCCGCATATTGTCGTGGGCTGAGGTAGCCCAGCGAGGAATGCGGATGGAAGTCTTTGTAACGTCGTGACCGCAGATTTACGAGCGGGCGAGCGTGTTCCAGGTTCTCGATACTGTTGTCCTCTAACAGCTCGTCTCTCATCCGGTTGTGGAACGATTCAACGAACCCGTTATGCCATGGCTGACCGGGCGGGATAAACGCTTGGAATGTCCCATCCTCGGTTGCCCACTCTTGCAGTGCGTGAGAGATGAATTCGGGGCCGTTATCCATCCGGATCACCCTGGGACGTCCACCATGCTCGAGGCAGGCAAGGTCGAGCAGTTCAATCACCGAAGCAGCATCAAGCTTCCTAGCAACTATGAAAGCGACGTGTTCGCGGGTTTCAGACACTCCCAGATTATCCCGCAGACGATCCTCAACAAGCCTGACATCCCGCTCCCCAAAAACTTTTATATAGTTCCTTGGCATGCGAAATCCTCTCACAAAAACCTCGGAACAAAACCCGGGATGCTTCAACGCCGAATCCTTGCTGTGCGGGGGAGGGGGAACCTTGTGAGATACTAAAATATGACTATCGCTGAATGGATTGTGCTCGCGGTTCTCGTGCTAGTTGGATTTGCCATTTGGTGGCATTTCTCTCTGCGAAGGAGAATTGACAAGAGAATGCATGAAGCTCCGCCCGAAGAGCGTGAAGCTTTGATGAAAGTTCAACGAGATATTGATCGTGGCAAGGCGGCGCGCCAGGGATTCTTCTTCTAGGTACCGTAGACTGCGACTCGTCTACAAGGAATGTCTGATGACTGGGCTTGGCCAGGATCGCGCTAACCAGAGACCTGTGGCAGCCAAATTAGTTGATCCGTCTGTGTGAGTATTCGGTAGTCACGATAGGGCGCCCAACGCATGAACTTTGGGTTCGGACACGAGAGTTCTTCTCGGAGGTCTCTTGATACCCTAGTCTGCACTCTGTGGGGCTACTCGTTCGAGAACGAGATCCGGGTCAACGCCGGACGCACTCACTTCGATGAGTCTTTCACCACCCTCTCAGCACAATTGAATCGAGTAGTTCTTAGTGAGTGCTGGGATCTGTGAGGATCTGAGCCGTCGCCAATCCTGATTCCCTCAACTCCCGTGATTTGTTGAGCTTACGAACAATTTGTTCGGGCGTGTGCTTACTGAACTTTTTCACCATTGCTCCATTCTCCCCACCTAGTGGCGGGACATCAATGGACAACACTCAAGTCACCTGGACCCAAAAACCAAGGACACTCCACTACCACTGCACGTATACCGTTACAAGGACGGTGGCGACAAGGAAAAGCCCTCGAACACCCCTTATACCGGCTGTTGCATGATGAAACTAACCCCGAGATGACGAGCTTCGGGTTTCGAGAAACGGCAACAAGATCGCCGTGTTGGAGGAGGGCATGAAGTACTCGCCCGTGGAGGCAAGCGTTGCTACGAAGACTGAGCCTCACTCGATCCCCAATAGGTAGTGCAGAGTTGCCAGCGGTGACTCCGCACTACCTATAGCTGCGGCAACTGAGGTTGTTTGCGTTCCACAACGCCAAACCGTCCCGCACCTACGCCAACACAACTACGCCATACCAGCACGCAACTGACCGGTCTTTGGATCCACACCGAAACCCCAGCGCCCAGAACCAGCCTGCCCATTCCCAGGAACGCGCAACATCCCCTGCTGTTCAGCCTCAGCGACCAGCGTCCCATCACGCGTAAACACCTGATAACGAACCAACGTACGCGACGAATTCACATTCGAACACGTCCCATCGAACAACAACCATTCATTAATATCCACATCGCGGTGGAACCACATCGCATGATCCAACGACGCAGCCGACATGCCAGGAGTCATCCAAGACAACCCCAACGCGCGCATCGCAGGCTCCAACATCACCTGATCAATCACATACGCCAACAAAGCGCGATGAACATGCTGGCTCGCCTCAGCAGGCACCTCGGCACGAGGCTTCATCCACAACTGCTGGCGACTGGCCAACGACTCATCCGACTTCGTATACAGCGACTGCTGAACATGGCGCACATCAAATGCCGTTGTTTTTCCCAAAAAACGCCCAACCGGATGATCCATCGCCCGAAAAATCTCCAAAGCACTCGAAAGCTCTTCCGGCGGCGTCACGGCAGGGGAGTCAGACGTGAAAGCCAAGCCGGCCTCGTTCCTCTCGTACGACGCCTGCAACGCCAGAATCTCTTTCTCACCCTGGCGACACACAACCCGACGCGAAGAAAACGAACGCCCATCGCGAAGACGTTGAACCTCAAGCTCAAACGGTATCGACGGGTCGCCACCACGCATGAAATACGTGTGGAATGAATGAGGAAGACGCCCCTCATCCATCGTCGCAGCGGCAGCAACCAACGCCTGCGCCACAACCTGGCCACCATAAACACGCCTCACCTGAGGCAACGAATGGCCAACAAAACGATCGTGACCAGACTCCTCCAAAGCCAAAATCCTTAATACAGAAGCAACAGGCTCAGTAGAAATCAGCGGAACATCAATGGGACGAGTCATGTATCTATTTTCACCTGAAACCTCGCGCACGCCACCGCACAATCCACCCGCCCTAGGCGCAGAAAGCCGCCTACTGTCAACACTAGACAACGTAGAAAAACTGCAAAAAACAGCCAAAAAACACTAGCCTGACCGTGTTGAGTGATTGCGATCATACGTTTAAAGGGCTACCATGTGATGCGGATCGCAACAGGACTATGCCTTGGAAGGAAGGAGCGGGATGGAATCGGCTCTCGCGTTGGTTGACGCCCTCGGTGGATCTTCCAACATCATCGACATCGAACCGTGCTCCCTCCGCATCCGAGTCGAAGTAGGCAACCAAGCAAACGTCAACGAAGACGCACTCCGCATGCCGTTCGTCCTAGCAGTCGTCCGATCCGGTAACATCGTCCAAATCATCGCAGGCACAGAATCTGACAACATCGCAGAAAAAATGGCAACCGTTGTCAAAAGGGACACTGCCAACGAAGCGTAACTAGAGTCGCGTCCACTTTGCCGGCCAACGGTTCCCAAGGGCAAGACTGACGCATAGACTTGGCTGTACGCCCGCAACCAAAGGAGTCACACGTGGACTGGAGTGCGCCAGCAGCGTCCGATATTGACACGCTACGAGCCCTCGCCGACAAAAACGGTGTCGCAACCTTCTTCTGGGACTGGTACGGACAACAAAAATTCGTTTCAGCTGACTCTCTGCTCGCTGTCCTCAAAGCACTCGGCGTCAACGTTGACGCCGACTCAACGGTCGGAGATATCCACCACGCGCTGACGGAAACAGAAGACCGATTCTGGCTTGCCACACTGCCACCAACGATCGTGGCACGCCAAGGACAACACCGTGATTTCCCCGTCCACGTCCCCCACGGCAACTGGGTGCACGTCACCTGGATCAGCGAAGACGGAACATCCGGCGACTGCACGCAACTCGACCGCTACATCGCCCCGCGCCAAATCGGTGACGCGCTGATCGGCCGCGCAACTTTCGAAACACCCGACCACCTGGCACCGGGCTGGCACCGGATCGTCGCAACGCTTGAAGGCGGAGAAGTCCACTCCGCAACCTTGCTTGTAGCGCCCAACCACATTGACAACGGCCCGCTCGCTGACTCCAAGCGACGCTGGGGCGTATCTGCACAGCTGTACTCAACGCGTTCGGCACGCTCGTGGGGATTGGGTGACGCTGAAGACCTCGCCGATCTCGCGTCAGTATGCGCCGACAGGGGAGCAGACTTCCTGCTCATCAACCCCATCCATGCGTCCAGCCCGATCACGCCGATGGAAAACTCACCGTACCTACCGGTTTCGCGCCGTTGGCTGAACCCCATCTACATCCGCCCCGAAGCAATCGACGAATTCGCCGACGCATCACCTGACGTTCGTCGATCCATCGAAGAACTCCGCCTAGCCACGAACGCTACCGATACCGCGGATGCGCTGGTCGACCGAGATCGCACGTGGGAAGCCAAACGTAAAGCTCTCGAACTGATCTACCAGATTCCACGCTCGTACCACCGAACCTCGCAATTCACCCACTTCGTCGAAGAAGGTGGACGCGATCTGGCGAACTTCGCACTCTGGAGTGCCCTGGCAGAAGCAAACGAATCTCCCATCCTGCCCGACGAGATCGCATCCTCAACATCACCGTCCGCTGACCGTGCCCGCCTTGAACTGGCAGACCGCATCGAATTCTGGGAATGGTGCCAGTGGATCGTCTCCCAGCAGATGCAAGACGCGCAACGCGTCGCAACCGACGTCGGTATGGACATCGGCATCATGGCTGACCTTGCCGTCGGTGTTCACTCACACGGATCCGAAACCTGGTCCAACCGCCACGTGTTCGCCCAAGGTATGACTGTTGGTGCTCCGCCAGACATGTACTCCCAGCAGGGACAGGACTGGTCGGAACCGCCATGGTCGCCACGAGCCCTGGCACAGGCCGGCTACAAGCCGATCCGCGACATGGTCCGCGCAGCCCTCGCCAACGCGGGAGCCATCCGTATCGACCACATCCTCGGCCTCTTTCGCCTCTGGTGGATCCCAGCGGGCATGGGTGCCGGAAACGGCACCTACGTGTACTACGATCACGAGGCCATGGTCGGAACCGTGCTCCTAGAAGCGCAACGCGCCGGAGCAGTTGTCATTGGTGAAGACCTCGGAACCGTTGAACCGTGGGTCCGCGACTACCTGAGTTCGCGAGGCATCCTAGGGACCTCGATCCTCTGGTTCGAGAAGGATGGTGGCGGATGGCCACTTCACCCCGGCTCGTATCGCACCGCGTGCCTTGCCGCAGTGAACACGCACGACCTGCCACCGACTGCCGGATACTTGGCTGGTGTGCAGACCACTTTGCGTGACGAGCTTGGTCTGCTGGTCGAGGATGTCGAATCCGTGCGAGCCGCTGATCGTCTTGAACGTGAACAGGTGTTGGCTCGACTTCGTGAATACGGGTTGCTTGAATCCGCATCCCCGTCAGAGCGTGAGATCGTTGAAGCCTTGCATGCGTATGTTGCGCAGACCTCATCTCAGCTGGTCGTGGCATCGTTGGTGGATGCGGTGGGGGACAGGCGTCCGCAGAATCTTCCCGGCACTGACAAGGAATATCCGAACTGGCGTGTTCCGCTCTGTGATGCTGACGGTGTTGAGGTTTACATTGACGACCTTCCGGCCAATGAGCGTTTGAACTCCCTGTTCACCGTTCTTACGGCATCGGTGCGCGCTCGAAAGTAGGGGACTGGTTGGGTTTTCGCTGGCTGGTTTTGAGAGAGTGACCGGTTTGCGTGCACGGGCTACACCTGATGCGACGGTTTAGTGTCTGAGGGCGTGGTTGTGTCGCGTGAGGTGTAGGTGGTGCCACCGGAAAAGTGCTAGAGCTCCCAGCAGTCGGCGATTGCAACCCCGGCTCGAACGAAAGTCCCCGGCTTGACCAGCAATTTCATGGACACATCGGGGCGCAGAGCGATGACGGGAACAATCACGGCAAGGCCAGCACGGCGCGCAATGCTACGGTCCCACGTGATTAAAGGTGAGCCGGCTTTCACCGCATCGCCCTTAGAAGCGTGGACGGTGAACCCTTCACCCTTCAAGTTCACTGTATCGATACCAAGGTGAACCAAGATTCCTGTGCCCGACCGATGCTTGATCGCAAAAGCGTGCGGGTGAAGCGAATGAACTGTCCCCGAAATTGGAGCGTTCGCGATAGAGAGCGAGTCAGCACTCGCGCCAGCATCGCTCGTGCTCGCACCCACGTCAGCAACATCAATGGTTGCACCCGCGCCTTCGCTCTCGGGCACAATAGCGAAACCAGGCCCAATAATCTCTTGAGAAAACACAGGATCCGGCACGGCGGAAAGAGCTTCGACCGTGCCGGAAAGTGGTGCGTAGATCGTGAACGTCATGGAAGTAGATGCGTGATCTTCAACGAATGAGGTGCGCGGTCACCGCGTGGTGCGGGTTCGCGCCAAAGAAGGAACGAACTGTGCGCAGTGAACCGCAATCATTGTTGCGATGATGCCAGCTTCGATAATCGCGTGGGTCACTTGAGCTTTTCGATTTCCTCGACGATGGTTTCGGTTTCGGGGCCCATGACGACCTGCACCGAGTTTGCGACGGTGACAACACCGAATGCGCCCGCGTCAGAGAGGGCTTTTTCGTCGATCTTGTCTTCATCCGTGACCTCTGCGCGGATACGAGTGATGCACGCTTCGATCGTCTTAATGTTGTCCCAGCCACCGAGGGCTGAAAGGATGTCTGCTGCCTGACTCATGTGGGCCTCCTCAAAACACCGCAAATAGGGCATATGTCACATTTAGTTTAGTTTAGCGTGCTTTGGATGAATGTGCCCTGTTCATCGCGCATTAAGTGGGGAAAATGCTCACGTGGTGAGCGCGGCTTCGTCCCTTGGGTGAGATGCAGAAAGGACGAGGTCGCGACCACTAGATCAGCGCCAACTTTTCGAAGGCGCGGGCCAAACCGTCTTCTTCCAAGGTGGCGGTTTCGAACGTTGCGGCTGCGACGATTACGGGGTCGGCTCCGCCCATTGCGACTGACCTTCCAGCCACCTGCAGTGCTTCAAGGTCATTCATGGAATCGCCGATGGCGATGGTGTGAGCGATGTCGAAACCAAGATGGCGAGCAGCCAGCTGAATGCCAGTGCCCTTCGAGATTCCCTTTGGAGTCACCTCAAAAACCAGAGTGTTACCTGCGGGAATAGAGCCGGGGATGACGTCCATCGAGTCGGGGATAAGGGAGCGAACCTGCTGGTAGGTCGTGTTACCTGCTGGGATGTACGCCGTGCACTTCGCTGATGACTTCGGAAGACCCTCGCCAAGATAGGGGGCGATGGACTCGGCGTAGGGAGCCCAATCCTGGGGCTTCATTCCGGCGGTTTCAAGGAACATCTCCATGAATCCCTCGGAGGGGTGCATGGCGTCCGACCCCTGCCAGATCCACATTCCGTCAAGCTGACGCCACACATCGGTGATCGGTTCGATCAGCGCGGGGTCAACGCGTTCGTCCAGCAGGACTTCCTGGCCGACGCGCACGTAGCTTCCCGCTCCCGCAACGCACCCTGAAAAACCGAAATCCCACAGGTAGGGGTAGATTTCCGGGATCGAACGACCCGTGCACATGAACAGGGTGTGGCCGCCTTCGACGGCTTGCTCGCACGCTTGACGGGCGGATTCGGGGACCGTTTGGTCTTTGCCGATCAGGGTTCCGTCAAGGTCAAGGAAGATTAACTGGGCTGAAGAGGAAGCAGACGTCATGGTCCTTAGGATATCCGGTCGCTCAGACGCGATGCTCGAACGACCGTGTGAAGTAAGAGTGCAGGAGGGCTAGGAAGCTAGACCAACGCGACCACGCTTGGCATGCAAGCGCGCGATGGTCACAATCAGGCGCTGTAACGGAACATCAATTCCGGCAGCGTCAGCTTTCGCCACAAGAGCTCCGTTCAGGTACTCCAGTTCTGACAGTTTTCCTGCAATCAGGTCGCGTTGCATCGACGAGGTCGAGGCTTCCGGGTAGCTATCCAGCTCGCCGACGATCTTTTCGCAGTCCTCGTTGGTCAAATCAACGCCGCTGGCGCGCGCGACCGACTGGACCTCTTTCACGGACTTTGTCCAGAGAGCGTGGGTTTCGTCGAAGGAGCGTATTTCGCCGACGGTCGCGTTTGCCAGAACGTTCACGCCACCCATGGTGCAGATGACCGCGTACTTGTACCAGAGGTCGTGTGCGATCGTGGGGGACATGTGCGCATCAACGCCGTTGGCAAGCAGTGCGTCCTTGAATTCTTCGAGGATCGGGTACGTTCCGTCCAAGCCAATTGGTGCACTGCCGATGAGCATCTTTGGTCGGGCGCCGATCTGACGGACCTCGCCCGGGCCGTCGATGAAGGCAACGATGAAGGTGACGCACGGTAGTGCGTGCTCTGCTCCGAAGCGTTTTGCCACCATGTCGGGCGCAACGACACCGTTCTGGAAGGTCAGGACCAGCGTGTCCGGGCCGATCATCTGCTGGCAGTTTTCCAGCGGTTCTTCGAAGTGAGTGAGCTTGACGGTGATCATCACCAGGTCGCAGACGCCTACGCCCGTGCCGTCGGTGGTCACCGATGCGGGGTGGTAGGTGCGCGAACTGGATTCGGTGTGCACGATCAAGCCCCTGTCGCTGATTGCTGCGACGTGACGGGGAGTGGTGACGATATGAACCTCGGCGCCCGCATCCATGAGAGCACCTGCGTGGTAGCCGCCCACGCCGCCGGAACCAATAATTGCGATCTTCATGCTTCGATAGTGGCACGTTTGCGGGTGCGCGTCACCGGTTTGCGAAAAATTCTCAACTGTTAACACTCGGCAATGGTGATTTATGTACGAGGCCACGCATCTCTTCCCAGGCACCTGCGTCTGATAGGGGGCGCGATATGCGTAACGCTTCAACGACTATGCTTAATGCATACCCGCCTGACATCGATCAAGGAAAGCTCATGTCCGCCCAGCCGTTGCTGTCTGTCATCGTTCCCTCGTACAACTCGCAGGACTATCTGGATCGGGCGCTTGCGACCCTCGTTGACTACAACGATGAAGTGGAAGTATTGATCGTCAACGACGGCTCAAAAGACAACACCGGTGCGCTTGCTGATCGGTGGGCTTCAAAGTATCCGACCTGCGTGCGGGCTATCCACCAGGAAAATAAAGGCCATGGTGGCGCAGTCAATGCCGGTTTGAAAGTTGCCACGGGCACACACGTTCGCGTCGTCGATTCTGACGACTGGGTTGATCGCGCGGCAATGAACAAGGTGCTTGACGTTCTTCGTGAAGAACGTGCGAACGGGCGTGAACTGGATCTTCTGGTCACTAACTACGTCTACGAAAAGCAGGGCAAAGCGCACAAGCTGATTGTCCGCTACCGCAACGTCCTGCCACAGGGACGCACAATTGGCTGGGAAGACGTTCGTAAGTGCCGTTACACGCAGTACCTGATGATGCACTCGCTGACCATGCGCACCGAACTTGTCCGTCAGTCCGGTCTGGTCATGCCCGAGCACACGTTTTACGTTGACTTCATTTACTCCCACACGCCGTTCCCGCTGATTCGCACGATCCGCTACCTTGACGTCGACCTGTACCGCTACTTCATTGGTCGCGACGACCAGTCGGTCAACGAGCCCGTGATGATTTCGCGCTTGGATCAACTGATGCGCGTCAATCGTGAGATGGTGAAGGCTATTCCGGACCCGGACACGGTTCCGGCCAACCTCTATAACTACATGATCCACTACCTGCGCATTAACTGCGTGGTCTGCACAATCATGGCTGTTCTGTCGGGAACTGACGAGCACCTGGCGATGAAAGACCAGCTGTGGAAGGACCTTGAAGACGTAAATCCCGTCGCGGCCAAACGTGTTGAGTCCGATCTTCTGGGGCGAGTGATTCGCATGAAGAATGAATGGGTTCTGCGAAAAGGCTATGGGATTGTCCGAGCGCTCATTGGCTTTAACTGACCGGGCTTGCCCGTTCTGGTCGTTCTTTGTGCTCTGACAACGTGCTGTTGGCCGGAAGACTGCGTTCTTGCCACTAAACTGGGGGGAATCTGCATTGTGGGCGTGCGCGGTTGACACACGTGCTCTTGCCTGTGTGAAAGGACCGGTTGTATGGATCTTGTCGTTGTTGGCTCCGGATTCTTCGGACTCACGCTTGCGCGTCAGGCAGCCGAACTTCGCGGTATGAACGTGACTGTCGTCGAACGCCGTGAGCACATCGGTGGCAACGCATGGTCATCAGTTGATCCTGAAACTGGTGTTGAAGTGCACCGATACGGGACGCACCTGTTTCACACGTCAAATGAACGCGTCTGGGATTACGTCAATCGCTTTACGGCGTTCAACGATTACCAGCATCGCGTCTACACAAACCATCAGGGCGTTGTTTACCCGATGCCGATCAACCTAGGGACGATCAATCAGTTCTTCAATGCGGCCTACGGGCCAGACGCTGCTCGAGCGCTTGTGGAAGAGCAGGCGTCAGAGCTCGGTGGTAAAACTCCTGAGAATCTGGAAGAAAAGGCGATCAGCCTGATCGGTCGCCCGCTCTATGAGGCGTTTATTAGGGGATACACCGCGAAGCAGTGGCAGATGGATCCGAAGGATCTGGATCCTGCAATCATTTCGCGTCTTCCCGTTCGTTTTACCTACGACAACCACTATTTCCGCGACACCTACGAGGGGCTTCCCGTCGACGGCTACGGAGCATGGCTGACCCGGCTGGCTGATCATCCACGCATCACAGTGAAGACAAACACCGATTTCTTCGATGATTCACACGAATTCTCCAAAGAGCGCACGGTTGGTCAAACCGGTGTTGTGTACACGGGTGCAATTGATCGCTACTTCAATTACCAGGCAGGCGAGCTGAAGTGGCGAACCCTTGATTTTGAGACCGAAGTCGTCAATACCGCTGACTACCAGGGGTGTTCGGTGATGAATTACGCCGATGAAACCGTTGCCTACACGCGCATCCACGAGTTTGCTCACCTGCATCCTGAACGTGACCGGACGGGTGCGACGAACACAGTGATTATGCGCGAGTTCTCGCGCTTCGCCACTATTGATGACGAGCCGTACTACCCGGTTTCAGCGCCGACCGACAGGCAGACTCTGGCTACCTACCGCGAGCTTGCGACGCAGGAGGACAAGGTTCTGTTTGGCGGGCGACTTGGCTCGTATCAGTACCTCGATATGCATATGGCGATTGCGTCGGCTTTGACCCGTTTTGATGAGGTTGTTTCGCGCTGGTAAGGCGTGTACGCCAAGTCCGACTTCAGCCCTGAGGCGAAGGCGACGAAGATCCTGTCAAACGTTTAAGCGACCAATGTGCGCCTAGGTGTCTATCTGGTGGACATTTTGCCGGCACTTTATGCGTGGCCGTTACATTGAATGGAAATCCTGTCTATAGGGAGTACCCATGTCAACTCAAACACCTACGGCCGAGCAGCCGGAACGCAAGGATACCTGGACCGGTCAGACCGGCTTCCTCCTTGCCGCGATCGGCTCCGCAATCGGTCTGGGAAATATCTGGCGTTTCCCCGGTGTCGCCTACGCAAATGGCGGTGGCGCCTTCCTTGTTCCTTACCTTGTCGCGCTGATCGCAGTCGGTATTCCGATGCTGTGGCTCGACTACTCGCTTGGCCACAAGTTCCGTGGTTCACCGCCGTGGGCGCTGCGTCGCTTGAAAGCCGGTGGCGAGTTTATCGGCTGGTTCCAGGTTCTGGTTTGCTTCGTGATTATGGTGTACTACGGTGCCGTGATCGCATGGGGCGTTCAGTACATGATCTACTCGGTGAACCAATCGTGGGGCGATGATCCTCAGGGGTTCTTCCTGAATGACTTCCTGCAGACCGTTGATGGTGAAACCTTCTCATGGAGCCCCGTTGCAGCCATCATGATCCCGCTGGCACTCGTGTGGATGTTCGTCCTTCTGATCATCGGCCGTGGCCTGTCCAAGGGCGTTGAAGCAGCAAACAAGGTCTTCCTTCCGTTGCTGGTTGTCCTGTTCCTGGTCATGGTTTTTCGCGCAATCTTCCTCAATGGCGCGATCGATGGTCTGAACGCATTCTTCACTCCGCAGTGGGGACAGTTGTCCGACCCGCACGTGTGGCTCGCAGCCTTCTCACAGGTCTTCTACTCGCTGTCCGTGGGCTTCGGCATCATGTTGACGTATGCGTCCTACCTGAAGCCGAAGACGAACCTGACCGGCACCGCTCTGGTCGCAGGTTTCGCGAACTCCTCGTTCGAAATCCTCGCCGGTATCGGCGTCTTCTCTGCTCTTGGTTTCATGGCAGCATCGCAGGGTGTGGGCGTGAATGAACTGGAAGGCCTGACTGGCCCGATCTTGTCCTTCGTGACCTTCCCGCAGATCGTTTCGATGATGCCCGGTGGTTCGTTGTTCGGCGTCTTGTTCTTCGCTTCCTTGGTGCTTGCCGGTATTACCTCGCTACTGTCGCTCCTTCAGGTTGTATCCGGCGGTCTGCAGGATAAGTTCGGTTTCTCGCCGGTTAAGGCCTCCATGGTCCTCGGCGTTCCCGCAATGATTATCTCCCTGTCTCTGTTCGGTACCCGCTCGGGTCTGAACAACCTGGATATCGTCGATACCTTCATCAACAACATCGGCGTCGTGTCGACCGCTGTTTCGATGGCAATCTTGGTAGCGCTCTTCGCTCCGCGTTTGAAGGGCCTGCGCACACATCTGAACTCAGTGTCCAGCGTCAAGGTGCCGAAGGCTTGGGAAGCGCTGGTCGGCGTCATTATCCCCGCAGTGCTGATCTTCATGCTCTTCTCTGCGATCGTCGGCTACATCCAGGAAGGCTACGGTGGCTACAAGACCAGCTTCGTCCTGATCTTTGGTTGGGGCTCGGTTGCGTTCGCGATCATCGTGTCTGTAATCCTGACGCTTTTGCCCTGGAGTCATCACAGCGTCGATGCAGCTACGGTTGCTCACCTTGTTGAAGAAGACGAAGACGCTTTGGTTAATGCGACCGTTTCCGGCGCCGAAACCGCTGAGGTAACCCGTGAAGGAGGTGCATCGTGAGCGCAGCTGCAACCGTCATGTTCCTTGTGACGATCCTTCTTGTGTGGGGTGGCCTTGTTGCCTCCGTCGTGCTTCTCCGCACCCTTTCAGTTCCCGGGGACGAGGCCGAGGCTCCAGCTCAGTCGCTAGACCCGAAGGGCTCGACAACAAGCGAATGATGAAGCCGTGGAAGTGCCTTGCGTGGCGTTTGGCTTGATCGACGGCGGTGGCCGGTGATGACTGTTCATCACCGGCCACCGCCTTTATTGCATTCCACCCGAGTTTTGGATTAATACCCAAGGGGGGCTAATGCCCGAATTGTGTGTCTTTTTCCGGGCGTGTCGGGGTGCTTGAGCGGCCTGCCCAGCCTGTGCGGATATCTAGGGATCCGTCTTGGTATGTGGGGGTGTAGTCGATGGCGTTGTCGTATTGGCCAGTCCTGGGGAGTTATCCACAAAAGTGATGAAGGGGCACTTATCCACAGAAGCGAGGGAATGAAGATGCGCCCTCAGCCGGTTCGGCGTTCAGTAAAAGCAGTCGTTTTCAACGAAGAAAGGATTGCATGATGACGCTGAATACTCTTCAACCAATGTCGGGCTATGAGGGACTGTACGGTCCACGCCATTGGGTTCACGAAACGGGGCTCTATGAACTGTTATCGCCCTATATGTGTCTTCCCGCTTTGAGCGATGATTTTGCACGTTTTGACATGATCGGATCCCACGTTGCTGGTGAGCTTCTGTCCCTGCTTCCCAAAGCAAACCTGGAAGAATCACAAAACTCCGGACCACAGGTGTGTGACCTATTGAAAGCGTGCGCGAACAATCGGGGAGTCTATTTGAGCGGATACGTTGTGTGTGCACCTCGTTTTGACGAACGGATCAGCATTGATGGAATCTATCTTCCTTCCACACCCGACTGCTCTGCGCAGGCTCCATATGCGCGTTCGTTGGCGTTATGTTGGCCGATTCTTCGTGAAAAATACGGGCTGACCAGCGCTCAAGGGGATCCTGATGAATTCCTCTTAGTCCCCACCGATTTTCAATCACGAAATGGGTGGTGGATATGGTGGGACTGAAACACATAGGCTTAAGGCATGATCCGTCAGACGTACTCGTGGTTGTTTAAAACGTTCATTTATCGCATCGATCCTGAGATGGCTCATCATTTGGGTATCACTGCCATTGAATATGCAGGAAAGTGTGCACTTACTCGCGGTTTAATGCGAGCGACGATCGGTCACTTTGACGATATCGATGTTGATTCGCTTCCAGAGCGTCGCAAGGTTTACATTGGCAGGCGTCTTGTACGTCACCGCCTGGGTCTTGCAGCAGGAATGGACAAAGATGCGTGTGCGGTTCTTGGACTGACTGCTTTGGGCTTCGGATTCGTCGAGGTCGGTACGATCACCCCGAAGGGCCAACCTGGCAATGAGGGACCTCGCTTGTGGCGTCTGATGGAATCTCAGGGTCTTCGTAATCGCATGGGATTCAACAACGAAGGTGCCGATGCTGCGGGTGAGCGCTTGAAGAAACTGCGTTCAACAAAAGCGGGTCGCAACGCGATTGTTGGTGCCAATATTGGGAAAAACAAGGTGACTCCCGCCGAAGAGGCCCCGGCAGATTACGAATACTGCGCTCGCAAGCTTTCACCGTGGGTTGATTTTGTGATCGTCAATGTGTCTTCTCCGAACACTCCGGGGCTTCGCGATCTTCAATCCGTTGATTCGCTTCGTCTGATCCTGCAGGCAGCCCGAAAAGGTTGCGAGGAAGCCACGGACCGTCCGATTCCTCTGTTCGTCAAGATTGCTCCCGATCTGGCTGATGAAGATATCGTCGACATCTGTGCGCTCACGCGCGAACTGGGTGTGGCTGGTGTAGTCGCCACGAACACGACCATCAACCACGATCTGGGTGATGGTGGTGTATCCGGAGCTCCATTGCGTGAGCGTGCCCTGGACGTTGTACGCCTTGTTGCCTCGAACCTCGATGATGAGCAGATCCTGATCGGAGCCGGCGGAATCTTCACTTCGAACGATGCGCGCGCCATGCTGAGTGCAGGTGCCGATCTTGTCGAAGCCTTCACCGCGTTCATCTACGAGGGGCCATCATGGCCGGGTGAAGTGAACAGGGAATTGGCGAAGGTGCGTCCGTGATTATTCCTCTTCAATCGGCTGATCTTGACCAAGATCCTCGTCTGGCCGATTACACGAAGCTGAAAGACGTCAAGCTTCGTGCCGCTCTTGAACCCGAACGCGGACTCTACATGGCAGAGTCAACGAACGTGATTATGCGTGCCCTAGAAATCGGTCATCATCCGCGGTCATTCCTTATGGCTGAAAAATGGATGAGTGATCTTGCTCCGCTGATCGAGAAGGCAACGGGGTCGCCCGACGGGGCAGACATCCCGATTTTCATGGCGGACGAGGCTCTTTTAGAAACCATCACCGGTTTCCATCTGCATCGGGGCGCATTGGCAGCGATGCAACGCCCGGTGTTGGAGTCAGTCAGTGATCTTTTGAAAACTGCCCGTAACGGTGAGTCAGCACGTCGCATCGTCATTCTTGAAGACCTCGTTGATCACACGAATGTCGGTGCAGCTTTCCGATCCGCGGCCGCTCTTGGCGTCGATGCTGTTCTGGTGACGCCCAGTTGCGCTGACCCGCTCTATCGGCGATCGGTCCGAGTCTCAATGGGCACGGTCTTTCAAGTGCCGTGGACTCGCATGGAAAAGTGGCCCGCAATGGATGAACTACACGATGCTGGCTTCCACGTTGCAGCACTCGCACTGTCTGACGACTCAGTCAGCTTGGACGAGTTTGTTGAATCCGACGCTTGCACCGTGCCAGACGCCAAGATCGCGATGGTCATGGGAACAGAAGGCGACGGATTGAAATCGCGCACTATCGCGAACGCTGACACCGTTGTGCGTATTCCAATGGCTGGGGGAGTCGACTCGCTGAACGTCGCAGCAGCTTCCGCAGTCGTATTCTGGGCAACTCGCCATGTCGGCCAGGCGGCCTCGTAAAACACAAACGAGGAACCACCATACGCAATCGGCGAAGTGGCAGAAGCGATACTAAAAAGTCGAGGCCAGCGGGCGTGACCTCGACTTTTAAACGGAAGTAACCGGGTTACTTGATCTTCTTTTTACCCGGGAATTCACCACGCGCAACCTGCGGACGAGGGCTACGCCAACGGCGAGCCATGATCATGCGCGAGAAGCAGTAGTACCACGAACGCGCTGCAATCTGATCGTTCGGGTAGCGCTCGCCGATGCGACGCTTCAGCGTGCGCCACACAACAACGCCTTCGATGATTGAGATCAGGAACAGGCCGTAGAGCGCGACAGTCACCGAGATCATCATGATGCTTGTGACGTTAGCTGGAAGCGAACGGATCAGGGAAACCCCCATCATCGCGATCAGGAAGATCACCATCACGGGAAGAAGGAACTCAGAGAACGACCAGCGTGCATCGACGTAATCGCGGATGAAACGACGCACGCGACCCTTGTCTCGGACGGGCAGGTAGCGTTCGTCGCCGGTCTCCAATGCCATCTGCTCACGCTTGAACTGCGCATCGCGCTGGGCACGTGCCTGACGCTTTGCTTCCTTACGATCAGCGGGAACCAGCGGGTGAGAATTACGCGCCTGAGCGTCCTTCCTCTTCGGAGTGGGACGTCCCTTCTTGCCGGTCGTTTCGTTTTGCTTTTCGGCTTCGGACACCTGTAATCCCCTTTGAATGCCAGTGATGGGTGCATGAAATACGTACACAGGCTAACTGATGAAAGCGCCAAAGGCTCATTTCGTCCAGTAATGTAAGAGTCATGTCTGAAACATCTGCACTCGCGCCGTCGCGAGATGAACTCAATTCTTTGCTCGATTCCTCCTTCGATTCTTTCCTTGATGAATTGAAGACTTTGGTTGCAATTCCTTCGGTTTCTTCCGATCCTGCGCACCAGGAAGACCTGGCTCGTAGCGCCGCACACGTGTGTGAGCGCTTCGCATCGCTTGGTTTTGACGCTGAGGTTCTTCGCGTCACCACGCCCGAAGGCGTGGAAGGTAAGCCCGCCATCGTGGCGACCAGCCCGAAGGTTGAGGGCGCACCGACGGTTCTGCTTTACGCTCACCACGATGTTCAGCCGACCGGCGATGTGTCCCGCTGGGCATCTGACCCGTTTGTTGCCGAGGTTCGCGGGGATCGCATCTACGGTCGAGGCACCTCGGATGACGGTGCCGGCGTCATCGTTCACTTCGGTGCGATGTCGCTGTTGAAGGATCGCCTGCCGGTGAATGTTGTTGTCTTTATCGAAGGCGAAGAAGAAATCGGTTCCCCGTCGTTTACGACCTTCCTTGAAACCCACAAGGACAAGCTGAAGGCTGACGTCATCGTCGTCGCCGACTCCGATAACTGGAAGGTCGGCGAGCCCGCCGTCACCTCGACCCTGCGTGGCAACTCCGTGTGCACCGTCGACCTGACTGTCGCTGACCACGCGGTTCACTCCGGTATGTTCGGTGGCCCGATGCTGGACTCGGTGACCTGCGCTGCCATGCTTATCTCGTCCCTGTACGACGAGAAGGGCGATCTGGTTGTCGAGGGTCTTGGTGGCTCCGATAAGGCTGACGTGGATTGGCCAGAAGATGAGTTCCGCGCAGCGGCTGGCCTGCTTGACGGCGTTCAGCTTGCCGGTAGTGGCGATCTGGCCGCCCGCGTGTGGACCAAGCCCAGCGTTTCCGTCATCGGTTTTGACGCGTGCCCCGTGTCGAACTCGTCGAATACGATAGCTCCGCACACTCGCTTCCGCCTGTCGATGCGCGTCGTCCCGGGCAAGGATCCGGTTGAGGCCATGGATCGTCTTATCGAGCACCTCGAGTCGCACGCACCGTTCGGCGCCCACCTTGAGATCACCCGCAACGAAGCCGGAAACGGCTACCAGGCGGATATGGATTCACCCGTCACGAAGCTTCTGCACGAGGCCCTGTCGGATGCGTGGGGCGTGAAGTCTGTAAACATTGGTGTGGGTGGCTCGATCCCGTTCATCACCGACTTCCAGCGCCTGTTCCCTCACGCTCAGGTGGTCGTGACCGGCGTTGAGGATCCGCTCACGAACGCGCACTCCGAAGACGAGTCGCAGTCGATCCCGGACCTGCGTGCAGCGATTCTTGCTGAAGCACTGCTCCTGACGCGTCTGCCCCAACTGTGAGTTCAACACTGGTCATCGCCGGGCACTGGACCGGCGGTGACCCCGCATACCCGTCAACGCTGGCTGCTTTACATGCCTGCGCTGACGGGTTTAGCGCGCGCAAACCCGACTGGAATATTCGCCTTGTTCCTTTTGGAGCTGGCGTTGCCTTCACCGAAGCACTCGCGCAAGCGCAGGCCACCGGCTGGGCACCGATCGTCGTTCCCATCCACGAAGAATCCACGTTCGACGCGGGCCAGCGCACGCTCGATGCCCTTGACGGCGGGCTCACCCCGCTTATTGAAGGCGCCCATTCGATTGACGTTGACTGCGGATTCGGGTTTTTGAGCGCCCTATCCAACGTCGATTTGAGCGATGGTCCGGATCTTGAAGACCGGCTGCGACGTGCGCTCGATACTGCCCGCGCCACAATCGCCGGTCGTGATGTGGTGGTCGCGGCCTCGTCGATGAGGCCACTGCTGGGACTGTCATCCGTGCTGGCGCTCGGCGTCGACCTTGAGGCGCGCACATCGCAAAACCTTCAGCTCACTTCGATGCTGACCCGTGTTCTTTCAACGAAAGCGAAGCGTAACCTTTTGGCGTCCCCCACGGGGGACGAGGCCGCTCCCACCAACTGGGGCACGGCTCCCGGATCCGGTGCAGCCGGTGGAATCGGCGCGATTGTCGGTGCACTGGGGGGACGAATTGTTCCCACCGGCCAATTCTTGCGTGCCATTTGCGACCTTGATTCTGCGCTCGCAGATGCGAACCTCGTCATCGTCGCCGAACCGCGCTTACATTCACCGTCGCTCGCTGACGCATCACTGGATGTGATCACGGACGTGGCGGGGCTTTACGCTTTACCGGTCGTGGCACTCGCAGCCGAATCATCACTTGCCGCGCACGAACGTGCCCAGTGGGGTCTGCATGGGCAATTCCTTACCGATGGGGCGCTCACCCTGGGTGAAGCTGGAGAACGAATCGCGCGCACGTGGGCGCGATAGACGGTTAGTTTTCTCACCCGTAGCGTCCACGCGCGCCCCTGCCGTGGCACAACGCGACGAACGCACGTACTCTAAACAATTGTTAATGACTTTTTTCAAACGAATGGAGCATCATGTCTGACACCGGCATCGAAGCACCCGCACACGAAGTGACGTTGACGGACGTTGCAGTAGCCAAGGTGAAGAGCCTGCTCGAACAGGAAGGTCGCGACGACCTTCGCCTGCGCATCGCCGTTCAGCCCGGTGGTTGCTCCGGCCTGATCTACCAGCTCTACTTCGATGACCGTTTGCTCGACGGCGACGCCGTGCGCGACTTCGACGGTGTTGAGGTTGTCGTCGACCGCATGTCGGTTCCGTACCTCACCGGTGCAACGATCGACTTCGCAGACTCGATCGAACGTCAGGGCTTCACCATCGACAACCCGAACGCGCAGAACACCTGCGCATGTGGTGAATCCTTCCACTGAGCCGAAAGCAAACATGAAGATTATGCATAAGGCGGCCACAGCCGTCCTCACCATCACCGTTTCCCTTGGTCTAGTAGCGTGTGGTTCTACTGACGCCCCGCAGTCTGCCTCACCCCAATCGGGTACATCAATCCCCGAGGTTGAACGTGACGGCGACTTCAACTTCCCGGCAACAACGGGCGGATACGGTGAAGACACTGAAATCTCCGCCGGCGAAGGCGACGCTCCGACCGACAAGGTCTACGTCAAGACCCTCGTTCAAGGTGACGGCGCTGAAGTTCAGCTCACCGACACCGTCTACGTCAACTACGAGCTCGCTCTCTGGGACGGCACCAAGGTTGAGTCCTCCTTCGAAACCGGTAAGCCGATCGCTTTCGCTCTGAACCGGGTGATCCCCGGATGGACCTACGGCCTGGCGACCCAGCACGTTGGCGACCGCGTTGAGCTGGTTGTTCCCGCAAACTGGGCGTACGGAGACAAAGATTCCGCATCGATTCCCGCCAACTCCACGCTGATTTTCGTTGTCGACCTGCTTGATTCCACATCGAACGTTTCTATTGATGAGGAAAGCCTGAAGAACGCTACCGCTACCGGTAACGAACTGCCCGCCGGCATCAGCGTTGAAGGTGCCCCAGCGGTCGAACCTACTCTGTCCTTCACCGAAGGAAGCGCTGCCCCCACCGAAGACGCATCGATTGATATCTACACCGGTATCGGTGAGACCATCGAAGACGGCGACATTGTTCTCTATCGCGGTTTGGGTGCCCCGTTCGGTGATGCCTCTCAGATCCAGTCGACGTGGTCTGACACCACAAACAAGTACACCGCAGATGCTGCCGACCTGAAGGTGGTAGGGAAGACTGTTGGTACTCGTTTCCTGTACATCGCCGGTGCAAGCGCAGCTGCTCAGCAGTCTGCCCAGTCCGGTGCTCAGTCGGACTCAACGCAGACGACCACCCCGAAGGTTTTCGTTCTGGACGTTATCGGAGTGATGAAGGCACACCGATAGTCTGACGCAACTCGTTTGAGTGGGCGGTTCACCAAGCGGTGGATCGCCCACTAGCGCATACAATAGACCCGGTTAAAAATTTCGAGGCCGTACAGGCATCCAACCATTGGGAGAAGATCGTGAGCGAAATGACCGCACGCATCCTGGTTTTTAGCGCCGACATTGATAAGCGCCATGCTGTTGTCAACGGTGTTGGTATCCGTGCTGCGAAGGATCTGCCGACCATCGAATGGTCCGAAGCTGCAACCCCCTTCGGCACCAAGGAACTGGTGGAAAACAACGATTTCGATCTTCTGATCCTCGATGCTGAAACCACCAAGGAAGGTGGTATGTCCGTCGCTCAGGAACTGAAGAACACGGTAGAGAAAGTTCCGCCGATCATCTTCCTGACCGCACGCCAGCAGGATTCCTGGCTTGCTACCTGGGCGGGCGCTGCGGCAACTATTTCGGATCCCCTTGATCCGATCGAGTTGCAGGAAACCGTTGCAGACCTTCTGCGCAAAGCGCGCCAGTGAGTCAATCTTTCGAATGGGCTCGACTGATCGCCGACATCATCTCGGGTAAGGACCTGGATTACGACAGCTCCTACTGGATGATGGACCAGGTGATGAGTGGCGAGCTTGGCGAATCACGCCTGGCATCCTTCCTGACCGCTATGGTCATCAAAAAGCCAACGGTGTCCGAGATCCGTGGTCTTGCCGACGCTATGCAGGACCACGCGGTCAGCGTTGACCTGCCCACCGATGCTCTTGATATTGTCGGTACGGGTGGTGACGGCTACAAGACCGTCAACATTTCGACCATGTCAGCAATCGTTCTGGCATCCCTTGGTACTCCGCTGATCAAGCACGGTAACCGCGCCTCGACCTCCCAGTCGGGGAGTGCCGACGTGATGGAAGCCTTGGGTGTGAACCTGAACCACGAGACCGAGCACATGCGCGAGATCTTCGATGAACTGAACATCGCGTTCCTATTCGCGAACAAGGTTCACCCGTCGATGCGTTTTGCCGCTCCTGTTCGTCGTTCCTTGGCGTTCCCGACAGCATTCAATATTCTTGGCCCGCTGACGAACCCCGCGAAGGTGACCTCGAACGCGATCGGCTCGTCGAATCCGACGAATGCTCGCCTGATGGCCGGCGTTCTTGCTGATCGTGGCGCGTCTGCTCTGGTGTTCCGAGGCAAGGAAACCGGCTTGGATGAACTCTCTACGGTTGACGTGAATGAGATCTGGGAGATCCGCGACGGCGAAGTCACTCATAGCGAGTTCGACCCGACCGAACACTTCGACATGGATCCTGCAGCAATCGGAGACCTTCGCGGTGGCGACCCAGACGATAACGCTGTTGTCGTCCGAGAAATCCTGCTCGGCGGTGGCCGAAAGGCTGTTCGTGACGCGGTTGCGCTGAACACCGCGGGTGGTTTGATCGCATACGGCAAGGCTCAGGGAGTGCGTCCTGGCGATGGCTCGCTGGTCGAGCGTTTCGGCGTTGGTATCCAGATGGCACGCGATGCCATGAATGATGGTCGTGCCATGAATCTGCTGAACCGCTGGATCGAACTCGCGTCAGCCTGAGTTGTGCTCATCGTGCACCTTGGTGCGATGAAGAATGTACGAGGCCGGGCGGACAATATCAGGTGTCCGCCCGGTTTTTCGGTTCTGTCGCCTTACCTTGTGCTTTGTTAAAGGGAAAGCTCAATGATGTGCCTCGTACCCCGACGTGCTAGTAGGCACTCAACTCTTCGCCTGGCGTCGACAAGAGAGCAATATCGTCGCTGCTGGTCACTCCCATGTCTTCGAGTATGCGCGTAAGCCCGTCCAGTACATGCAACGTCATGTAGGAATCAGCCAAAGCACGGTGTGCTTCCACTACGGGAGCATCGAAATAATCGGCTAGAGCACCCAGGCGATGACTGGGAACCTCAGGCTTTGGAAGCAGAATCCTGGCAAGAGTCAACGTGTCGAAATAGGGCAAAGGTCGCCATTTAAGACCTGTCTGCTGGCATGCTCTCAGCAGGAAACCGCGATCGAAAGGAACGTGCTGAGCAACGAAAACCTGCGCGGGATCACCGTCGTCGATCCACGTCAAGAACTGGGGGAGGACCTGGTCAACAGTCGGAGCGCCCTCCACGTCTTCATCGGTAATACCTGTCAAAGTCGTGACGATTTTAGGGATAGGACGCAGTGGGTTCACCATCGACTGGAAAGTAGAAAGTACCTGGCCGCCGCGGACTTTAAGCGCACCAATTTCGGTGATCTGGTCATCGTTGCCAAGCCCCGTCGTCTCAAGATCAACGACAACGTACGTCGTATCAGCAAAAGACAGCCCACTGATTATGGGTGATGCGCCGTCGCGTATCTGACGTACTTGGCTCAGACACGTGCGCACCTGTGCAACGATATTCGCACGCCTGTCCGTTGAATCTGAGATAGCGTCGTTGCCTGCCAACATATCGCGTGAAGTGGGCATAGAGTTAAGCATAGTTCGTGTTTTCACCTTCGAACCTCGTGGAGGGGCCGTGGCGTTCTACCAAGCATTGAAGGCAACCGGAAGTCCGATCCTGAAGGCGGCATACAAGCCGTGGATTCGTGGCAAAGAGAATATCCCGACCTCCGGGCCGGCAATTCTTGCCTCAAACCACAACGCGGTGTGGGATTCTGTCTTCCTGCCAATGATGCTCGACCGTGAGGTCGTCTTCATGGGTAAGGCCGACTACTTTACGGGTACCGGTGCAAAAGGCTGGGTCACGAAGGAATTCATGCGCGCCGTTGGCACAATTCCCGTTGATCGTTCGGGCGGTCGCGCATCCGAAGGTGCTTTGAAGGCCGGTCTTGACCGCCTCGCCAGCGGTGAACTCTTCGGCATCTACCCCGAAGGAACCCGTTCGCCCGATGGACGTCTCTACCGCGGTAAAACGGGTGTTGCTCGACTTGCTCTGCTGTCCGGAGCCCCAGTTATTCCCGTCGCGATGATCGGCACGCACGCTGCTCAACCGATCGGCCAGAAAATCCCGTCGCGTACCAACATTGGCATGGTCATCGGCGAACCCCTGGATTTCTCCCGTTACAAGGGTCTCCACAAGGATCGCTTCGTCCTGCGCGCCATCACGGACGAAATCATGTACAACCTGATGCTGCTCTCGGGTCAGGAATACGTTGACCTTTATGCAGCAGACGTGAAGGCGAAGCTTGCCGCCGACGGAAAGTTCGACGGCCCGGTTCCCACGAATGGTCGACCCGGCCCCGGCGGGCGTACCGCTCCGATCGTCGAGGTACCTCATCGCCCCGAAGAAGAATCCAGAGAAACTGATCCTCACACGGGTGAAAACGCAGAATAAATGCGTGTGCACGCCCGTCCATGGGACGGGCGACCCCCATACCAACTCCACTGTGGCTTTAAACTAGTGGTGTTTGAGGTGCGTGTCGTCCGACCGCACTTGTTCCAACGCTGAAAGGTGTTTCCATGTCGGTTCGTCGCGTCGCTCTGCTCACCGCCGGTGGCTTCGCTCCGTGTCTTTCTTCCGCTGTTGGTGGCCTCATTGAGCGCTACAACGAAATCGATCCTTCGATCGAGATTATCGCGTACCAGAACGGCTACCACGGTCTGCTGACCGGCAACTTCGTCGTCGTTGACGAAGAAGCTCGTAAGCATGCTGGCGTCCTTCACCGCTTCGGTGGCTCCCCGATCGGTAACTCGCGCGTCAAGCTGACCAACGCGAAGAACCTCGTCGAGCGTGGCCTTGTCGCCGAAGGCGAAAACCCGCTTGAAAAGGCTGCTGAGCAGCTCCGTAAGGATGGCGTTGACGTCCTGCACACCATCGGTGGTGACGACACCAACACCACGGCTGCAGATCTTGCTGCCTATCTCGAAGAACATGACTACCACCTGACGGTCGTCGGCCTGCCCAAGACGATCGACAACGACGTTGTGCCGATCCGTCAGTCCCTGGGTGCATGGACCGCCGCTGAAGAAGTCTCCGAGTATGCACAGAACGTCATCGGCGAGCACCGCTCCAACCCCCGTATGCTGATCATCCATGAAATCATGGGTCGGCACTGCGGTTGGCTGACCGCTGCTGGTTCGCTTGAGTACCACAACTGGCTGAAGACCCAGGAATGGGTTCCCTCCATCGGCCTGTCGAAGGAGCGCTGGGACATCCACGCTGTCTTCCTACCCGAAATGGCACTCGACATCGACGCCGAGGCCGCCCGCCTGAAGAAGATCATGGACGAGCAGGGCAACGTCAACATCTTCCTCTCCGAGGGTGCCGGCGTTCCTGAGATCATCGCTGAAATGGAAGCAGCTGGCGTTGAGGTCCAACGCGACCCCTTCGGACACGTCAAGCTCGACACCATCAACCCCGGCCAGTGGTTCGCCAAGCAGTTCGCATCCAAGATTGACGCTGAGAAGGTCATGGTCCAGAAGTCGGGCTACTTCTCACGTTCTTCGCGTGCAAACGCTGAGGACCTGCGCCTGATCAAGTCCATGACTGATCTTGCTGTCGAATGCGCTCTCAAGGGCGAATCCGGCGTTATCGGCCACGATGAAGAAAACGGTGACCGTCTGACCGCAATCGCCTTCCCGCGTATTGCCGGTGGCAAACCCTTCGATATTTCTCAGAAGTGGTTCCTCGACATGATGGCCGAGATCGGCCAGGAAGTGAAGCCCGCTGCACAGTGAGTTTTCCTATGAATCCCGGTCGCGGCACGCCACGGTTCGCACAGTACCCGGCGTGCCGCGACCCGGAGAATCTCGTAGCTCCAGAAGCCGGTACGGACGCGCCGTGGGACTCATGGCGTAGCCGTGAAGCCCTGCAACAACCGACTTACCCGGATGCGCAGGCAGTCGAAGACGTAACAACAGCGTTGCGTCGCCAGCCACCGCTTGTGTTTGCTGGTGAAGTGGACGATCTGCGGACCTGGTTGGGAGTTGCGGGACGCGGTGAAGCCTTCGTCCTCACGGGTGGAGACTGCGCCGAAACCTTCGCAGAATCCACCGCTGATCACCTGCGTCTAAAGATTCAGGCGCTTCTTCAGATGGCGGTTGTCCTGACATACGGTGCTTCGCTTCCCGTTGTGAAGATTGGTCGTATCGCCGGACAATATGCGAAACCGCGTTCTTCCGACATGGAGACCCGCGACGGCGTGACTCTTCCGTCGTACCGAGGAGACGCGGTGAATTCCTACGAGTTCACGCCCGAAGCGCGTATCCCGGATCCGGATCGTCTTCTTCAGACGTACCACCATGCTGCGTCGACGCTGAATCTGATTCGCGCCTTCACGAAGGGTGGTTACGCTGACCTGCGCATGGTTCACCACTGGAACCGTGGTTTTACGCAGAACCCCGCATACGCACGCTACGAGTCGTTGGCTGAAGAGATCCACCGCGCCGTCCAATTCATGCAGGCTGCCGGTGTTGACTTTGATTCACTGCGTGACGTTGATCTGTATTCGTCGCACGAGGCACTTCTGCTTGAATATGAGTCAGCAATGACGCGTATCGACTCGCGTAACGGCTTGCCCTATGACACATCTGGTCACTTCTTGTGGGTAGGGGAACGCACACGTGATCTTGAAGGTGCTCATATTGAGCTTCTTGCACGTGTGCGTAACCCGATCGGCGTCAAGGTTGGTCCTACAACGACCCCCGACGATCTGCTTGGATTGATGGATCGATTGAATCCCGAAGGGGAAGAAGGACGTCTGACATTCATCACTCGCATGGGTGCAGGTACGATTCTTGAAAATCTTCCTCCGTTGCTGAGCGCTGCGAAGGCTGACGGTCGCCCCGTCACCTGGATTACCGATCCCATGCACGGCAATACGATCACCTCGTCGACCGGATATAAGACGCGTCGCTTTGAAACGATCATGGAGGAAGTGAAAGGCTTCTTCGATGCCCATGATGAAGCAGGAACCGTCCCGGGTGGCATCCATGTTGAACTGACCGGTGACGATGTCACCGAAGTTATTGGTGGTTCAGCAAAGCTTGACGATGAGTCGCTTCAGAAGCGCTACGAGACCCTGGTGGATCCACGTTTGAACCACCAGCAGTCGCTGGAAATGGCATTCCAAGTCGCAGAGTATTTGCGTCGCGATCTCTAAATCTTAGTCCCGATACAACAAGGCCGTGCCCGCACAAGCATCGTATTGCTTGGCGGGCGCGGCCTTGTTCTGGTGGCTTTGGTCGTCTGTGGCGATGGTGTGGGGGTTGCGTGGAGCGGACCCCGTTTTTGGGCGCTTTCCTGGTTGTGTTCGTGTTCTTGGACGGGGGCATGGTGTGACGTGGCGGAGTTTGTCGAAGTATGGGTGTCGGGCGTTGGAGTGACACCGTCAACGCTTCTGACAGCTGTAGTGAGAGCCACAGTGGAAGCTGTATCGGTAGAAGCTCTATGCAGAGCTATCGACTACACGATGAAGAGGGTGACCGTCGATCCCTTTTTCACAACCGTGCCAGCACCGGGATCTGTGTAACGCGCGGTCCCGAAGAAGCCACCGAGCACGCGTTGAACCGTGACATTCAGGCCGGCAGCTTCCAGGATTCGTTTCGCTTCAGCTTCCTGCTTACCCGTAATGGAGGGGACTTCAACTGTTTCTGGCCCCTTGGAAACGACATATTCGACCTTGTCGCCCTTATGGAGAGTCGTGCCAGCTGCTGTTGTCTGAGAAATCAAGGAGCCTTCGGCGACACTGTCCGAGTACTCTTCACTTGGCGACGCGACCAATCCCAGTGCCTCGATCGCAGCCTGAGCATCAGCGCTACTCATCGCCATGAGGTCCGGAACCGTCAGTGGTTCTCGACCCTTCGAGACAACAACATCGATTTTCGTATCGTGGGGGATCGACGTATCGGGATCCAAGGACTGAGAAATGACGATATCCTTGGCAACCTCTTCCGAATACTCTTCGTTGATTGTGCCCACGGCTAAACCAGCATCGGTGAGCACAGTCTCAATCTCAGACTTGTTCTTTCCAACAAGATCGGGCACAGGTCGCATATCGATGCCTTTGGAGGTTGTTACGCGAACCTCTGCGTTCTTGTGAACAGGCTGCCCGCCACCGGGATCAGAAGAAATGACGATACCGGATTGGACGGTGTCAGAGAACGCTTCCTCTTCAATCACTCCAAGCCCAAGAGCTGCAAGCTCTGACTTCACGGCCTGTGAGGAACGCCCAGCTGTTTGAGGCATGGTCAAGTACGAGCCGGGGCCATACTCGTTCCACCACCACCAGCCACCTACACCACCGATGATAGAGACGAAGGCAATGATGGCCAGGAACTTGCCGATGAACGAACGGCGATTCTTTTTTGGAGAATGCATCGCTCCTTGCACTCCAGCGGCCTGGACAACAGTGCGGGACGTGGAATGACCATTCGGGGGAAGTGAAGAGGTCACACCCAGATGCTCCCAAGTGGCAGTTTCTCCCGCAGAAGAGGCAACCTTTGGTGCAACGTCGGCTCGACGAGCAAGGATTTCTTCCGGCAGTCCACTTTCGACGCGAGCGAGGAGCTCAAGTGCTTCACCGGCGTCTGTTGGTCGCTCATCAGGATTCGTTGCAGCTAACGCTGAAATAAAGTCATCAATTTCGCGAGGCAACCAGCTGACCAGAGCCGACGGCATCGGAATGGGATCATTCACATGATGCGTAGCAATCTGGATAGCATTTTCGCCTTCCCACGGCACTGAACCCGTGAGCATTTCAAACGCCATGATGCCAACGGCGTAAAGGTCGGTGCGCTGATCAACGTCGTGTGACAGGGCAACTTCCGGAGCAATGTAGGCCACGGTTCCCAGCATTGAACCAGTGGTCGAAAGTGACACTTCAGAGGCCGCGCGTGCTAAACCAAAATCGGTCACGCGAGCAGGCGGATCTGCGGGAACAAGGACGTTTTCTGGCTTGATGTCGCGGTGGATCACACCAACACGATGAGCGGCTCGGAGTGCGTCAAGAACGTCGTGAACGTAGGACAGTGTTTGCCCAACGGTAAAAGAACCTTGCTCGTTTAAGACAGTGCGAAGGGTCGGTCCGTCGATGAGTTCCATGACCAAGAATCCCTGACCAGCAACAACACCCTGATCGAAAACCGAGACGACACCGGGGTGAATAATGCGGGCAGCGGATCGCGCTTCGCGACGGAAACGAGCAACGTAATCCTGTGACTGGGCAAGATGCGGATGCATGATCTTCAAAGCAACCGGGCGCTCCAAGCGTTCGTCTTGTGCCACGTACACGGTTGCCATTCCGCCACGAGCCAGCAGGCGGATTACGCGATAGCGCGAGTCAATAAGCATTCCTAGAAGCGGATCAATCTGGTCGCTCGTAGGGGATGAAAGATCGTTGGGCTCGGGTGATTCAGGTGCAACACGATGCCCTGGTAGGGTCTGCAGGCGTTCAGTCGGCTGCGAACCAGTGTCAGGGGTGCGTCGGTCTGAATCAAAATCGGTCACGTTCGGATTGTATTAGAGGGGCGCCGTAGTGGGCGTACGCAAGACGGCGCGCCATGTGAGTTCGTGCGCTCAGTGCCTCGAGACGAGGCCGGGGGAGCGTTTGACGGCTAGGCTGAGAACATGACCCAGAATGTGGAAACTATTTCGTTTGAAGAAGCCGGTCGTCTGTTGGGCGTCGAAGAACGCCGGATCAAGCAGTTTGTGCGTGATCATGTTTTGTTTGCCGTGAAGGGCGAGAGCGGAAAGCCTGCGATTCCTCGCGAAATCATTGTCTTAGGTGCAAACGGCTGGGAGCCACTGTTCAGCCTTCCTGGCACGCTGACGCTTCTGGAGGACGACGGTTTTACGCCCGAAGAAGCGGCTGCTTGGTTGTACACCGTTCAAGACGAACTCGGTGAAACGCCCATGGAAGCCCTGTTGAAGGGGCGCCACCACAAGGTCAATTCAATCGCCTCAACTCTGGCGTTCTGAGATTATTCCGACCCGCGCTTGAACAAAGAACGAGGCTCGCCATGTGCGTTGCCTCGTTCTTTTCATTATCACAGAAGGCAAATCTGAACGCGTAAGGTGACTGGTTACGCCGTACGGGCGGTGATGATCTCAGCCAACTCGGTCAGATCGCGACGCTGATCTTCAGTGAATGGATAGGCGTCAAAACCGCGATGGCCTTCCTTCACTAGAGAATCGATCAGCGACTCGTGGGCGCGTCGACCGCGTTCTTCAATAATCGTCGCGCACTGGGCAATCGCTTCATCCGAAGCATCCTCGTCGCCGAGCACTCCGAGCAGAGTGCGACGTTCGTCTACAGTCGCATGAGACCACGCCAAAGAAAGCAATACGGTTCGCTTGCCCTCACGCAGATCATCGCCGGCAGGCTTGCCCGTGGTTGCCGGGTCGCCGAAGATCCCCAGATCGTCATCGCGAAGCTGGAAAGCGATACCCCACGGAGTGAGGATGGAGTCCAACGCCTGGATCAGCTCGGGTGAACCACCGCCGGCAATCGCCCCGAGAATCGCCGGGTGGACGATCGAATAATGCGCGCTCTTGTGGAGGACAACCTCCATGACATCCTCGACGCTGATGGCAACGTTATCTTCGACGTCCAACGGAAGATTTTCTGCTCGGATATCAAGGTATTGCCCCAAGCCCACTTCCGCGTGCATCGTCGTAAAACGCTGCATGAGCAAGAAGGCGCGCTCCGGGGCCAACAGTGAGCACTGAGAATTGACTGCGGCCTGGGCGGCGGAGAACAACAGGTCACCGACAAGAACGGCGCCGGCGGCACCGAATGCGGTTGCAGACCCTTCCCAGCCCCTATCGCGATGAATCTCAGCAAGGCGAACATGGGGAGTGGGGGCTCCGCGACGCGTATCAGCATGGTCAATGAGATCGTCGTGCGCCAATGCTGAGGCCTGGTAGAGCTCAAGGCCGGCTGCCAACGCCGAAAGGTCAAGATCCGGATCATCCAGCGGACGTTGCAAGGCCAACGAAGCCCCGAAATATGCCAGAAGTCCGCGGAAACGCTTGCCTGACTGGATCGAGGCGACGCAGGTCTGAGTAAATTCATCCGAGACTCGTGACGTGCCGATTTCATCCATCAACGCGATCAGATGATCGTGAGTCGCATTGTCGATGGTGGGGCGGAGTTCGGCGAACCGTGCGGTAAGTGTTTCCATAGGTCACACTGTAGCGTGACACGTGTAAATGTGGTGCTGGTCATTATTGTTTCACCTTTGGTGAGCTACATCATTAAAAATAGGGGTTGACAGGTGAGTTCATCAGGAAAATTTGCACTATCGGACTATAATTAAAAGTAGGTTTTCAGCGCCCGAATCGGCGCGAAGAAGTCCCCATTTTCTGCGAAAGGGATAGGTGTGGCCGGATCGAGCACTACCAAGGGGTCCAAGACTACTTCCAAGGCTAGTAGGGTTGACGAAACAGTAGAGGTAGAAAAGACCGCACCAGCAACGAAGAAGCGTGCTTCGAAGGCTGTGACTCAAAAGGCTACCGACGAAGCTACCAAGGCTCCAGCAAAGAAGACCACGCTCCGTACGGCAAAGAAGACCGCGGAAGCTGGCGACGTCGCTCCCGAAGAGAAGCCTGCTCAGAAAACGACTCGACGTACCGTGAAGAAGGTCGCCGACGAAACTGCAAAGGCTTCGTCTGAAGCTGAAGCCACCAAGGCTCCTGCAAAGAAGACCAAGCGTCGTACCACGAAGAAGGCGACCGCTGAAGTCGCTTCTAGTGATGCTCCTACAACCGACGCGCAGGCTCCGCTTACCCAGGAAGAGCCCGCAAAAACGGCAAAGAAGACGACTCGTCGCACCACGAAGAAGGACGGCGAATCTGCCGAGGTTCAAGAAGACAAGTCCACGAAGAAGGCAACTCGTCGCACGACCAAGAAGACCGTCGAGGGTGCAGAGACCCAAGAAGGTAAGCCCGCGAAGAAAGCTACGCGTCGTACCAAGAAGGTTGCAGAGGCTACAGAGGCTCAAGAAGACAAGCCTGCAAAGAAGACGACTCGTCGCAAGAAGAAGGACGAGCCCAAGGTCGAAGAACCGGCAATTGAAGAGTCTGAAGAAGAGACTGAAGACGATATCGACGATGCTGATATCGATCTGAACGACGAAGAAGAACTCGACGATACTGAAGACACAGATGGCGACGATACGTCAGATGATGAAGAGGAATCTGAAGACGAATCTGAAGAGGAAGATGAAGAGTCCAAGCCTAAGCCGTCAGTCGTTGAGGTAACAACGTCGAAGGCAAAGACGAAGGGGAGTTTCGTCGTTTCCGACTCCGACGAGTCCGATGAGCCCGTCCAGCAGGTGACCGTCGCGGGCGCAACCGCGGACCCGGTCAAGGACTACCTCAAGCAGATCGGCAAGGTTTCGCTGCTGAACGCAGAGCAGGAAGTTGACCTTGCCCGCCGTATTGAAGCTGGCCTCTACGCTGAATACAAGCTGAAGAACGAAGCCGATTCGATGACGGCGAAGGAACGTCGTGAGCTGCACTTCATGGCATCCGACGGTCAGCTGGCGAAAAATCACCTGCTGGAAGCAAACCTGCGTCTGGTCGTTTCGCTGGCTAAGCGTTACACGGGTCGTGGCATGCAGTTCCTGGATCTGATCCAGGAAGGTAACCTCGGTCTGATTCGTGCAGTTGAGAAGTTCGACTACACGAAGGGCTACAAGTTCTCCACCTACGCAACCTGGTGGATTCGTCAGGCGATCACGCGTGCAATGGCTGACCAGGCTCGCACGATCCGTATTCCTGTCCACATGGTTGAGGTCATCAACAAGCTCGCTCGCGTCCAGCGCCAGATGCTTCAGGATCTTGGTCGTGAACCCACGCCGGAAGAACTGGCGAAGGAACTCGACATGACGCCCGAAAAGGTCGTCGAGGTTCAGAAGTACGGTCGCGAACCGATCTCGCTTCACACTCCGCTGGGCGAAGATGGCGATTCTGAGTTCGGCGACCTGATCGAAGACTCTGAAGCAATCGTTCCCGCCGACGCTGTGTCGTTCACGCTTCTTCAAGAACAGCTCCACAACGTGCTCGACACCCTGTCGGAGCGTGAAGCTGGCGTTGTGTCGATGCGTTTCGGTCTGGGCGATGGTCAGCCGAAGACCCTGGATGAGATCGGCAAGGTCTATGGCGTGACGCGCGAGCGTATTCGTCAGATCGAGTCGAAGACGATGTCGAAGTTGCGTCACCCGTCGCGTAGCCAGGTGCTTCGCGATTACCTCGACTGATCACCTCGCGTTTGTCTTATCTCAGTAACGTTGCGGTGAGTCATCTCATGGTCACGAAACGATGAAGTCACTAAGTGTGAGGTGGCGGGCGGGCTCGAACAGTTAGAACATAGTTACATGCTCTCGGGTTTTCTCATCATGGCCTTTGTTCTTCTGCTCGTTGTGGTTATCGCTGTTGCGGTGATCGTTGGTTTGGCACTTGAGCGTCGCCCTGCGTCCGTTTGGCAGGAACATCTTCGTGACCAGCGTGAGAAGCTGACGAATGCTCCCGAAAATGATGCCGATCCCGTGTCACCTCACTCGACAACGTTGACGGATCTGATGGGTGATACGTCGTCGATGAAGAACGCGTATTTTGATGCGGATCGGTTGCCCGGCGTTGATCGTATTGAGCGTGTGACGGATCGTTTTGAAGCGATGCAGGAGCACCGCAAGGCAGGCAAGGAATCTTCGGCCGAGTAAACGTTGCCTAGCGTGCCACTAGTGTTCGACTCCGTTAGGTTCAACCAATAAGTGGAACTTGATAGCGTCCATGGGAGATGATGAGCCCATGGACGCTGTTCTTTCATTTTTAAGCTCTCCGGCGGGCATTGCGTGTATTGCACTGCTCGTCGTTGTCATCGTGGGCATTGGTATTGGAGTTGCGCGTAGCTCGAAGAAGTCCATGCCGACTATTACGCCTGCTACTCCGGCCACGCCAGTTACGGCCGCGCCGACAACTCCTGCGGATGAGGTCCCCGCAGATGCACCTGATGCGCGCGGTAGTCCGTCGCCGATCGACGAGGCCGCCTTGTGCGCTCCGACGTCTGACCCTGTCGTAGATGGCGGGCAAGACCAGCTGACAGCACCTGTTGAAGAGACTGTCGAAGCACCTGAACTGTCAGTTGAGGTTCCTGAATCACTGCCGAGCCGTATGGCTCGCCTGCGGTCGCGCCTGTCGCGTTCGGGCACGCTGGGCAAGGCTATCGTTTCGGTGTTGTCCCGTGGTGAGCTGAAAGCCGCTGACTGGGAAGAAGTCGAAGATACGCTTCTTGTCGCTGATCTTGGTCTTGAAGCGACCGACACGCTGATTGAGGCACTAAAGAATCGCGTGGCTGTCGAAGGTGTTCACGACACTGATTCCATTAAGAGGTTTCTTTCCGAAGAGCTTCTTGCGCTGGTTGATCCTGCGATGGATCGTAGCCTGCATCTTGATCGTCAGGGCGACACAGGTGAGCTTCCCGCATCGATCCTGATGGTTGGCGTGAACGGCACCGGTAAGACGACGACCGTTGGCAAACTGGCTCGCGTTCTCGTTGCCGAAGGCAAGAGCGTTTTGCTGGGTGCAGCTGACACCTTCCGCGCTGCTGCCGGCGAACAGCTGGGCACGTGGGGTGAGCGCGTTGGTGTTGAGGTCGTTGCTTCTGACCGCGAGGGCGCAGATCCGGCTTCGGTTGCTTTCGATGCGCTCAAGGCTGGCGCAGACAAGAATATTGATGTCGTGCTGGTTGACACCGCTGGTCGTCTGCAGACGAAGTCGACGCTGATGGATGAGCTTGGCAAGGTCAAGCGTGTCATGGAAAAGCGGGCTCCCGTCAACGAGGTTCTGCTGGTCCTCGATGCGACCACCGGTCAGAACGGTATGAAGCAGGCTGAGGTTTTCGCTGAAGTTGTTGGAGTGACCGGCATTGTCCTGACCAAGCTTGATGGGTCTGCAAAGGGGGGCATTGTTGTCTCCGTGCAGAAGGCTCTTGGTGTTCCGGTGAAGTTCGTTGGCCTGGGTGAAGGCGCTGACGATCTTGCTCCGTTCGATCCGCAGGGCTTCGTTGACGCCATCGTGAATGGCTGACACTTTTCGAGTTGCACGCTAGGCGGGTCAGTCTCACGCTGTGTGAGGGCTGCCTCGCATACGGCTGTGATAGCCCGCGTGCGATAGGCTTTGACCACTCAACGAGGTCATGGCCTCGTACCCTTTTTGCTTTCCACCTTTTGGGAGACTCAACGTGTTTGGAAATCTGTCGGATCGGCTGACTCAGTCTTTTAAACAGCTTCGCTCTCGTGGTGTGCTGACCGAATCAGATGTTGACCAGACAATTTCAGAGATTCGTCGCGCCCTGATTGATGCTGACGTTGCTCTTCCCGTTGTCCGTCAGTTCACCAGCTCGGTCCGTGAGAAGGCCTACGGTGCGGCGCGTTCGAAGGCACTGAATCCCGGACAGCAGGTCATTCGAATCGTCAACGAGGAACTGGTTGAGATTCTGGGCGGCGAAACTCGTGAACTGAAGTTTGCTGATCGCGGCCCGACGGTCTTCATGCTTGCTGGTCTGCAGGGTGCCGGTAAGACGACGCTTGCCGGAAAGCTCGGTAAGTGGCTCCGCGAAGAAGGCAAGTCCGTTCTTCTTGTTGCCTCTGACCTTCAGCGTCCGAATGCAGTGAACCAGTTGCAGGTTGTGGGTGAGCGTGCTGGCGTTCAAGTGTGGGCACCCGAACCCGGTAACGGCGTTGGCGATCCGGTGCAGGTCGCACGCTCGGGTCTGAACCACGCGATTGAAAACGGCATTAACGTGGTCATCGTCGATACCGCGGGTCGTTTGGGTGTCGACGAAGAAATGATGGCTCAGGCTGTCGCGATCCGCGATGCTGTTCAACCGCACGAAATCATGTTCGTGCTTGACGCGATGGTCGGTCAGGATGCCGTCCAAACGTCGACCGCGTTCCGCGATGGCGTGGGCTTCACCGGTGTTGTCCTGTCGAAGCTCGACGGTGATGCCCGCGGTGGTGCTGCGCTCTCCGTGCGAGGCGTGACCGGTGCACCGATCCTGTTCGCGTCCACGGGTGAGAACCTCGATGACTTTGAGCGTTTCCACGCTGACCGTATGGCGTCACGCATCCTCGATATGGGCGACATTCTCACCCTGATCGAGCAGGCAGAAAAGAAGCTGGACGCCGAAGAAGCCGAGCGCATGGCGCAAAAGGCAATGGCCGGCGAACTGACTTTGGGTGACTTCCTCTCGCAGTTGCAACAGGTGAAGAAGCTTGGCTCGATGAAGAAGATGCTCGGCATGATTCCTGGCGCAGGCCAGATTCGCGAGCAGATTGAAAACTTCGATGAACGCGAGGTCGACCGTATTGAGGCGATTGTCCGTTCGATGACGCCAGCGGAACGTGAAGATGTTTCGCTGTTGAACGGTTCGCGTCGTGCGCGTATCGCACGAGGCTCCGGTGTAACGGTTGCTGAGGTGAACTCGCTGGTCAAGCGCTTTGAAGCTGCCAAGGCCATGATGGGCCAGATGGGTGCGATGGGCGGAATGCCCGGCTTCGGTAACATGCCCGGCCAGGGCGGTAAGGCGAAGCAGAAGGCGAATGCGCGTGCCGCTCAGGCAAAGCGTGCGAAGGTCAAGAAGAAGGCGCGTTCCGGTAATCCTGCGAAGCGTCGCCAGCAGGAGCTTGAGGCTCTTCTTCCGCCCGAGCAACGTTCGTCTGCTCCCGCTGCAGGATCCGCATTCGGCGGTGCGCCTGCTCCCGAGCCGACCGCTCGTCCGTCGATGGATGATCTGCCAGACGACATCAAGCGCATGATGGCCGGCCTCAAGTGATCTTTCAGGGATCGCTACTCTGGTCCGCGACCTCCGGCTCACCGGCATCGTGGACAACCGGTTCGTGGAAGATTGATCCTTCCGGCATCACCATGATCGACGAGGCCGGGACGACAGGTTCGGACTTCACCGGCTTTGCGGTGCCCGGATTCGTTGACTCTCACGCCCATATTGGCGTTGGATCAGATGGGCCCGTGGGCCTTGAAGAGCAAGAAGTACAGGCGCGTGCCCAGAGGAACACGGGTGTCTTGGCTCTGCGCGATTGTGGCGCTCCCGTTGATAACCGTTGGTTGGATTCACGCGATGACCTGCCGAAACTGATTCGAGCAGGACGTCATATTGCTCGTCCCAAGCGATACATTCGTGGCATGCCCATCGACTGTGAGAATCTCGCTGATCTTCCGGACCTCGTCGCTGAGCAGGCGAAACGGGGCGACGGCTGGGTGAAACTGGTCGGCGACTGGATTGATCGCTCGAATGGTGTAGATTCTGACCTCGAGCCGCTGTGGCCGACGGAGGTTCTTGTGGATGCCGTTGCAGCTGCCCACGAAAACGGTGCGAAAGTGGCGGTTCACTCCTTCGCTCACGCGACGATCGACTCGCTTCTTGAAGCGGGCGTCGACGACATTGAACACGCGACGGGCATGGACGCGGATCAAGCAGATGAGGCCGCGCGCAGGGGAGTGCTGATCACTCCGACGCTACTTCAAGTTGAATTGTTCAAGGACTTCGCTGATCAGGCCGGAGCGAAATACCCCGTATACGGTGCGACCATGTCTCGTATGTACGACGAGCGTCGCGAGCATTTCGCGATGCTCCGGGAATTCGGCGTCACCTTGGTGATGGGTACTGATTCTGGTGGCTACCAAGAGCATGGGACGATCGGTAAAGAGTTTGAACTCTGGCTGGATCGGGGAGTATCGCGCTTAGAACTGATCGATGTCGCCACATGGAAGTCCCGCATTGCACTGAACTTTGAGCAGTTGAGTCCGGGTGCCAGTGCGGATCTTCTGATCTACCGCGAGGATCCGCGAACAAGCGGTGCATTGGATCAGCCCGACCATGTCGTGATCAATGGGCAGCTGGTTTATTCGCGTTCTTGAATTGCGCTTTGCTTCGGACGTGACCGATTCCACGGCGGGTTGAAGCGTGTGATGAGCCCCAGATTTGGGGCATCGGGCGCCAACTATGGCACAATTGAGGGCGTACTCGGGCACTGAAGGACCCTCTCACCTTCTTTGACCGCGTCCCGGAACAAACATTGACCTGTGTTTCCCACCGGGGAAGTGCACGTTCCAACTCTGAACTAGAAACAGGAGTGACCACACAAGTGGCAGTTCGCATTCGTTTGAAGCGCGTGGGCAAGATTCACGCTCCCGCATACCGTGTTGTCGTCGTCGATTCGCGCAAGAAGCGTGACGGTCGCGTCATCGAAGAGATCGGTCTGTACGACGCACAGCCGAACCCGTCAATCATCCGCATCGACTCGGCTCGCGCTCAGTACTGGCTGGGTGTTGGCGCACAGCCGTCCGACCAGGTTCGTAACCTGCTCGTCCTGACCGGCGACATCGCAAAGTTCAACGGCAAGAAGGATGCGGTTTCCCGCGTCAAGGTTGCCGAGTCTGACAAGGCTGGCGCAGCTGCTGAAGCTGTCAAGGCTGCAGAAGCAGAAGCCGAAAAGTCGAAGGCTGCTCAGGCAGCTGCAAAGGCAGAGGCTGAAGCAGAAGCAAAGGCCGCTGCTGAAGCTGCCGAGGCTGAAGCAAAGGCAGCAGAAGCTGAAGCTGAAGAAGCTCCGGCTGAAGCTGGCGAGGAAGCCTGATCATGCTGGCTGATGCGCTTGAGCACCTCGTCTCTGGAATCGTCGACCACCCGGAAGATGTTCGGGTTTCGGCTCGTTCCATGCGACGCGGTCACCTCCTTGAGGTTCGGGTCAATCCCGATGACCTCGGTCGTGTGATTGGTCGTAGCGGTCGCACCGCTCGCGCTCTGCGCACGGTGATGGGCGCTCTTTCAACGCGCGGTCCTATTCGTGTTGACGTTGTCGACACGGATCGCGAGTAAGCGCTCGCAAACACAACTCATGTGGAGGGGCTCAGTTTTGAGCCCCTCCACTGTTTTATTTCTCCCACGATATGAGCGGTCAACGGAATGCAGACCGATTCGCTGACCGTGGGATACTAGAAGCCAATACGTCACTTCTCGGTGTACACAACTGAAGGATGAAGGACACACTATGCAGATGACCGCAGGCATCATCGGGCCAGCTCATGGCCTTCGTGGTGAAGCAATGGTGGAAGTACGTTCCGACGATCCTGAGATCTGGGCACCCGGCTTTGTCTTCGGTGTACTGGGCGAGCCTGAAATGGAACTGACGGTTCGCAGTGCGCGTATGCACAAGGATCGCCTGCTTGTTGGCTTCGAGGAACTGTCAACCCGCGAACAGGTAGAGGCTCTGCGTGGCAAGAAGCTTCTGGTCGAAGAAACTGAAGAAGAAGACGCATGGTATCCGCATCAACTGAAAGGGTGCGTAGCTGTGATGCCCGATGGCGCAACACTGGGAACAGTGACTGGCCTGCAGTTTGGAATGGCTCAGGATCTTCTTCTGGTCAAGCCCGTCAGTGGAGCAACAGTCATGGTGCCTTTCGTTGAAGAGCTTGTCCCCGAGGTTGACGTTGAGAATAAGCGCGTTACTCTGACTCCGCCTCCCGGCTTGTTTGATGATGACTATGTCGATGCATCGGATAGGAATTCCAACTGATGAGGATCGACCTTTTCTCGATTTTCCCCGAGTACTTCGCGCCCGTAAATCTGTCTCTGCTGGGCAAGGCACACGAGACTGGCCTCGTCGATGTGCATGTCCACGATCTGCGTGATTGGACGCACGACGCACACCGCACAGTTGACGACACCCCGTACGGCGGTGGCGCGGGCATGGTGATGATGCCGACCGTGTGGGGAGAGGCTCTCGACGAGGTCATTGCTGAGTGCTCTGCTGGGCAAGACCAGGACGTTGCGCAACGTCGTGTTCTTGCGATCCCAACACCGTCCGGTATCCCGTTGACGCAGGCAACCGCACGCAACCTGACTAACGTCGATCAGCTGATGATCGCCTGCGGACGATACGAAGGGATTGATCAGCGCGTCGCCGATCACTACCGCGCGTTAGGTGTCGAGGTTCTTGAGTACTCGATCGGCGACTACGTGTTGAACGGTGGGGAAGTGGCGGCGCTCGTGCTTGTGGAAGCGGTGACGCGTCTACTCGACGGTTTTATGGGGAACCCTCAGTCGCTCGAGGAAGAGTCCCATGAGAACGGTCTGTTGGAGTACCCGACGTACACGAAGCCTCGTTCGTGGCGTGATATCGAGGTGCCTGACGTTCTTCTCAGTGGCGATCACGGGCGGATCGAACGCTGGCGACGCGACCTGTCGCTGAAGCGGACAGTCGAGCGCAGGCCGGATTTGATTGCTCAGTTGCAGTACGGGGATCTCGATTCAGCTGACAAAGAGTTTCTTGCTGCCTGCGGGCACCTCGTCACCCCTAGCGGGCATCATACGGTTTCGATTCGAGTGGCTCAGGCACACGATGCCGACGCTCTTGCCGCACTTGCGACGCGTACGTTCCCGGACGCCTGTCCCGACGTCCTTTCTGATGAAGCAATCGCAGCGTTTATCGGCGACCAGCTATCGCCTGAAGCATGTGCTCGATTCATCGCTCAGCCGGAACGATACCGCGTGCTGGTCGCTGAAATCGGCGGTGAACTGGGCGGATACACCCTGTCGATCATCGGTGAAGACGCGATTGAAAAAGGCATGGTGCGCCCCGGACGTATCGAAGCGTCGGATGCCTACCTGTCCAAGTGCTACACGGATGCTACGTGGCGTGGAAGTGGTCTGGCGGGCGCTCTACTTGAAGCGGCAGTGGCGGACGTTGAAGCTTCCAATGCAGCCCCGCGCTTAGTTTTAGCAACACACACCGGTAACCTTCGCGCTCAAAAGTTTTACAAGAAGCACGGCTTCAAAAAGAAGGCACGTCGCACGTTCAACGTCGGGGGAGTAATGAACGTAGACGTTGTCCTCGTGCGGAATCTCACCGTTCGATAGACATATTCGTCCCTCGTAGACAGTGTGCACCGTCTGACGAATGTGGCACACTTGAACACGGTGCATTCGAGTGCAACCTGCCGCAGGGGGACGCTCACATGAATGCCCGTTGAAGAAAGCGCAGGCCCCGCCTGCCGTATTCGACGCAACTGACCTGCGGCAGAAGTGTCAAGGAGTAAACATGCAGAAGCTGGACGCAGTCGACGCCGCTTCCCTTCGTTCCGATCTTCCTTCGTTCCGCGCCGGTGACACCGTCAAGGTTCACGTGAAGGTTATTGAAGGTAGCCGTTCCCGTATCCAGGTCTTCCAGGGTGTTGTTATTGCCCGTCGCGGTCACGGCGTCTCTGAGACGTTCACCGTCCGCAAGGTCTCCTTCGGTGTTGGTGTGGAGCGTACGTTCCCGCTGCATGCACCGACGATCGACCGCCTTGAGGTCGTCACCAAGGGCGACGTCCGTCGTGCAAAGCTCTACTACCTGCGTGAGCGTCACGGCAAGGCTGCCAAGATTAAGGAACACCGCTCGGGCAGCGCAGAGTGAAACTCTGAGCATGACCACTGTGTGCCCGGTGCCCTTCGGGGCACCGGGCTTGCGTGTTCGTATGCCAACCGGTGTTGGCATCTCCTCTGAAAAGTGAAGGATTACGAGTGACTGACAGTGATTACGCCATCGATTCTGATGGGGATACCGGTTCAGGTGGCTTTTTTGCTTGGATTCGTGAACTTGCCCTGATCGTGGTCGCGGCGTTCGTGATCTTCACTCTGCTCCGCATTTTTGTCGTCCAAGTGTTTTGGATTCCCTCCGCGTCCATGCGCGACACCCTGGTGGAAAACGACCGTATCGCAGTCTCACGTATCGCGGCACACACGGGAAATATTGAGCGCGGTGACGTGGTTGTTTTTCACGATCAGTTGGACTGGCTCCCGTCGAATCTTTCAACCGACGATTCTTTTGCTAATGCTGTCGGTAAATTTGTTGGTTTTCTTCCCGGTGGTTCAGATAAAACACTTGTGAAACGCGTGATCGGTGTGGGCGGTGATCACGTCACCTGTTGCACGGCCGAAGGCAAGGTTGCAGTGAATGGTGTGCCCGTGGACGAACCCTACATTGCTGACGGTCAGCTTCCCTCTGACATTTCTTTCGATATTACGGTTCCCCAGGGCACGCTTTGGGTCATGGGTGATAACCGTGGTAATTCAGCGGATTCTCGCTACCACATGGGTTCTGGTGAAACACCTTACGTTCCCGAAGACGCGGTTGTTGGCACCGTGAGCGCAGTTATTTGGCCGACGTCGCATTGGAAGGTTGGCCTGAATCGTCGCGACGTTTTTGCTGGTATTCCCGATGCCCAGTGATGCGACGCGCGATGTCGAACGTGAGCTCCTTACCCGCTATGACGTTGTCATTGGAATGGACGAGGTGGGGCGTGGTGCAATTGCAGGGCCCGTTGTCGTGGGGGCATGCCTTGTCACGGGGGACGAGGCCCCTCAACCAGCGGGGCTTCGCGACTCGAAACTGTTAAGCGAAAAAAGACGCGTCGCCTTGGAGCCTCTGGTGTGCCGGTGGGCGAAGTCTGTTGGTGTGGGTTTTGCTTCGAATGATGAAGTCGACGCCCACGGAATCATTGTTGGCCTGCGTTTGGCTGGTATGCGTGCTCTGCAACAGTTGGATATTCCCAATGGCGCACGCGTGATTGTTCTGCTTGATGGGGCGCATAATTGGCTGACGCGATCCGACGATTTGTTTTCTCCGATTGATGACGCACCCTACCCGGACATTGAGGTGCCACACGTTGTCACTCGCGTCAAGGCTGACGCATCATGCTCGGTCGTGGCCGGCGCATCCGTTGTCGCGAAGGTCAGACGTGACGAATGGATGAAAACGGTGGAAGATCCGGGATACGACTGGGCCTCGAACAAAGGCTATTCTTCGGCAAAACACATTGACGCTCTTAGGCGACTGGGGGTTTCTCCTCTTCATCGCCGTTCGTGGAACCTTCCCGGCACTGGGCGCGCCGAGCGCGCCTGAAGGGTCAGGAACAATTTGTTAGGCATGATTGAACCGTGAGTGAAGACATCGAAAGCTACGAAAACTCTCTGGAACTTGAGCTTTTCCGCGAGTACAGGGATGTCATTGGCTTATTTAAGTACGTGGTCGAAACCGAACGTCGTTTCTACCTCTGCAATCAGGTCGATGTTCAAGCCCGTCCAGTTGGTGGGGATATTTTCTTTGAACTCACGCTGACTGACGCGTGGGTGTGGGACATTTACCGTTCCTCGCGTTTCGTGCGTTCTGTCCAGGTCATCACCTACAAAGACGTGAACGTCGAAGAATTGACCAAGCCAGAGCTGAACCTCTGACCCCTTCGGCGGGTTATCCACAATTTCAGGTGGGTGCTACTTATCCACAATTTCGCTTTCGCTGACTTTCTTTCTGTGTATTCCTGACCGACGCTTGGTGCGGAGGTCAGTATGGGAAACGATTTTCGCCGTCGACTCGGAATGCTAGGCGAGGTCACTGCGACGCGCTTCATCAGCGAAGGTGGTCTGCAGGTTGTTGATCGAAATTGGCGCAACGGCAGGGCAGGCGAGCTCGACATCATTGCGACGGACGGCTCGAACACGATTGTCATCGAAGTCAGAACCCGCTTTGGGAACGCAAAGGGGAGTGCGCTCGAATCAGTTGATGATCGAAAGGTCAGGCAACTACGTTCGCTGTCGGTTGCTTGGGTGCGATCGCATGAGTGCCGTGGGCACTTGCGCGTTGACATTGTTGCGATCACTGTCGATCCGGCAATGCGCGTAGTCGTTGAAGAGTCTGGTCCAGATGCGGACTTACGTGACTACGGTGCGCGCATCGAATGGATTCGAGGCATCGCATGAACGCCTCGCTTGCACACATTGATTCAATTGGACTTGTGGGCATAGAAGGCCATCGGGTGCGCGTTGAAGCACATGTGGGGCGCGGACTGGTCAAGTTCACTCTGGTTGGCCTGCCGGACGCGTCTTTGCGTGAAGCGAAAGACCGGGTTCGCTCGGCGTTGCAGTCCTGCAACTTGGAAGTGATGGACTCTCATATCACCGTGAACCTGTCACCGGCGGGTCTTCCAAAGTCTGGTTCAGGGTTTGATCTTGCGATCGCCATCGCAGTGCTTCAAGCTGCGGGCTCACTGAAAAGACAGGCATTCGTAGGCGCTGCTCTATTAGGAGAACTAGCTCTTGACGGTAGTATCCAATCAATCCGAGGAATTCTGCCCGCGGTCTTGTCGGCGAAGAAACTCGGGATTCAACGTGTCATCGTTCCCGCAACATGTGTCTTAGAAGCTCGTCTTGTCCACGGTATTGATGTCATTGGTTTCGACCACTTAGCTGATCTTGTTACCTGGGCTGGGGGAGATGCTCTACGTCCGAAAACACCTATCCCGATTCTCCACGCTCTGCCGACTGAGAGACTGACAGAAAGCATCGCCGCGGTTTCAGATTTAGCAGATGTACGAGGTCAAGACGGAGCTGTTGACGCGTTAGAGGTGGCTGCCGCGGGAGGCCATCACGTGTTGCTCATCGGTGAAGCTGGCTCCGGAAAGTCAATGCTCGCATCACGTATGCCAACGATTTTGCCGCCGATGGATGATCAAACGGCCCTGATGACATCCGCACTTCATTCCATCGCAGGCCGCCTCGAAGACCACGCAACCCTGATGCGCACCCCTCCCTTCCAATCCCCTCACCACAGCGTCACAATGCCGGCCCTGATTGGTGGCGGTAGTGGGATTGCGATGCCGGGTGCAGCATCACTGGCACACGGGGGAGTTCTGTTCCTTGACGAGGCAACCGAATTCATCCCCTCGGTCCTCGACGCTCTGCGCCAGCCACTCGAAGAAGGCGTCATCACGATCCATCGAGCCAAAGGACAAGCCACCTATCCCGCCAGATTTCAACTGATCCTCGCCTCAAACCCCTGCCCGTGCGGTGGTGGAACCAAAGCTCGCCCCTGTCGATGCGCATCCATCCAAAAACGCAGGTACATCACACGACTATCAGGGCCCTTGCTTGACCGCATTGATATCACGATCGCAATGCATGCTCCCACCCGCGCGCAGCTCAACGCCAGCAAACGACGCACATCCAAAGAAGTAGCCGAAAGAGTACTCGCCGCACGCGACAGGGCACGCACACGCCTAGAAGGAACAGGATGGACCCTCAACTGTCAGCTTCCCGGCCCCTGGGTGCGACAGCACTCGGGCATAGCACGCACATACATTGACCGCATCGATCAAGGCGTCGACAGAGGAATTCTGTCCATGAGAGGCGCCGATCGCGTCTTACGCCTCATGTGGACCCTCGCCGACCTAGCCGAACGATCCACACCCAACGACACCGACCTTGCGCAGGCACTACAACTGAGAAACTCAGGAGCACTCGATGCCTTCTATCAATGAACGCGACCTCGCCTGGGCATGGTGGACATGCATCCAAGAACCCGAAGACGCCCATGCCCACGCTCTACGACTTCACCTTGGACTCATTGAATCAGTCGAATGGGTATGCGCCGATTCTCCCGGCCCACTCCCACCACCACTGTCACAGCATCGAAAAACACTCGAAGACGCCTGGAAACGCTTCAAACCACGTGCACTACGCAACAACCTCAACCAAGAACTTGAGGTAATCCACGCCCTAGGCGGACGCTTCATCAGCCAAGAAGACCCATCCTTCCCCAAAGAACTCACCATCCTTCAAGAATCAACACCACTTGGCCTATGGGTCGTGGGCACGCTCCCACACACACGTTCAGTCACCATCGTCGGAGCGAGAGCAACAACAAACCTCGGAACAAGGAACGCTTTCGACATCGCATCCGACCTTGCCGACAGAGGCGATACCATCCTCTCCGGCGGAGCATTCGGCATCGACATCGCCGCCCACAGGGGAACACTCGCAGCAAACGGACAGACAATCGCCATCCTTGCCGGGGGAGTAGCAAACCCCTATCCCGTCTCTCATACCCGCGACTTCGAAACGATCGTCGAATCGTCAGGAGCCATCGTCTCAGAAGTACCACCAAGCTTCAGACCCGCAAAATGGCGCTTCCTTGGACGAAACAGAATGTTAGCCGCTTGGGGGGATGCCACCATTGTCATCGAAGCGTCATCCAGATCCGGTGCCCTCGCAACAGCCAGACGAGCAATGACACTAGGCAAACCCGTAGGAGCAGTCCCCGGACCCATCACCTCGCAATCCTCAACGGGATGCCACGAGCTCATTCGCAACGGTGCCACGCTCATCAGAAACGCATCCGACATCCACGAAATGATCGACCCCCTGCACACGCAACTCCAAGGCATACTCTTCGGTGAACCCGTCTGCCCAGATCAGGGAGTCAATGCACTCTCACCCCACGCGCGCAGGGCATGGGAAGCCCTTCCCATACGCAACCTCTCAACACTTTCCACCATCGCCGCAAACGCTGGCATGAGCGAACAGGAAACGTTGCGGGCGCTCGCGGAACTGGAGCTTGACGGGTACGTGCGTTCTAACTCCCGCGGTTGGGCTCGCAAAGGTGGAGCTCGGTGCTGATAATGAAGGCATGAGTGAGTTAGGCATCTTCGACGCATGGGTATCATTCCTGACCCATGCGCGTCGGCTGTCTGACCATACGATCACGGCATATTCGGTTGATGTTGCTGGATGTTTTGAGTTCATCGGCGTTGACCCGAATCCAACGAGCGAGCAACTAGACGCTCGCTTGACAACGCGCCGTCTTCGCCTGTGGTTAGCGAAACTGAGTGAGCAGGGTGCATCACGTTCGACCCTGTCACGTAAGACCGCTGCCGTACGAAACTTTTGTCGGTGGGCGATTGACCATGACGTGTTGGCTCATGATCCTTCTGCATCGCTTGCGTCTGCTCGCGTAGATCAACGCCTTCCTCAGGTTCTGACATCGAATGATGCGACGACCCTGATGGAGTATGCGCGTGCCCACGCCCGTTCAGGCGATGCGACAGATCTGCGGAACTGGGCGATCCTTGAACTGATCTATGCGTCGGGAATGCGTATCTCAGAACTCGTTGGGTTGAATGTGACAAGCATCGATTATTCGGGCCACACCGGACGTGTTTTGGGTAAGGGAAACAAAGAACGCGTTGTTCCGCTGACCGATCTTGCCCTCGAAGCCGTACAGACGTGGACGGTTCGCGGTCGTCCGCAACTGAGCAATTCTGATTCTGGGAATGCTCTGTTCATTGGTGACCAGGGCAAGCGGATCGATGTTCGAGTTGTCCGCTCCATGTTCCATCGCGAAGCTGCCCGAGCTGGGGTCCCAGATCTTGCGCCACACGCTCTACGGCACACGATGGCGACGCACTTGCTTGAAGGGGGAGCAGATTTGCGTAGCGTTCAAGAGATCCTCGGCCACTCTTCTTTACAGACCACCCAGCGATACACGCACGTTGATTCAAAACGATTGTCCGCTATCTATGCTCAGGCACACCCGCGCGCTTAACTCTTCGTCTGCCCTCCAGCTTCGCCCCGCCTACGATTGACGAGGCTACCCGCGCACTTTACTCCCATCCCAGGGTTTCAGGGCAAGATCGCCAACTAAGAACCGTAGGGGATTAACGTAGTGATCCCTTGAGGTTTTGGCACCCCAGTGCAGACCGCCTGCTGGCTCATGCCCGGGTCTGAGGGTTGCTATGGGAGCCCCCGCACTGACGTGGTCTCCAACGCTCACAAGAGCATCGACGGGCTCATATGTTGAACGAACCGGGCCATGGGACAACGAGACAACCCCCTTGCCGGCAACCTCGCCGGCCACTTCTACAATCCCGTCAGCCGGGGCATAGATCGTAGCGCCAACATCGACCTTCAGATCGACTCCGCGATGACCTGAAAGCCACCGTAACGCCGGAGGATCAAAACCCCTGGTCACGCTTGCCGCATTCCCGGTCGGCCACTGCCAGTGTTGCCAGACGGATGCGTTGGCCGGCCTCGTCAATAGGCAAGAAAACAGAGCCAAGGCGGCAAGGATCGTCAAAGGAAGATGTGCATAACGGTCATTGCGAAGAAACATGCACTCAATGTCGTTGATCGCGGGTCAAAGGGCGAATGGAGTGATTGCTTATTGTGGATACTCCGCGATCGGGTGAGGCACCTGTGGATAAAGTCTGGCGACGAGGGTCACATCAAGCGAAATAGGGAGTATGAGGGCATATGAGATAAGCTATTTGAGCACCTGCTTGCAGGTGACTTCGCGTGCCATTTTCACGTCAGCGGTCTTCCGCGGTGGGCATAAGTTCCAGGTCCTTTCGAGGTGAACTTAAGTCATGGCACCAGGGCTTGCGTACCCGCGCACAGCACGTAACTGAAACCGAGGGTGAAAACCCTCATGATCCCGCAGTTTTGCGGGGAAGGACGATTCAATGGCAGTCGTAACCATGCGTCAGCTCCTCGAGTCCGGTGTCCACTTCGGTCACCAGACCCGCCGCTGGAACCCGAAGATGAAGCGTTTCATCCTCACCGAACGCAACGGCATCTACATCATCGATCTTCAGCAGACCATTGCTGACATCGACATTGCTTACGATTTCGTGAAGCAGACCGTCGCACACGGTGGCACCATCCTCTTCGTTGGCACCAAGAAGCAGGCGCAGGAAGCCGTCGCAGAGCAGGCAACCCGCGTTGGCATGCCGTACGTAAACCACCGCTGGCTCGGTGGCATGCTCACCAACTTCTCCACCGTTTCCAAGCGTCTCCAGCGCCTCAAGGAACTCGAGCAGATCGACTTCGACGATGTCGCCGCATCCGGCCGCACCAAGAAGGAACTCCTCATGATGCGTCGTGAGAAGGACAAGCTGGCTCGCACACTCGGTGGCATCCGCGACATGGCCAAGACCCCGTCCGCCATCTGGATCGTTGACCCGAAGAAGGAACACCTCGCGGTTTCCGAAGCTCGCAAGCTCAACATCCCGATCGTCGCCATTCTCGACACCAACGCTGATCCGGACGAGGTCGACTACCGCATCCCCGGTAACGACGATGCCATCCGCGCAGTTGCACTGCTCACCCGCGTGATCGCAGACGCAGTCGCAGAGGGCCTCCTCGCTCGTTCCGAAACCCGCAAGTCCGCTGACTCGGCAGAAACCGTTGCAGAACCGCTCGCCGAGTGGGAACGCGAACTCCTCGAAGGCGACAAGGGCGAAGCCAAGGCTGAAGAAGCTCCGGCTACCGAAGCCCCCGCCGAGAACTGATCTTTACCAACTTCAAAGTAGAAAGAGACATCAATGGCGAATTTCACCGCTGCTGACGTCAAGGCTCTGCGTGAGCAGACCGGCGCAGGCATGATGGACGTGAAGAAGGCTCTGACCGAGGCTGATGGCGATGCTGAAAAGGCTCTCGAAATCATCCGCCTGAAGGGTCTGAAGTCGCTCTCCAAGCGCGAAGATCGTCAGGCATCCGCCGGCCTTCTGGTCGCTCAGGTTGACGATGGTGTTGGCGTCCTCGTCGAGGTCAACTCCGAAACCGACTTCGTTGCAAAGAACCAGAAGTTCATTGACTTCGCAAACGAGGTTCTCGCAGCAGCCGTTGCTTCGGGCGCATCCAATCTTGAGTCTCTCCTCGCATCCCCCATGGGTGACGAGACCGTTCAGGACAAGCTCAATTCCATGGCAGCAGTTATCGGCGAAAAGCTCGAAATCCGTCGCGTTGTGCGCGTCGAGGGCGAGAACGTTGACCTGTACCTGCACCAGACCAGCCCCGACCTCCCCCCGCAGGTTGGCGTCTTCGTCGTCACCGACGCAGCTGGCGCTTCCGTTGCTCACGACATCGCAATGCACATTGCCGCTTACATGCCGGCATACCTTGATCGCGATGCCGTTCCTGCTGACGTCCTCGAGAAGGAGCGCGAGACTCTCACGAAGATCACGCTCGAAGAAGGCAAGCCCGAGCACATCGTCGGCAAGATCGTCGAAGGTCGCATGGAAGCCTACTTCAAGGACAACTGCCTCGTGGACCAGGCGTTCGCTCGCGATCCCTCTAAGTCGGTCGGCAAGGTTCTTGCCGAGGCCGGCGCAAAGGTGACCGAGTTCGTTCGCGTTCACGTCGGAGCCTGATAACGCATGAATGGCCCCGCCCAAATGGGCGGGGTCATTCGGCTATCCTGTGTACTAATGCTTCTTACCGCGTGAACAGGAGAAACGCGCATGCCTCATACTCGTAGGGTCCTTCTTAAACTGTCTGGTGAAGCTTTCGGCGGTGGCGCCGTTGGTCTTGACCCCACTGTCGTTCGCGATATTGCTCACCAGATTGCTATTGCTGTCCGTCGAGGCATTGAAGTCGCAGTCGTCGTTGGTGGCGGTAACTTCTTCCGCGGTGCGCAGCTAGCTAAAGCAGGAATGGATCGTTCCCGCGCCGACTACATGGGCATGCTCGGTACCGTGATGAACGCCCTTGCGCTTCAAGACTTCATCGAACAAGCCGGTGTTCCTGCGCGTGTTCAATCCGCAATTACGATGACCCAGGTTGGTGAACCCTACATTCCGTTGCGCGCTATTCGCCATATGGAAAAGGGGCGCGTTGTTATCTTCGGCGCGGGCGCCGGTATGCCGTTCTTCTCGACGGACACGGTTTCAGCTCAGCGTGCTCTTGAAACCCACTGCGACGAGCTTCTTGTTGCTAAGAATGGCGTGGATGGTGTGTACGATGACGATCCGCGCCTGAACCCGGACGCGAAGCGTCTTGAATTCCTGACGTACTCGGATGCCCTTTCTCAGGAACTCAAGGTCATGGATGCAACAGCTTTGGCACTTTGCCGTGATAATGGTTTACAAACACGAGTTTTCGGAATGTCTGAAGCAGGCAATGTGACTGCTGCCCTGATGGGTGAGACAATCGGTACTCTTGTGACTGCGCAAGACTGATCAACATAGGAGTCACGAATGATTGACGACATCCTCCTTGAAACCGAGGAAAAGATGGACCGTGCGGTTGAATCCGCACGCCACGAATTTGGCAATATCCGCACCGGTCGCGCAAACGCCGCGATGTTCGAGCAGATTCTTGTCGACTACTACGGTGCACCCACGCCGATGCAACAGCTCGCTTCTTTCCAGATTCCTGAAGCTCGTACCGTGTTGATCTCCCCGTTCGATCGCACTGCCACGAATGAGATCTTGAAGGCCCTGCGTGAATCTGATCTGGGTGTGAACCCGACCGATGATGGCAACGTTGTCCGCGTTGTTCTTCCTGCCTTGACTGAAGAACGTCGTAAGGAATACGTGAAGCTGGCAAAGACCAAGGCCGAAGATGCTCGCGTCGCAGTTCGTAACGTTCGTCGTAAGGCAAAGGAACAGCTCGATAAGCTGAAGAAAGACGGCGAAGCCGGCGAAGACGAGGTCGATCGTGCAGAAAAGAGCCTCGAATCGCTGACGAAGAAGCAGGTCGAACAGGTTGACAAGCTTCTTGCATCCAAGGAAGCTGAGCTCCTGACGCTGTGAGCGCCTCTGATCATTCTTCCCCTTCGTTGGTTGCGAAGTTTTTCTCTCCGCAACCAACGAAGGTGAAGGAACCACTGGCAGCCACCGGGAAGGCAGGACGTAATCTTCCAGCAGCAGTATCTACTGCCGTTGTTTTGATTCTTTTCGTCGGTATCTGCTTGTTTTATGTACCGCCACTTTTGACACTGTTCATTGTGCTGGCGTCGCTGGCGGGTTTATATGAGTTAGGTGGCGCATTCGCCCACCTAGAAACAAAGCTGACGATGGCTCCGCTGTATGCGGGAGCTATCGGCATGGTCACGTGCGCATGGTCTCTTGGCGCAGAAGCGCTCCTCTTTGCCCTGTACGCAACCATTTTCGCTGTTGTTGCGTGGCGCATCTTGGATCCGAACCCCAAGGGGCGGATTAACGACGTCATTGCATCGGTCTTTGTCGCGCTGTATGTTCCTTTCCTTGCCTCGTTCGTTGTGCTGATGATGCGCCAGTTCGGTAACCCATGGGTGGTTCTCACCTACGTTGGCTTAGTCGTCGCATCCGATACCGGTGGCTGGGTCGCAGGCGTTCTGTTCGGCAAACATCCGATGGCGCCTCGTCTATCACCCAAGAAGTCCTGGGAAGGCTTCATCGGCTCGACAATTGCTTCTGTCGCACTTGGTGGACTTGCTTTCTGGGCACTTGGTGGCCACTGGGCATTCGGCCTCCTTGCCGGCGTTGTTGCGTGTGTTGTCGGCACGCTCGGTGATCTCACTGAATCGTTAATCAAGCGTGAAACCGGTCTGAAGGACATGTCGCAAATTCTGCCGGGGCATGGCGGTGTCCTTGACCGCGTTGATGCTTTGCTGATGGTTGCACCGCTTATGTTTATGATCTTCACCTGGACGCTGTAAGGAATCCTATGAGCCTCGAATTCGAAAAACAGCGTCGGCGTGAAGTGCGTCCGACTGACCAGCCCCCAGAAGGAGCAACGTCAGCCGATGCGAAGCCGGTGATTTCTTTCGCGCCAGCTAAACCTGGCAAGGCACCTGCTCACCTCGCTGACGTGGATGCAAAAGGACGTAAGCAGGTCCTGAAGGATCTGGGTCTTCCCGGTTTCCGTGCTGACCAGCTTTCTCGACATTATTTTGATCACTTCGAAGCCGATCCGGCGAAGATGAGTGATATTCCCGCATCGATGCACGATGCAATTCGTGAAGGTCTGTTGCCTGAACTGGTTCGCCAAGTCGTCGCGCAACACGCGGATGGCGGGATGACGATTAAGCACCTTTGGGAGCTTTTCGATGGGGCGCGCGTTGAATCCGTGCTGATGCGTTACCCGCAGCGCACGACCTTGTGTATTTCTTCGCAGGCAGGATGTGGCATGGCGTGTCCGTTCTGCGCGACCGGCCAGATGGGGCTGACTCGTAACCTGTCGACGGGCGAAATTGTCGATCAGGTGCGCCAAGCGCAGATTGCGTGTCGGGATGGCGAGCTTCCCGGCGGGCCGACGCACCTCTCTAACGTTGTGTTTATGGGTATGGGCGAACCGCTTGCTAACTACCGCACGGTCGTGAATACTCTGCGCCGCCTGATTGATCCCAGCCCAGAAGGCTTTGGACTTTCAGCTCGAAACGTCACTGTGTCGACGGTGGGTTTGGTTCCCGCGATCGACAAGCTGGCGAAAGAAGGCATGCCTGTGACGTTGGCAGTTTCGTTGCATGCTCCCGATGATGACCTTCGCGACGAGTTGATTCCGATTAACTCGCGCTGGAAGGTGGGGGAGTTGCTTGATGCTGCTCGCCGATACTTTGTTGCGACGGGTCGTCGCGTGTCGATTGAGTACGCGCTGATCAAGGATATGAACGATCAGGAATACCGTGCCCAATTGCTTGCTGATGAGCTCAATAAGCGCGGTCACGGGTGGGCTCATGTGAACCCAATTCCGTTGAATCCGACTCCCGGCACAATCTGGACTGCGTCTACTCGGCGTGCTCAGGACACATTTGTCGCTACTCTGCGCAACAATGGGATTTCAACGACGATTCGCGATACTCGCGGTTCTGACATTGATGGTGCGTGCGGTCAGCTCGCAACAGCGGTGAAGGAAGCGAATGCGAAGCGTCGGTCTATCAATTCAGATTCCACTTCAATTCAGGAGACTCGATGAGTGACTCTTTCCCACGAGTGAGCTTCTGGCGTCACGGCTATGCGACTGAGCGTGTGGACGCTTTCTTTGCGGACGCGCGCCAGGCGTATGAAGGTGGCTTGCCGGCAGAGCAGTTCTCTGCACAGCAGGTTCGCCAGGCGACGTTCCCATTGAAGCGTCGTGGCTACGCGATTGATGCTGTTGATTCCGCGATGAGCCGTCTTGAAGCGGCCTTTGTTCAGCGCGATCGTGCGGATCATATTGCTGTTAACGGCGAGGCCGCATGGTTCGAGAAGGTTGCCGAGCGCGCAACGACGCTGTACGACCGCCTGATGCGTCCTCGGGGCGAGCGTTTCTCACACCCGGAATCCGGTCGTGGATATGACGCGGCTCAGGTTGATGATCTGCTGGATCGTTTGGCCGCCTATTTTGACGAGGGCACTGAGATGAGCGTCGATGACGTTCGTCTTGCTGTTTTCCAGCCTGCTCGTGGCAAGAAGGGCTACACGGAAGGAACGGTTGACGCCTATCTTGGGCGCGCCGTAGAGATTCTTCTGGCTGTTTCCTGATTGGGAGGGCGAATCGTGACTTCTTCGCGTCAGCCGATTGTCCTGCTGGGGTCGACCGGTTCGATTGGTACTCAAGCGTTGGATATCGTTCGCGCGAATCCGTTGCGTTTCGATATCCGAGGTCTTGCTGCTGGCGGCGGCAATATTGAGCGTCTTGCGCGCCAGGTGGTTGAGTTCGATGTTCCTGTCGTCAGTGTGGATCGCCGTGTTGGTGGCGAGCTACGCGACGCGATTCATACCATTGATTCGTCTGCGCACCCGCAGATTATCGAAGGGCCGGACGGGGCAACTCAGGTGGCTTCACTTGTTCCTGACGGAGTTGTCCTGAACGGTATCACCGGGGGAGTGGGTCTGCTTCCCACGCTGGCTGCTTTGAAGTCCGGTGCGACGCTAGCTTTGGCGAATAAGGAATCGTTGGTTGTGGGTGGCCATGTGGTGCGTAGCGCCTGTGTGCGTCCGGGTCAGATTGTGCCTGTCGACTCCGAGCATTCGGCTATCGCTCAGGCGTTGGCCAGTGGAGTTCACGAGGCCGGCCTCACTTCACCAGTGGTCACCGGCCACACTGAGGTGGCCGATCTTGTTCTGACGGCATCAGGTGGCCCGTTTAGGGGTAAGAAGCGCGCTGAACTTGCTGATATCACTCCGGAAGCTGCTCTTGCTCACCCGACGTGGAACATGGGTCCGGTTGTCACGATCAATTCCTCGACGCTGGTCAACAAGGGGCTGGAGCTGATTGAGGCTCACCTGCTGTTTGATGTGGCTCCCGAGCACATTGTGACGACTGTTCACCCGCAGTCGATCGTGCACTCAATGGTGACGTGGATTGACGGTGCAACAACGCTTCAGGCTTCGCCACCCGACATGCGTCTGCCCATCGCCCTGGGCTTGACATGGCCCGAGCGCCTGCACGACGTGGAAAAGCCTCTGACGTGGGCCGATGCGCAGAGTTGGACCTTTGAACCGGTCGATAGCGATACCTTCCCTGCCATCAATCTTGCGCGTCATGCGGTGGCCTCGTCACCGACGCACGCAGCGGTGTACAACGCTGCGAATGAAGTGTTCGTCGATGCGTTTTTAGCCAAGAAACTACCGTGGCTGGGCATTGTCGATTCTTTGACAAAGGTTGTTGAGTCTCACGATGGTATTGCAGACCCGACGTTGGATGACATTCTTGGGGTCGAAGAATGGGCGCGCGCGCAGGCGAATGCGCTGGTGAGTAGATCTTCATGAGCTACCTGGCGGGGATCTTTGCCGTTGTCGTCGGCTTTATCATCACCGTTGGTCTTCACGAGCTTGGCCACCTTGTTCCGGCGAAGAAATTCGGCGCGGTCGTCAGTGAATATGCGATCGGTTTTGGTCCGAAGATTGTGTCGCGTGAAGTCAAAGGCACGTTGGTTGTTTTTCGCGCGATTCCGCTGGGTGGTTACGTGCGTATCCTCGGCATGTTCGCCCCTGCCAAGCCGGGTCGTCGCACGCTGAATTCGAAGGGACAGCGGGATCTTGCTGAAGAAGCCCGCCACCAGAGTGCCCAAGAAATGCCCGAAGGGTGTGCACACCGTGCATTCTGGTGTCTGACGTGGTGGAAGAAAGCAATTGTTATGGCGGCTGGACCCGCGATGAATTTCTTGCTTGCGTTCCTTTTCCTCGTTATTGCGATGGTCGGCATTGGTTTCCGCACTGCCTCGTTAACGCTTGCGGATGTGTCTGCGACAATTCAGACGAATGCGGGTACCGTTGCGTCTCCGGCGTACGAGGCCGGTCTGACCGGGGGCGACACTCTCATCGCGCTTGATGGCCGGAACTTGAATGACTGGTCTGCCTTTAGAGACTCCATTACCTCGTCCAATGGACAGCCTCTTCAGGTGACCTTTGAACGCGATGGCGACCTTCATGAGGCCTCGTTATATCCGCGCAAGATGGATGACGGCACGTACGTGGTGGGCGTGACTGCCGGATATGAATATACGGCGGCCTCGATGTGGGATGCGGCCAAGGAATATCGCTACATGTTCACGGGCACGGTGGGTGCAATTACGAAGATTCCACAGTCCCTGTGGAACGTTACGATGTCGATGGTGACGGGAAGCGAACGCGATTCGTCAGGCTTGATTTCGATTGTTGGAGTGTCACGAATTGCTGGTGAGGTGACCAGCGATTCTGCGGGCAGTGGCGTCGCGGATGTGCGTTCTCAGATTGCGTTCCTTTTGAGTCTGATGGCCTCGCTGAATATGGCGTTGGCGGTTTTCAATCTGATTCCTCTGCCGCCTCTCGATGGTGGGCACATCATTGGTGCGCTCTACGAAGGCGTGCGCGGAGGAGTGGCACGCATGGGAGGAAAGCCGAATCCTGGCCCGGTCGATACCGCCCGATTATTACCGCTGACCTGGGTTGTGGGAGCATTATTGGCGGTGATGAGCATCGTGCTTGTTATCGCTGACATTGTTGATCCGCTTTCATTGCGTTGAACTGGAGTTGAAATGGCCAAGGCTGTTTTTACGAACGACTATTCCGCGACTGCTCACCCGCAGATTCTTGCCGATTTGACGGCGTTTGGAATGCAGAAGTTCCCCGGTTATGGAATGGATGCGATCTGCGATGAAGCTGAAAAGCTGATCCTCGACCAGTGCGGTATTCCCGGTGGAGCAGTCCGTTTCATGGCCGGTGGAACCCTGATTAACGATCTTGCGATCGACCTGTTTTTGCGCCCGTGGCAGTCAGTGATCGCCACCGCTGACGGTCATATTGCTACCCACGAAGCCGGTGCGATTGAAAATTCTGGGCACCGTGTTCATACGATTCCTTCGCATGATGGCCTGATGGACCCAAGTGAGCTCGAAGCGACTCTTCTTGAATGGCGCGACGGCGGTGTGCGTGAGCATGTGACTGCGCCGGGCCTGGTTTATATTTCCCAGCCCACGGAGCTTGGAACGTTGTATTCGCTCGAACGACTGACTGCGATTTCTGAGATCTGTCATTCCTTCGGCGTTGGCCTTTACGTTGATGGCGCGCGTTTGGGATATGCGATGGGGTCGTCAGCAAATGACGTGACCTTCGCTGACCTGGCAACGCTGACCGATGCGTTCTCCATTGGTGGCGCCAAGTGCGGAATGATGATGGGTGAAGCCCTCGTCCTGCCCGACGCGTCAAAGGCTGACTACTCACTGCGTGCGATGATGAAGATCCACGGCGGACTGGCGTCGAAGGGCTGGATCCTGGGCTCGCAGTTCCGCACGATGTTCGCCGACGGTCTGTACCTTCGCATTACGCGCGAGGCTACCCAGCGCGCTCAGCGGATCGAACAGGCATTCAAAGACGCCGGTTTTGAGATGCTGGTGGATTCTCCGACGAACCAGCTCTTCCCGATTCTCCCGCTTGAAATGGCTGAGGACGCGCGCGAGCGTTTTGCTATCGAAAAATGGGCGCCGGTCGCCGACACGGTGGCGGTTCGTTTCGTCATTTCGTGGTCCACCACAGATGAAGACGAAGCTGCCCTCCTTCAGTGGATTGCGACCTCGTCTGCGTGTTAACCTCCAGTAGCTCCTTAGCTGCTTGAGGACTCACATCACCCCAGTCAGTTCCGAGTTACCTTGTACCAACACCGATAACGGATGCCCGGTGTGAAGTGAAAGCGCGGGTTTCCATGTTTCTCCCTTGAATTCGCGTCCATTGAGTGAAATGCAGAGACTAAATGGTGACAGTGACATATCTTCATTAACCTTTCCCACACCTTTGCGCTAAGAAGAAACAGCCGAAGTGGGAGATAATGAGCGCGTGAGTGAAATATCTTTAGGCATCCCCGCAGTAAAGACGTCTCCGTTCCCGCGTAAGAAGACGCGGTCGATCATGGTTGGAGATGTTCGCGTTGGTGGTGGCGCCCCCGTTTCTGTCCAGTCGATGACCACAACGAAAACCCACGACATCGGTGCAACTTTGCAGCAGATTGCAGAGCTCACCGCAGCAGGGTGCGACATCGTTCGTGTCGCATGCCCGACGGATAAGGACGCTGAGGCGCTTGCGATCATCGCACAGCAATCGCGTATCCCCGTTATCGCGGATATTCACTTCAACCCGAAGTACGTGTTTGCAGCCATTGATGCGGGCTGTGGAGCTGTCCGCGTGAACCCCGGTAACATCCGCAAGTTCGACGACCAGGTGAAAGAAATCTGTAAGGCGGCATCCGACGCCGGTGTTTCTTTGCGCATTGGCGTGAATGCTGGTTCGCTGGATCCTCGTCTGCTGAAGAAGTACGGCAAGGCGACTCCCGAGGCCCTCGTTGAATCGGCAGTCTGGGAAGCGTCACTGTTCGAAGAAAATGACTTCCACGACTTCAAGATCTCCGTGAAGCACCATGATGTTCTCACCATGGTTGAGGCATACCGCCAGCTGTCGGAAAAGGGCGACTGGCCACTGCACCTCGGTGTGACCGAAGCCGGTCCCGCATTCCAAGGCACCATCAAGTCGGTGTCCGCATTCTCGGTTCTTCTTTCAGAAGGCATTGGTGACACGATCCGCGTGTCCTTGTCTGCGCCTCCGGTCGAGGAAGTCAAGGTTGGCACCAAGCTTCTTGAATACATGGGGCTTCGTGATCGCACTCTTGAAATCGTTTCATGCCCGTCATGTGGCCGCGCGCAAGTTGACGTGTGGACCTTGGCAGAAAACGTCACCGAAGGTCTCAAGGAATTGACCGTTCCGTTGCGTGTTGCCGTCATGGGGTGCGTCGTTAACGGACCTGGTGAAGCTCGCGAAGCCGACCTTGGTGTCGCGTCGGGCAACGGCAAGGGCCAGATCTTCATTCGCGGTGAAGTTGTTGACACCGTTCCCGAAGATCAGATCGTTGAAACTCTGATTGCTCGCGCACACGCGCTAGCTGAAGAAATGGGTCTGACTGAGGGGGATGGTCAAGTCGAAGTTATTCCCGTCGGTCGCTAAGAAAAGGACTTGAAAGAATGAAAAAATCACGTGCCTTCGGTCTGGGACTGCTTGCAACCGGCGCCTCACTGTACGCCACCGGTTTCCCGAAACGTCTGGGTCTGACCGCTTCAGAAGCCTTGATTTCACTTCCCGGTGATCTTCTTGTGCCCCGCGCTGACGTTCAGGTTGATCGAGCAGTTCGAATTAACGCTCCGGCTTCTACTGTCTGGTCGATCATCGAAGCTGCTCTTGAAGACGAATCCTTGCTAAAGGCTAAAGAGGAAGAATCGTGCATCATCCTGAATGCTCCCAAGCCTGGAACCGAGGGTGAAGAAATCGATCAGATGGGAACGTGCGTTCTTGCCCTGCTCGACTTGGGTAATGGTCGCACGATGCTCCATATGCGCGAACGTCACACCAGCGACGGAACCAACCTTGACAAGGCAAAGCTCTACGGATTGCTTTCCCTTGAAACCTACGGGGCGATGATGATGCTTCGCGACATCCGTAAGGCAGCTGAGTCCATCTAACGTTCTGAATCAGACGCGTGGCGCGTTCGACGGTTACACTAGAGGAACCGTCGTGGCTCGCCAAAATCGTTTGTGCTAGACGGGCTGGTCCAAAGGAGGACATATGGCGCCGTGGGCTGGCGTAGCAATGCTCGTAGTAACTGGCCTTACCATCATTGTTGGCTGGTGCTGGGTATGGGCTGGTCTCACTCGTCGTACACGCGTCGTTGCCATGGAACGATTGTTCCCGTATAGCCCCACTCCAGTTATTCCTCAGATCCAAGCGATCATTTGGCCGGCTGTGCCCGTTGTTGGGTGCCTGTGGATCGCAGTCGGTGCCTACAGTGCTCAGACCATCATCGGCCACGAGACACTGTTCGAACGCACTATTGTCATCTTCCTTTTTGCATTGGTTCCCTTGATCGCTGTCTGGATTATGTGTGGACAGAGCCTGCCAACATGGATGTACCCCGGCTGGCGAGCAGAGCACTATTACCGAACACACCCTAAAGTCGCCGAAAAAGAACTCAATGCTCGTACGGCTAGGCGCTTCGTGGGCGTGAGAGCCTGAACGTCAATGTGTGAGAAAAGAGGAGCTCGGCCTCGTCGATGACCTCAAGGTGCACACCACTGACGTGGTGCACTAATCTTGAAGGCGTGCTGAGAACTCTATCGTCATACTTTGTGCGCACTTTGCGCGAAGACCCAGCTGACGCTGAGGTCGATTCCCACAAGCTCCTTGTTCGTGCCGGCTACATCCGACGCACTGCCCCCGGTATCTACACGTGGTTGCCTCTTGGCCTGCGCGTTCTGCGCAAGGTCGAAGGCATCGTCCGTGAAGAAATGGATCGCATGGGCGCTCAGGAAGTTCACTTCCCGGGTCTGATCCCGGCAGAGCCCTACAAGGCAACGAACCGTTGGGAAGAATACGGTCCGACGCTGTTCAAGCTGAACGACCGCAAGGCGGGGGATTACCTGCTGGCTCCCACCCATGAGGAAATGTTCACCCTACTGGTGAAAGACATGTATTCCTCATACAAGGATCTGCCGACCACCCTGTACCAGATTCAGACGAAGTATCGCGACGAAGCTCGCCCGCGTGCAGGCCTGATTCGAGGTCGCGAATTCGTCATGAAGGATGCCTATTCCTTCGATCTTACCGACGAGGGCCTGGACGCTTCCTATAATGCGCAGCGCGAGACCTACCAGCGGATCTTCAATCGCCTTGGTCTTGAATTCGTCATCGTGTCCGCAATGTCGGGCGCCATGGGTGGCTCGCGTTCGGAAGAATTCCTGCACCCCAGCCCGATCGGCGAAGACACCTTCGTTCGTTCACCCGGTGGTTATGCAGCAAACGCTGAGGCAGTGACGACGTCGGCACCGGCTCCGGTCGATGCGTCCAACGTGGGTCCGGCTCGCGTTGTTCCGACCCCGGATTGTGCGACCATTGAGTCCCTCGTTGATCTGCTGAACGCACAATACCCGCGTGAAGACGGTCGTGCATGGACCTCAGCTGACACGTTGAAGAATGTTGTCGTCGTTCTGACCCAGCCTGACGGCTCGCGTGAACTGCTCGTCATTGGCCTGCCCGGTGACCGTGAGGTCGACATGAAGCGCCTCGAAGCAGCTGTCGCACCCGCCGAAGTTGAGATGGCAACCGACAAGGACTTCGAGGACCACCCCGAACTGGTCCGTGGCTACATTGGCCCGCAGGTGATCGGACCGAACTCGCCGGCACGTACAACCGACGAGGATGGGAACCCGACCGGTTCCGTCCGCTATCTTGTGGATCCTCGCGTCGTTGAGGGCACCACCTGGGTGACCGGCGCAAACCAGGATCGTCACCATGTGATCGACCTGGTTATGGGACGCGATTTTGCAGTCGACGGCACCATCGAGGCCGCCGAGGTTCGCGAAGGCGATCAGGCTCCCGACGGTTCAGGTTCGCTTCACCTCGAACGAGGCATCGAAATTGGCCACATTTTCCAGCTTGGTCGCAAGTATGCGGAGGCTCTGGGCCTGACTGTTCTCGACGAGAACGGCAAGTCCCAGGTTGTCACCATGGGCTCGTACGGCATCGGCGTTTCCCGCGTGCTCGCAGCGCTCGCTGAGTCGAACCACGATGATAAGGGTTTGGCATGGCCGGCTCAGATCGCACCGTTCGACGTGCACGTTCTGGCAACCGGTAAGGGCGATGAGCTCTTCGACACTGCCAAGGGCCTCGCTGAAGAACTCGAAGCCACCGGCATGGACGTCCTCTACGATGATCGTCGCAAGGTCTCGGCTGGCGTCAAGTTCGCTGACGCCGAGCTCATCGGTATTCCACTGGCTCTGGTTGTTGGCCGTGGCCTGAAGGATGGTCTGGTCGAGGTTCGTCAGCGCGCCACCGGTGAAAAGACCGAAATGCCACTCGCGCAGGCCGTTGAAGCTCTGAAGGCTGCTCACGCTGAGATTCTTGGAGGCAAATGATGGCAATCCGCGATATTCGCATCATCGGCGATCCGATTCTGCGCACCCAGTGCGATCCGATCACGGATATTGATGCTTCGGTGAAGCTGCTGGTCGAGGATCTGCTTGAAGGTGTTGACATGGAAGGCCGCGCAGGTCTTGCCGCCAACCAGATCGGTGTCGGTCTTCGTGCGTTCTCGTGGAACATTGACGGCGAAATCGGCTACGTCCTCAACCCGAAGATTGTGGAACTGTCGGCTGACGAATTCCAAGACGGTGATGAAGGGTGCCTGTCAGTTCCTGATCTCTGGTATCCGACCGAACGCGCGTGGTATGCGCGCGTCGAAGGCATCAACCTGGACGGTAAGACGATTGTTGTTGAAGGTGAAGAGCTGATGGCTCGTTGCCTGCAGCACGAGTGCGATCACTTGGATGGCATGATCTACATTGATCGCCTGGATCGTAAGACTCGTAAGAAGGCTTTGAGGGACATTCGTAACTCACACTTCTGATCGAGTCGTTGCAACGCCGTCGCACCCTCTTGCTATATGGTGCGACGGCGTTTACAGTTAAATTACACCGTTGTGAGATGTGGCAGTGCTAGTTGAGGGCGTAGGGGAAGACGATCCTCAAAGACTATGGAGGTCACATTGAGAGGGACATACACCCGCGGTGTACTTTTCGTGCATTCAACACCGCCCGCGCTGTGCCCACATATCGAATGGGCAGTCGGTACGGCTCTCGGTCAAGATGTGCGTCTTCAGTGGACCGCGCAAGACGCTGCTCCCGGCATGGTGCGTTGCGAGTTCTCGTGGGTCGGACCGGTCGACTCGGGGGCACGCCTCGCCTCAGCTCTGCGTGGCTGGGAACACCTGCGCTACGAGGTCACCGAAGAAGCCACGGCTTCCACGGACGGTGGTCGCTGGGCTCATACTCCATCACTCGGCATCTTCCACTCGCAGATGGACACTGTCGGAAACGTCGTCGTTCCTGAAGACCGTATTCGTGCCGCCATTGAGAGCGCCACGAATTACGAGGAATTGCGCGAAGGCCTTGATCTTGCCCTCGGACAAGCGTGGGACGATGAGCTGGAATCCTTCCGTCACGCCGGTGCCGGCGCGCCGGTTCGCTATCTGAATTCCAAGGTCGGCTAACCGGTGGGTTCGATCGCTGACCTGCTCGGGTACACGCTCAACGCTGAAGGGGAGAAGTCTGATATCTCCCCTGAAACAGGCGGTGCGATCAATGAAGCGGGGGAGGCCTCGTCCCCTAAAACTGAGCACGCGCGTGAGGTGGCGATGGATGCCATCTTGGAATTTGTCGACCTTGCCCCCGAAGATGCGCGCGGTGACCTGACGCTGAAAAAGGATCTGGATATCGATACGTTAGTCAGGTACGCGATCGTTGCACGCATTGAACACGAGTTGAAGCTATCGATTCGAGATACTGAGGTTGATGCGTGGGAGACATTGGACGATGTGCTTTCCGGTGTTGCGGGGCATGTGTAGGTGAAACTGCGTTCGAGGACCGTCTTTTTCATCTTCTTTGACTTCGGTCAAGAAAAGGTGATGAGACGGTTTTTCTTTTGTGTAGTTTCGGCAAGTCGTGGACTTTCGTCCTAGATTTGCGTCACCATAGATAGCACAGCACAGTAGTAGTGAAGCTGAGCATGCTCACAAGCATCGCTCAGCACACGTAGCCATAGACGAAGGAGTCGCAGGTGAGGGCAACGAAGCGTATCGAGGAAGACCTCTTGGGCGCACGAGAAGTTCCGCTCGAGGTTTACTGGGGTATTCACACGCTCCGCGCAATCGAGAACTATCAGATCTCCGGTTCGACAATCGCTGAGGAACCTGAATTTGTCCGTGGCATGGTTGCCGTCAAGAAAGCGTCGGCAATGGCGAATCGGAAGCTGGGGACACTGAGCGACACAATCGCCGATGCGATTATTTGGGCGTGCGACGAAATCCTGGAAGATGGGCGCTGTTTGGATCAGTTTCCGATCGACGTGTTCCAAGGTGGTGCGGGCACCAGCGTCAATATGAATACAAACGAAGTTGTCGCTAACCTTGCGCTGGAACACCTAGGGTATGCGAAGGGACGCTACGCGTACGTCAACCCGAATGATCACGTCAACAAGTCTCAGTCGACAAACGACGCCTATCCCACCGGCTTCCGCTTGGGCTTGTACAAGAAAGTCGACGATCTGGTGGATGAACTCGAGCGTTTGATCGAATCTTTCGCATCGAAGGGCTTGCAGTTCCGCGACGTCATCAAGATGGGGCGCACTCAGCTACAGGATGCCGTCCCGATGAGCCTAGGCAAAGAGTTTGAAGCATTCAGTGTGCTCTTGGGTGAAGAGATCCCGCGTCTGCGTAACAACTCGGCGCTACTGCTGGAAGTTAACCTTGGCGCGACCGCTATTGGCACTGGCCTGAATACTCCTGACGGATATCAGGACACCGTCGTTCACTGCCTGCGTGAGGTCACGGGACTGCCGATCAGGGGAGCGGACGACCTGTTGGAAGCAACCTCCGATACGGGCGCCTACGTGTCGATGCACGCCTCCATTAAACGTCTTGCGGTTAAACTATCGAAGATCTGCAATGACCTGCGACTTCTGTCGTCTGGACCTCGTGCAGGCTTGGGTGAAATTCGCTTGCCTGAACGCGCTGCCGGATCGTCGATTATGCCGGCGAAGGTGAACCCGGTGATCCCGGAGGTCGTGAACCAGGTGTGCTTCAAGGTGATGGGCAACGATGTGGCGCTGACCTTCGCGGCTGAAGCTGGCCAGTTGCAACTGAACGTCATGGAGCCGGTAATCGGCCAAACTCTGTTTGAGTCCATCAACCTGCTGGCGAACGCGATACGGACCCTGCGTGAGCTCTGCGTCATCGGCATCGAGGCAAACGAGGATGTCTGTCGTAACAATGTCCTGAACTCGATCGGTATTGTCACCTACCTTAACGAGGTGATCGGGCATGCGAACGGTGACGCGGTTGGTCGCGAGTGTGCGCGTAGTGGTCGCAACGTTCGCGAGGTTGTTCTTGAAATGGGACTTCTGGACGAGGCTGCGCTGGATGAACTGCTGAGCGTTGAAAACCTGTTGCGCCCGAAGTACCGCGACATGAGATACTACTCGGGTGGCGACCCGTCGGTCGTGGAATTGGAGGACGAAGAGTAATCGTTCATATGGCGTCGCACGCTCGGCGCATAAAAAACTGCTGGGACACTCGGGTGAGCATCCCAGCAGTTTTCGTTTGTCTTATTGACGAGGCCTGACGCGGCGACTGAGCGCCGCGTCAGGGTAGTAGTTCGTCTTAGTGTGCCTGGTCTGCAACAGAATCGATTCCGCAGTTGAACAGGTCGTAGCGCGTAATTGCCTGAGCAACGACGCTACGATCGATCTTGCCCTGATCGGCGAGAGTCTGCAGGGTGCGAACGACCAGCGACTCAGCGTCGATGTGGAAGAAGCGACGTGCCGCACGGCGAGTGTCGGAAATACCGAAGCCGTCGGCACCGAGCACACGGTACTCGCCGGGCACCCACTGGCGGATCAGATCCTGGGTCAGCGTGTCGAAGTCGGAGGTTGCGATGAATGGGCCTTCGCAACCGGCCAGTTTCTGCGTGAGGTACGCGGTGCGCGGTGCTTCCTCCGGGTGGAGGAAGTTGTGCTCGTCGGCATCCAGGCCGTCGCGTCGCAGTTCGTTCCACGAGGTAACTGACCACACGGCTGCGTCAACGCCCCAGTCTTCAGCAAGCATGCGCTTGGCGTCGCGTGCCCACGGCACACCCACGCCGGAAGCGAGTAGCTGGACCTTGTGACCCTGGCCTGAGTGATCCTCGACCTTGTAGATACCCTTCTTGATACCTTCAACGTCAACGTTCTGAGGCTCTGCAGGCTGGTGAATCGGCTCGTTGTAGACGGTGATGTAGTACATGACGTTCGGGTCACGACCATCGTTCTCACCGTACATGCGTGCCAGGCCGTCCTCCATGATGTAACGGAGTTCGTAGGCGTATGCCGGGTCGTAGGAGACGAACGCGCGGTTGGTGGAAGCCAGAACCTGTGAGTTGCCATCCATGTGCTGCAGGCCTTCGCCGGCGAGCGTGGTACGACCAGCGGTTGCACCGATGACGAAGCCTTTCGCCATCTGGTCGCCGGCAGCCCAGAACTGGTCGCCGGTGCGCTGGAAACCGAACATCGAGTAGAAGATGTAAACGGGAACCATCGGCAGGTTGTGGGTCGCGTATGCGGTGCCAACAGCCTGGAAGGCAGCGGCGGAGCCGGCCTCGGTAATGCCCGTGTGGAGAACCTGACCCTGCTCGGATTCCTTGTAGGAGAGCATCATGTCAGCGTCAACGGCCGTGTAATTCTGGCCGTGCGTGTTGAAGATCTTTGCGGACGGGAAGATCGCGTCGAGGCCGAAGGTACGGGCTTCGTCAGGAATGATCGGGACGAAGTAACGGCCAACCTGCTTGTCCTTGAAGAGGTCCTTGAACAGGCGAACGAGTGCCATGGTTGTTGCGACCTCGAGTGGGCCGGAGCCCTTCGACAGCCCCTCGAACGGCTTGGTCGGCAACGGTGGTAGCTTCGGCTGACGGTCGTCACGACGCTCGGGAACCCAACCGCCAAGCTTCTCGCGACGCTCCTTCATGTAGAGGAGTGCCGGATCGTCCTCAGACGGCTTGTAGTACGGAGGCATGTAGGGATCGCGTTCGAGCTCTGCGTCCGTGATCGGAATCTGTAGACGATCTCGTAGCTGCTTCGCATCTTCCAGCGTCAGCTTCTTCATCTGGTGGGTTGAGTTACGGCCTGCGAAGTGCGAACCAAGAGCGTAGCCCTTAATGGTATGCGCCAGAATGACGGTCGGTTGGCCGGTGTGCTCCATCGCTGCCTTGTACGCGGCGTAGACCTTGCGGTAGTCGTGGCCACCGCGCTGCAGTGCCCAGATCTGGTCGTCGGTCCAGTTCTGAACCATGGCCTTGGTGCGCGGGTCGCGACCGAAGAAGTGCTCGCGAACGTATGCGCCGTCGTTGGCCTTGAAGGTCTGGTAGTCGCCGTCGAGCGTGTCGTTCATGACGTGGACAAGAGCGTCGTCCTTGTCGGAGGCGAGCAGCTGATCCCAGCCGCGGCCCCAGATGACCTTGATGACGTTCCAGCCGGCGCCCTTGAAGAAGGCTTCCAGTTCCTGGATGATCTTGCCGTTACCGCGGACCGGGCCGTCGAGGCGCTGCAGGTTGCAGTTGACGACGAAGGTCAGGTTGTCGAGGCCCTGCTGGGCGGCAAGCTGGAGCATGCCACGCGATTCGGGCTCGTCCATTTCACCGTCACCGATGAATGCCCAGGTGTGTTGTTGCGACGTGTCCTTGATGCCACGTAGGTGCAGGTAGCGGTCGAACCATGCCTGATAGATGGCTTCTGCCGGGCCGAGGCCCAGCGAAACGGTCGGGAACTCCCAGAAGTCGGGGAGCTGGCGCGGGTGCGGGTACGAGGGCAGACCGTGTTCGGTCGATGCCTGCTGACGGAAGCCGTCCATTTCTTCTTCGGAAAGACGACCTTCGACGAACGCACGTGCGTAGGGACCCGGAGAGGCGTGGCCTTGGAAGAAGACGTGGTCGCCACCGCCCGGGTGATCCTTACCGCGGAAGAAGTGGTTTAAACCAACTTCGTACAGGGTGGCAACGGATGCGTAGGACGAGATGTGTCCGCCGACCTTGACGCCGGGGCGCTGTGCGCGCGTCACCTGGACGGCTGCGTTCCAGCGGATCCAACGGCGGTACTGGCGCTCCATGGCCTCGTCACCGGGGAAGTAGGGCTCTTCGTGCACCGGGATGGTGTTGACGTAAGGAGTCGTGTATTCCTGCGGAACATGGACGCCCTGGTGGCGTGCCTGATCCAGCATGTGAAGCAGGATGTAGCGGGCGCGCGGACCACCCTTTTCGTCGATCAATCCGGACAGCGACTCAATCCATTCGGCGGTCTCTGCCGGATCGTTGTCCGGAACCTGGCTAATCAGGCCGTTAACAACGGGATGGTTTTCGCTCAAGTGACTCACGAATCCCCTCTGGTATTGCTTAGCTTTTACGGTGGTGCACGGCTTCGTGCCCTCGTTCCTATTGTCCACTGTTCGGGCTCTTCATGCGACCCCTACAGGGACTTCTGACCCATGAGTAATGCCTCATTATTGCACGCTGGGCCATCGGGAAGATGTGCCCGACCTTTCCGCTGGTCTTCACGGCGTGGACAAATGGAGTTTCAGCAGTGATGTGCAATACGATAAAAGGGTGTTAGATACTTCAGCGCTCCGTGCGCTCACGCCGAAGGGTGGTTGTTCATCATGGCGGTGAGCCTCGGTTTCACACTGGGACAGATTGTTCAAGAGTTTTACGTCGACGATGACGCTGACCAGCAGATTCGCGTCTCCATTGAATCCGAGACGGGCGAACAGCTCGTCGACGAGGACTACGGAGATGTCGTTGACGGTGCCATCGTGTGGTGGCGTGCAGATGATGCTGAAGAAGATGACCTTGCCGACCTTCTGGTTGACGCTCTGTCGAACCTTGATGACGGTGGTCTGATCTGGGTCTTCATCCCGAAGCCGGGTCGTGCGGGAACCGTTCCTGTTGCTGATGTTGAAGAAGCTGCGAAGGTTGCGGGATTGCATTCCACGTCCGCTGCCTCGGTTGGTAATGACTGGGCGGGTATTCGTTTGACGGCTCGTCCTCGGGGTCGTTGATTTAGTCTCAAAAAGCCACTGGGATTCGCGCGAGAAACGCAAGCCCAGTATGCTTTCGACTGTTCCCGTAAGTCTACGGGCAATGGGCCTGTAGCTCAGTTGGTCAGAGCGCTGCGTTTACACCGCAGATGTCGTCGGTTCGAATCCGGCCGGGCCCACTTTTTGTACCCACGGGCTTTCCCCTTTGCGTTTTGTCGTCGAGACTCCCGCGAACCTTGTGAATAAGCCCTCAAGGTCAGCGCTTGTAGCGCGCCCACTTCAGGATCAGAACGTTGAAAACTCCCGGTATCAGCGCGAAGACTCAAATGTATTTCCATGCGTTGAGGTCGTGCTACAGGAAAGCTCGACGTCCATCCCGAAGAAATCGGTGATGACAGTGCCGATTGTCAGCAGGATCGACACGATCGTCGAAATCGACAATTTGTCGTTGCGGTTGTTGTTCAACACGGCCGAGCGGTGAGCAAAATTGATGACGATGCCGTCACCCATCAAGGGAGGTCAGAGGGGAGTCACCTGCTGCGCCTGACACATCGAATGAGTTGAAACGAAAGCCACGCGGATGTGGATACTTCGCATCTAGTCAGTTGCTGTCTTTTACTAGCGCGCAACGTAATCGAGAACCTTCACGGACCCAAATAAATGGGCACGGTCAGCTTTCTGTTCGTTGTTGTGATTTGAATTGCCGATGAAAGGCGGATTCATTAAGACACGTTGTTGATATGAAGTGACGCGACACCTCCGGTTGCCCAAGGTGGATGCAAGCGCGCGTCGGGTGGGTGCGTGGTTAGATTTCGCCACGATCAAGGTAATCGCCGAGGGCTTTTCCGTCCGCGCGGCCCTCAAGCAGGAGCAGGTCCAAGCCGAGCTGCGGTCGCTTCTCGATCTTCGTTCCGGTAGTCGTAATCTGCGCTATGAGTGCCTCCATCGTGTGCCTGAAGTACCAGGATAAGTTGGCTCAGACATCCCCGGCCTGGAGGCGGGGCCGGGATATGGAAATGCCATTGTGACGTGGGGTGGTCTACCCCTGGGAATGCCCAGGCTTTGATCTTGGTACCATTATTGAAGGCGAAAACCATGGGCTTGAAAGAATGGGCTCACAACTTATGCCACAGCGGTGACTCCTTGGTGAACGTCCACTATGGCTTGGAACCAGTCAACCCGGTTTCCCCATCGTTGGTGGCTATGTTGCAGTTCTTCTGTGACGATGTTGAGAAGTACTCGCTTGCCGAGTATGAGGAGTACTGGAAATCGCGCGGTCTGGCGTCGCCGAGTAGCATGTGCGCCCGCCTCGGAAGTTGGAACGACGTGAAGGCTCGCGTGCGCCAGTTCATGTGTTACGCCGTCGCACCGGATGGCACGTGGGAGTGGGGTGAAGCTGTGCTCGCCGTCTACCGTGAGCACCATCCCCGCTGTGGTGTCCAATGAAATTGCGTTAGATGCGCTCCGCGAGGCGGCGGCACGTACGACGGGGCCATTGAGTGTCGCACTCTTATGAGAAGCGTCATGCCCCTATGCATCCGAGTGTGGCTACGGTGCAGTCGTGCTGTGGCTTCTGGATCGATGCGCTACATGACGCAGGGCTGGGGGCGCATGTCTACTCGAGCTCGGCTTAATGGAATGGACGAGAAGGCACGAAGGATATCCAAACAGCTAAGGGGCTGTTAGCGGATTGAGTTCTACTCGCGGGCTGTTTGACACCGATGGTTTCGAACGTGATGGCGGTGCTTGTGCCTGCTGAGCCGGCCAGAGGATTGGCCTGAAGATTTGCCCTTTCTTTGAGGCAAAGAATGGAAGTACATACAACAAAGACACGAATCACATCGGCGTTTTAGCGGCGAAGATACAGATAGGTAATCTGCCTTAGATTTGTGATCAGTTAGCTAGGGGGGTTCTTAATTGCAGATTAAGTCCAAGATGATAGTGAGCCGGATTGAGAAGAACTTGACTATTTCTAAAAGCATGATCTGGTCGCTGCAATACCATCGTCTTCAGGCACTCTTATTCACCATGATGTGAAGTTAGCTGACCACCTGTATGAACTGTTCAAACAGGTCGGCTAGCCTTGGAGGCTACCTAGACGAATGTTTTGCTGATCTTGAAAGGATTTACCTGCGTAAGTAGCTACACTCTTCTACTTGTCGCCTGGGCGGTTCTTGTAGCTGACCCTTATCGTGGGTGCGTGTTTTGGGGCAGTGGCTTGAAACTGAATTGTTTAGTGCCCGCATCGTTGACTTCGGTGGCGCTGACGCCGTAGACCTCGCGGATAAGTTGTGGCGTCAGGATTTCTGCTGGGTTGCCTTTGGTGTGCAGGTGTCCGTTTTTGAGGATGATCGTGTTGTCGCAGTACCGTGCAACAAGGTTCAGGTCGTGCAGGATAATGACAGCAGTGTCGCTGACTTTTCTGATGACACTGAGAATTTGGTGTTGGTATTTGACATCGAGGTGGTTGGTGGGCTCATCAAGAAGGATGCATTTGCACTGCTGAGCGAGTGAGCGGGCGATGAGGACGCGTTGGCGTTCGCCTCCAGAAAGGGTGTGAACGTATCGGTCTTGGGAGTAGGTCATCCCGACAGCGTCAAGGGATTCACGGGCAATTTCGTAGTCGGTGGCGTTGTAGCCTTGAATGTCTTTGCGGTGAGGTGCTCGACCAAGTAGCACGATGTCGATGACGCGGGTTTGGTCCATGTCTTGTTCGAATTGGGAAACAACCGCGATGCGTCTGGCAATTTGGCCTGAGCTGAGTGTGCTTAGCGGTTCGCCATTGATGACGATTCTCCCCTCGGATAGTTTTTGCGCAGCGAACAGGGCTCTCATGAGGGTGGTTTTTCCGGAGCCGTTAGGTCCAGCAATTCCAAGGATTTGTCCTTGGGGTACCTCAAAAGAGACGTTGGTGAGGACTTGGGTGTCTCCAAACCGAACGCTAGCGTTTTCTATTGTGAGGGGAGAATCGCTCATCGGTTTATTCTCCTAATTCCTTCAACTGCTCAGCTAAATTAAGGGCGCCGTAGATTGCCGTGGGTGAAGCGTAGGCGGCGGCTGATTCGGCGTAGATGATGTTGCCGTTCTTCACGGCTTTCATGTCGTTGTAGCCGGGAATCTTCGCGAGGCGTTCCAGCGAGCTTTCTTGTGTTGCCCCGCCCATGCCGGTGAGCACGATGATGACATCGGGGTCTGATTTCACGAAGGCTTCGGGGGCAATGGGGCCTTGGTGGGGGTGGTAGTTCGGATCGATAGCGGTTTCTAGGTTGAGGGCTTTATTGATTTCTCCCACTACACCCTGGTTGCCGTAGCTGAACAGCTCGGGATCTTCTCCGTAGTAGTAGGCGTAAGAAACTTTGCGCCCTTGACCGATTTTTTCGTTGCTGACTTGTTCAAGTTTGGCTTTTAGGTCAGCAACCGTGGCGTCGGCTTTTTCTGACGTGCCCATGAGCTGGCCGAGCTGGGTCACTTCTGCCAAGATCGCGTCGAAGGACTCATTTTCTGGTTGATCCGGGTAGAAGTAGGCGCATTCTGGCGCGTCAACGATCGCAGGAATGCCTTTAGCTGCGACTGCCTCGGGGCTGGAGTTTTCAGAACTAAACCCGCCACCGTAGACCAAGTCAGGCTCCAGTTTCAAAAGAGCTTCCATTGAGATGGATTCGTCGGAGAGCACGTCGATGCTATCGGCTTTTGAACCAATCCATGCCGGCGGTTCTTCGCCCCATTCGTTGGCCCGGCCAATGATGGAGTCCTGTGCGCCGGCTGCGAACAGGTAAGCCAAGCCGGTTACACCCATCGAAACGGCTTTCTTCGGGTGCTCGTTGAAGGTAGTTTCTACCCCGCAGTTATTGATGGTAATAGCTGCGTTTTCAGCGTTGTTGTTGGGCTCGTCAGTTTCTGAGCAGGCGGTAAGCGCGCCGGCGACGAGCATAACGCCGAGAGTTCCAGCGATGAATTGTTTCTTCATCATCACAGGTTTTCCTTTCTGTTTTCTATTTGGAATATCTCTTGATCAGGGCCATTAGCATTGGTGTTCCTACAAGCGCGGTCAAGATTCCGATAGGTATTTCGGCGGGCCTGATTATGATGCGAGTGCAGGTGTCTGCTATGACAACAAGGAGTGCGCCACACAAGGCAGCAGTGGGTAGTGCAGCCCGCGTTGTGGATCCAACGAGTTGTTTGGCGATGTGGGGGACCACGAGGCCAACGAATCCGATCGCTCCGGTGAGGGACACAAGGACGGCAACGGTTAAGGCTACGACGAGGAATAGAAGGTTCCGGTAGAGGCGGGGGCTTGTTCCCAGCGAGATTGCTGTGTCGTCACCAAGGTTAAGTATGTCCACCCTCCTTCCCCACATTGTGAAGCAGGCGAGAGCAATAATGACGACGGTGGCGGCAAGCGTGGTGTCAGCCCAAGTGGCATTGGATAGCGAGCCGAGCGTCCAAAACATGACCGATTTAGTGCCGGCAGCGTTTTTTGCCATGAGCGTGATCAGGCTGGTCAGTGCTGAAAACAAGTAGGTGGTTGCCATGCCCGCAAAAATGATACGCGTGGGCGTGATTTTCCCACCGGCCGAGGCCAGAAGGGTGACGAGGATGATGGCCGCTAATGCGCCAAGAAAAGCCCCGATGGTGACGCCCAATGCGGATAGTACAGTGCTGGAGGCTCCCAAGACGATGACGGCAGCCGCACCCGCGGAAGCGCCCGACGAGATGCCGAGGATGTAGGGGTCTCCTAGCGGGTTGCGCAAAAGTGATTGGGTGATGAGGCCACATACGCCAAGCCCAGCACCAACTGTGGCTCCAAGAACAGCGCGGGGGAATCGGACCTGCTCGATGATTTGGGTATCAACGTCGTTGGTTGGCGTGTTCAGTAGTGTGGTTTTGATGCCTTCAAGCGCTACTGATAGTGAGATGTCGGTAGCTCCTACGATTACTGCAACGACAAAGGTGCATATCAGCAAGATGGATAACGCGGTGACTAGGGCAAGGCGTTGGTATCGCTTCGTTAGCATGGTGCGTACATGTCCTTCATATTCGCGCTAGCTGTCGTAACGTAACCCCCATAGATTTGCGTGGCCAGAGCAGTTTCCCAGCCAAGGTGGAGCAGGTTTTCAGCAGGTAAGCGGATCTTTCCGAGGAGCTGGACAGTGTCCGCATATACGTGAATGCGCTGCAAAATCCGCGTGTTCACAAGCCCTCCTGGTTGGCGTAGTAAAGCTGTGCGCTCTTGTCATGGTCGGAAAAACATGCCAAACTTCACTTAGGTAAGGCTAATCTAAGTATAATTTGGTGTCTAGTCCTCATTGCTCTAAAGATGCGAAGGTAGATGACCATGTTCATGAAGCAGCGCTTAGTGATGCGCGCCGCTGGAGTATCCGTGGGGCTGTTGGCTCCCGCAGTTTTGTCGGGCGTCCTCGTCTCTGGTTTGTTCATCGCTACTGCGGTGTGTAACGCGCTCCTGTTTAACGAGCTACTCACTACCCGCTACATGCCTACAGTGATGGGCCTGATCGTAGCTATCGTCATTTTGCTATTAGTTCGCCCGCTAGTGGATGTGGGAGGGCAGCTGTTACAAAACCGCGCGGGACTGGTGGTGAAAAGCCGGTTGCGGCAAGCCCTGCTCGGACAACTTGACGCTCGCGGTCCTATGCGGGCAGGGCTGGGCCGTTCCGGGCAAATACAGTCGGTTGTTACCGATGGGGTAGAGGCAGTGGAACCCTATTTCGTTAAGTACTTCACCCAGTTGGCGGTCACTGTCATTACCGCTACAGGATTGACGATAGCTATCGGGACAATCAGCCCGCTGATTGCAGGAGTGCTACTGGTCTGTGGCCTTGCGATTATCGCTATTCCTCGGCTATGGGATAAAGCCCTTGCTGATCGAGGGCAGTCCCACTGGATTTCGTATGAGGATCTCAACGCGGACTTTGTTGACGCCATGATGGGCATGGGGACGTTGAAATCATTTGGGGCTGCTCAGATTCATGGCGAAAAACTGGCCAAGCAATCACGTCAATTGCTGTCAACAACGATGGGGCAACTTCGCCTTTCACTGGGAGAAACCGGCCTGTCCAGCATGATGAAGGTGCTTGGCCCTGCTCTCGGCCTGGTCATCGCTATCAGTTTGATACGGGCGGAAGACATGCCGCTGAGCCACCTGTTCATCATTACTTTGTTATCGATTGAGCTGTTTCGCCCGTTTAGCGCATTGTCAACGTGCTGGCATGAGGCATTCTTTGGGATTTCTGCTCTGCCAGCAATGAGTGAACTATTCAATCAAGAGGGCATCCACGACAAACCCTCCGTAGTGGCTGGACATCGCCAGGATGGCACCGGGGTGTCCTTTATCGATACCAGTTACACATACTTGGGCGCTACGGAGCCCGCGCTTTCAAACGTCACGTTCGACGCGCCACCCGGTAAAACAACTGCTTTGGTCGGTCTGTCCGGGTCGGGTAAATCCACGGCACTAGGTCTACTGATGGGTTTTGACCATCCCAATAGTGGAACGATCACCGTTGGCGGCGTGCAAGCAGACCAACTGGACATCGCGCAGGTAGCTACCCTGGTTCCGCAAGATCCGATTATTTTTCCAGGAACTATCAGATCCATATTGGCTGAAGCTAATCCGAAAGCGGATGACAAGGCAATGATGAACGCCTTAATCTTGGCATGCGCTAACGACTTACACCAGGGGGGCAGCGGTCAAGCGGGGGACGACAGTGTGCTCGACCTGGTGATTGAAGAGCACGCGCACAATCTTTCTGGCGGGCAGAAACAGCGGTTAGCGATTGGGCGCGCTCTGATTCGCCAGTGTCCGTTGTTGATCCTCGATGAATCTACGTCCGCGTTGGATACACAGACCGAGACTACTGTACTGTCGAATATCCGCCGCGCCTACCCAGATCTCACGCTGATTCTGGTCACCCACCGTACGGATGTTGCTGCACAAACGGACCACGTTGTGGTGATGGGAGATGGTCGCGTGTTCTGCGCTGGTGCGCCACAGATGCTGGCCGGTGAAGACAATGCGTGGTCGCAGCTTATTGACGCACAGTTAGGAGTCTGATCGACCATGTTTTCTACGTTTAGCGACTTCATGGCGCTGATGAAACGGCTACGCGAATGTGTTCCTCTTTTCGTGGCGTCCACGATCGTCACCGCTTTAGCGCAAATCAGTGTTGTGGGTGTATCGGTTACGTCCGTGTGGGTTTCAACCCAGTTCATTCTCGACCCCGCTCATAACCTCACACCACTGGCGACTTTGCTGTTCGCCTTGGTGGCGGTTTATGCGGTCAGCACCCTGTTCGAAGTGTGGTGGTCGCACGAGGTTGCATACCGAATTTTGCACACTTTACGAGTGCATATCTATGGGGCTATAGAACGGATCGCGCCACTTGGGCTCCATGGTCAACGTACCGGCGATGTGGCGTCAGCGGCTATGAATGATGCCGAACAGCTTGAGTGGTTTTATGCGCACACTGCCTCTACCGCAATCTGCGCGGTGTTTTCGCCAGTAGTGTTCACCGGTGTTCTTGTGAGTTTTGTGGGTCCGTTGGGGCTGATCATGCTAGTGCCCACTATTGCTATGATCATATTTCCCTTCATCCTTATGCCTCTTCAGCGTATGCAGGGTGCGCAGATACGTAGTCAGCTAGCCGAATTGCGGGTTGCGGTGTTGGATTCTATTCAGGGGCAACGCGAGTTACGTTCCCTTGGAATGGTTGAGAAACAAAACCAACTTATTCTTGTCTTGACGCGCCAAGTGCAGGCCACAAAAAACGCACAAACCATGCGGCAAGCGTGGGAGTCAACGTTCGCGATGATCGTTACCACGATCGGCTCTACAATTTTGTTAGTTATCCTCACTGGACGTGTGCTTGACGGCAGTTTGGATGTGGCGATACTTCCCCTTGCTGTGGTTTTGTCGGGGCTGGTTTCCACACCGGCCATTACGTTGGTGGGGATGCTTGGGCGTGTGGGAGAGATCGGTGCTTGTGCGCACCGGATTAACACTATTCTTCACGTGAAAGACCCGATTCCTACTATCCCGGAACCTCAGCACACAACCTATGAGGGGGAGGCGAACTATTTCGTTGTTGATAACGCGGTGTTTGCCTACCGGCCTGACCTTCCGGTGATCAATCAAGTTAGTCTCACTGCTAATCCGCAACGTTCTGTTGCGATAGTTGGTAAGTCTGGGGCGGGTAAAACTACTTTGGCTAATCTTGCTATGCGCTATTTGGATCCGCGTTCTGGGCAGCTGCGTTTTAACGGGAAGAATTTGCGCGGCTATGAGCCGGACCGCTACCGCGACCGGCTGGCGCTGGTGCCTCAGGATTGTCATATTTTTGCTGGAACTGTGCGCGACAATCTTACTTTGGCTAACCCTGATGCTTCCGATGAGGATATTTGGAGGGCCCTTGCGGATGCCGATATTAGCGAGTTGGTGACTTCGCTGGGTGGGCTTGACGCGAGGGTGGGAGATCGAGGAACCACGCTCTCTGGTGGCGAGCGCCAGCGAGTTGGGATTGCGCGTGCTTTCTTACGTAACCCGGATATGCTTATCCTCGACGAGCCGTTAGCTAATATTGACCCGTTACTCGAGGCGTCTATTGCTCAGAACATGCGCCACGCGCGGGCTGATCGCACGACGGTTGTTATTGCTCACAGGCTTGCCTCTATTCGCATAGCTGAGCACATTATTGTTCTTGAGGATGGGCGGATTGTTGCTGCAGGGTCTCATGAGCAACTCAAGAACAACCCCACCTACGTTTCTCTTCTTGGGAGCCAAATAACCTAGTTGGATGCTAAATCACCTGGTTTTACGTTTTGTGTGGGGGTTTGTGAGTGTGGGATCGACTTGTTCAGGATGTCGATTAGGTGGCGTGTGGTTTTGATGAGTGCGTCCTTTTCTGTCAGTTTGAGGTAGGACTTGAGGAGAGTTTCGAGGCGTTCTTCGTTTGAGTTGAATGGTTTGTGACGGAAGGCTCGGTCTACTGAAGTGCCCCAGGTTTTGTTCCGTTTGAGTAGATGGGAAAATCTGGAACATGCCAAGAAAATTTGATCAGGAGGCGAAGGACCGTGTGGTCCGCCTCGTGGAAGACCGCATCCTGGCGGAGAATATTTCCATGCAGGCAGCCTGCAAGATCGTGGCACCAAAGCTGGGCATCTCGTGGCACACGGCGAGGCAATGGACGCAGGCCGCTCGTCGCGAAGGACGTGTTGTGGAATCAATGCCCGAGGACCTTGCTGCAGAAAACGCACGGTTGCGTCGAGAGAATCAAGAGCTGAGGGACACCAACGAGTTGTTGAAGGCAGCTTCGGCTTTTTCGCGTCGGAACTCGACCTAAAACGTCGGAAATGATCCGGTTCATTGATGAGTATCGGAATCGTTTCTCAGTCGAGTTCATCTGCCAGACGTTAAACACGCATCGCGAAGGCGGCTTCCTTACTTCGCGTGGGTACCGCCAGTCTAAAGCCCGCAGTCTTCGCGACGCTGCTCTCGTGGAGCATATTCGCGACGTTCATGCTGAAAATTACGGCGTGCGGAAGATGTGGCGCGTGCTGCAACGTCAGGGCATTGACATCGGCCGCGAGTAAACAGCCCGGCTGATGCGCAGCGCTGGTTTGTCCGGCAAGGGCAAAGGCGGAGCACCAATCACAAGGCGTAAGCCCAAGGGCCCGGATCTTCGCCCAGACTTGGTAAATCGTGAATTTAGGGCTCCTGGCCCTAATCGGGGCTGTGGGTGGCGGACATTACTTATGTGCGCACGAAGAAAGGCTTTGTGTACACAGCTTTTGTCACTGGTGTGTACTCCCGACGAACCCCTAGTAGTGATCTCGCTGCTGCAGGTTCTCGAATCGGTTTATAGCGTCGCCGGCCAAAACATCAAGCGCTTCGTTGTCAAGCAGCAGAAGCGAATCATTGCGGCTGCTGAGAAACATATCGAGGACCCGGTCGACCTAGAAAGTGTGAAGAAGGCTGCCTGGGAGGAGGATCTGCTGAAGGATCCCCCGCCAGACAGCGGCGTCTAAAGATAAAAGCTGCCCCTCCGAGTTGAAGTGCGGAGGAGCAGCTTCATTGAGCCAAGGCTCCAATTATGTTGCTGGAAAGGTTTAGCAGGCGGCAATCTCTTCCCGCAACTGATTCTTGAGCGTCGGGGTGGCCCACGAAATATCCACCGCATTCAGGCAGAGCTGCTTGAGGAAGTCCTCATCTGCGTCCAACTCATCGGCAACTAGCTGCAGATTCTCGCCGATGTAGCCGCCGAAGTATGCAGGGTCGTCGGAATTGATGCAGATCTTCATTCCCTTGTCAGATAACTGCTTGATCAGCTGAGTCTTGGAGCCGTCCGAAACCCAGGTGTTGGAAATCGGGCAGCTGGTCAGGCCGATCTTGTTGTCCACCAGATACTGCACATAGTCGGGGTTCTCGATGACGTTAGTGCCGTGGTCGATGCGGTCAACCTTAATCTCCTCGATCAGCTGGCGGATGTGCTCGATCGAGTTCTTAATGTCGACGTCGGCGTGCATAGTCAGCAGGAAGCCCTCCTCGCGAGCGCGAGCGAAGACCTCGGCGAACTTCTCGGGCGCATTGTCAGTTTCGTCGGAGTCCAGCCCGACGCCGATGATCCAGTGCTTGTAATCCAGGGCCTGGGTCAGCGTGGCCATCGCATACTCGGCCTGGAAGTCGCGCAGGAAGCACATGATCAGAGCTGACTTGATGCCCAACTTCTTCTCGGCCTCGACCTGGGCGCGGTGCAGACCATGGATGACGGTGTGGAACGAGACGCCACGGCAGGTGTGCGCCTGGGGGTCGAAGAATATTTCCACGTAGCGCACGTTCTGCTCGGCTGCCTTGCTCAGGTATGCCATGGCTAGGTCGTAAAAATCCTCGGCGGTCAGCAGCACGTTCATGCCGTCGTAGTACGCAGCCAGGAAGGACGCCAGATCGTCGAAATCGTATGATTCGCGAACCTGGTCGGGGGTTTCCTCGGCGAGCTTGATGCCATTGCGCTCGGCGAGCTTGAACTTCAGCTCCGGCTCGAGCGTGCCCTCGATGTGTAGGTGCAGCTCAACCTTGGGCAGTTTCTGAACGAAGGGTGAAATCTTCACTTTGAGTCCTAGTTGCTGGAAATTACAGGATCGGTGACGACGAACTTGACGCAGTCGATCAGGCCCAGATCGGTGATCGCCCACTCCGGGATTGCGGTGATCGACAGGAACAACAGCTGGCCGAACGGTGACGGTAGATCGCTGCCCAACTCCTCGCGGGCGATGCGATCCATCTCCTGTTCGGCAGCGGCCATCTCCTCAGCTGGAATGTCAGCTACGATGCCGGCTACCGGCAGTGGCAAGCTGCCGATGACCTCGCCATCGGCAACAGCCACCTGGCCACCTCCAAGCCTAGTCACCTCGTTGATGGCGAGGGCCATGTCTGCCGCATTGGTTCCGGCCACCACGACGTTGTTGTCATCTGGCGAGTTGGAGGTCGCGATCGCACCCTTCTTGATACCGAAACCGTTGATGAAGGCAACCGGCAGGTTGTCGGTCTTGCCGTAGCGCTCGGCGACGGCAACCATGATTGCGTCCTTTTCGGTGCAGGGCTGAACCACGCCGTCGACGATGTCCAGCTCGATCTCCGCGCCGGGACGGCGGAAGGCCACGTCCTTGCTGAGCACTATCGCCTGAACGACTGCCTTGGAGCCCTCGGCCTCGACCTTGATGCGGCTTGCGTCCACTTCCTTCAGCTTGAAGGTGTCGGCCACAACCGAGGTGCGCTCGGGCGCCACCGGAGCTACGACCGACTTGCCGTTCTCGGCGACGATGCGGCCAGCGGTCATCACGCGTGCGGGTCGGAAGTCATTCAGGTCGTCCACGAACAGGATGTCGGCGAAGCGGCCGGGCGCGATCGAGCCGATCTTGTGATCGAGCTTGTACATGCGGGCGGTGTTGATCGAGCCCATCTGAATTGCCTGCATCGGGGTCACGCCGCACTCGATGGCCAGGCGAACCACGTAGTCGAGATGGCCACGGCCAAGCACATCGCTCGAGGTTATGTCATCGGTGCAGAAACCGACACGGTCGCTCGGGGCGCCCATCTCGGTGACCAGCTTGATGTTCTCGCGCAGCATCGGGGCCGCGGTCGACTCCCTGATGATGATGTCGATGCCGTTGCGCATCTTCTCCAGCTCTTCCTCAGGCGAGTAAGACTCGTGGCATAGGACGACCCCGGAAGAGGCGTATCCAGCCACCCTGCGGGCGTCCACCAGAGGCGCGCAGCCGAAGGCGTGCAGTCGGTTCTTCTCCGCCATGTCCATCGCGGCCAGAACGTCCTCGTCGCCGTCCTCAACCATCTCCTGAACCGTCTCCCAGAGGCCGACGCACTCGGGCAGCTCCTGGGCTATCTTGTGGTCTTCGGCCTTGAACGCATAACCGACGTTGGACTCGGGGATGGTGTAGGGCGCCTTAGCCGGTGCTCCCCACCAGACGTGTACCGACGAGTCGGCGGCCTCCGCCAGGAACTCCTTGACGCCGTCAATGCCTGCGGCGACCAACACCTGATCGAGTCCGGAGATGACCGAGGTGGTGCCATAACGTGCGACCATGTCGGCGAGCATCGTCACAGAGAGCTTCGAGCACTCGATGTGCAAGTGACCGTCGATCAAACCCGGGGTCAGGTAGCGGCCCTCGGCGTCGATGATCTCGGTATTGGGGCCCTTCTGCACAGACACATCGCCGACGGCAGCCACACGGCCGTCCGCGATGGCCACGTCTGCTGGATAGATCTCGCCAGTTAGGACATTAACCAGCTTGCCGTTTTCGATGATTTTGTCAGCATGTGCCCTGCCGTAGGCCACATCCATTACGTGCCGGTTAGGCATTTTTACTCCTTCGCTTTAGGGGCGCGCGGTCACGCGATCCCTAAGTTCTTCTTTTTATTGGTGATTGTGAGTGCTATGAACAGGACGCCGCTGACCACTATCCCGGCGGGAATCGCCAAGTCAGGGGCATATTCCGGGTGTTGCGGCGAGATCGCAGCTGCAATCGGGCCGATGAAATATCCGGTGTTGGCAAATAGCGCGGAACCGATCATTCCGGCAATCAGTGAGACGAATCCGGGCAGCTTCACGCCCCCGACGCCCCAGTAGACCCCGCCCTTGTCGTTCATCAAGCCAGCCAGATCGTAATTGCCACGTCTCATGACCCAATCGACGAGATAGATCGTGATCCAAGGTGCTAGCCAGACGCTCAGCGAACCGACGAAGGCACTCAGCAGCGCGTAGAACGACGACTGGGCGACCGCGAAGATAGTGATCAAGATGCAAATGATCGAGTCAGTGACGACAACCACCGGGCGCTTTGCCGGGATGCCGGCGGTCTGCAGGTTGAGTGACGACGAATAAAGGTTGGTGCCGTTTTGTACCATCAGGCCGAAGCCCACTAGAAGTAGAAACGGCACAGAGAACCCCGCAGGCAAGATCGCGGGAACGGCTAGCGGGTCGGAGAGGTCAACGTCGGGGCCGACTGCGACCGTAGCCATGGCGGCGCCTAGGCTCTGCAGCAAGAGGTACGGCACGAAACCGCCCAGCGCGGCCCAGGTGCCAACCGATAACGGGCTGGTTTCTTCGGGCAAATATCGTGAGAAGTTCGAGCCGGAGCATGCCCAACTCAGGCCGCCGGAGACCACTACTAGACTGATCGCGCTAATCATCGCGTTGATGTCGGCGCCTACTTCACCCGTCGCGATGTTTACCTTGGGCAGGATCAGTACTGCCAGGATTACGAACGCGCAGGCGAAAATGATCGTGGCGAATTTCTGCGCTGCCATCAGGAAGTTGTAGCCGATCAGCGGCAGCAGCATTTGGATAAGGCCGAGCACCACGATGCCCGCGACCTGCGTAACGCCCGAGATATCGACGCCGAAAATGCCTAGTAGCGCGGCAATCGCGTAATAAACGAGCACCAGACCGGCAGCTTCGAAGCCGAGCAACATCAGCCACGAGAACAGGCCATTTGCTCGTCCGCCTCGAGGACCCAGGCTAGAGCGGCTGATCGTCATGTTGGTCGTGCCGGTCTTGGGGCCCTGCAACGAGGCCAGCGCCAACAGTGGGTAGGCGATGAGGTTGCCGACGACGATCGCCGCGATAGCCTGCCAGAAACTGAGGCCGAAAAGAATCACCAGCAGCGCGCCGTAAGAGACGGTGAAGATGTTCGTGGTTGTGCCGGCCCAGAGGAAGAATAAGTCGATAGCTTTTCCGTGCCGACGATGTGGTGGCACGAGATCAATGCCCTGTTGATCGATACCTGAAGAGGTTTCAAGAGCCGCTGGATCTGACAAATTGTCTCCTTAGTTTTCAAGGTGCCCAGCCGAACTGGGTTAGGATCCGATCTCGAGTTTATAGAACCGCCTAGGCCGATTCAACTTGCTGTAAAGCGATTTCTGGTTTAACGCCGTCCCTAAAGAAATAGAGTGGATTGCAAAGCGAAAGATAGTTGCCGAAGCTGGATGCAGAATGCCTATCCGCGGCAACAATAGTTGAACAGGGAGCAGAGAATGATTGGCGCGATTATTGGTGACATTGTGGGCTCAGACTATGAGTTCCAGCCCGTTGATACCTACGACTTTGAGCTGTTTCCTCAAGCAGCGGACTTCACTGATGACTCCTTGATGACCATCGCGGTTGCCATGGCCATCAAGGACTACCAGGCACTCGATGAGCGAACCAGATCGGAGCAGAACCTGCACGACCTCCTCGTATCGCACATGCAAACGATGGGGCGCAGGTTTCCAGACCCGAAAGGCGCATACGGCGGCAGTTTTGGGATGTGGCTAAGCGAAGAGAATCCAGAGCCTTACAACTCGTGGGGCAACGGTAGTGCGATGCGGGTGTGTGCAGCGGCAGAACTTGCCACCAGCCTTGAAGAGGCTTTGTATTTAGCGAAGGCCAGTGCGGAAGTCACACACAATCATCCCGAAGGGATTAAAGGCGCGCAGGCTGTAGCTGCCGCGATCTACCTAGCGCAAACAGGTAAAACACAGCAGGAGATAGCAGGCTACATTCGCGAAAACTTCTACGACCTCGACTTCACCATCGAACAAATCAAACCCACCTACGGATTTTACGAATCCTGCCAGGAAACCGTGCCGCAGGCGATCCAGGCGTTCCTCGAATCGGAAAGCTTTGAGCAGGCAATCCGAAACACCATCTGGCTGGGTGGTGACGCCGACACCATGGGGGCCATCACCGGTTCGATCGCCTGGGCGTATTACAAGCACAACGGGGGAGTAGATCCCCAAATGCGATTGATGTCCGATACCGCCCTCGAATACCTTCCCCAAGACCTTCGCGGGTATGTGATTGCCTACGAGGCTGGTCTAGCCGAGCTCTAGGCGAGCCTGCTTCCATTACGCGCCGTCACGGTACTGCCGAGCCTTGCGCTGTACGGGGAGTAGAGCAAAGATTATGCGCAACGTTCCTTAAATGAGTTTGGCCGGTCACTTCACTTGAAGTGGCCGGCCAAACTATTACGGGCTATGCGCTACCCGGTTTATTGGGCGACGCATGTGGTGTGTTATTCCCGGTTGCGCCTTACTAGCACTACGCCACCACCAAGCAGGGCAAGTGCGAGGACAATAGCCGAGCCAATCTCAGCACCAGTGCGTGGCATCGGTTTGCGTGGCTTCTCCGTCGGCGGGTTCTTCACGTTAGTGATGGTGAAGCCATCCTTCGCATCGCCCGAAACCGTAGAGGTGAAGCCGTCAACGGGGAGCTCTTCAACGGCGTAAGTGACTCTTGCGCGCTTGCCGTCGATGATCATGAACCGAGGCAGATCTGTGAACGTGTGCTTCCATTCGTTTTCAGCGTTTAGTTCGACAGGGTCACCAACCGGGTTGGTTTCCTCATTGATTGTTCTGGTCAGCTGGACCTTAACCGGTTTTGTTGAACCCGCGTCAAGATCGTTACCCTTATTGTCCTTCCACACCTTGGTCACATCCACATGCGTGGGTTGAGGTACCTGGGTGTTCGTGACAGTGAAGCCTTCCTCTGTATCACCTTCTACCTTGATGGTAAATCCGCTCACGCCCAGCTCCTTGACGGAGTAGGAGATATTGAGTTCCTCGGTGTTCTCGGAATCCTCGTCCCCAGTGGTCTTCGTGGTTGGTAGTCCTTCGAAGGTATGTGTCCAGTCATTCGTCTCATCTAGCACTACTGGATCACCCACGGGGCTCGTGTTAATGCCGTCGGTAGATTGCAGGAGCTGCACGTTTACAGGTGACATCGCTAGTGGGGCAGTGATCTTCAGGCCGTCCTGCGCGGTGCCCTCCAATTTAACTGTGTTGGCTCCGTCAACGCCCTGCTCTTCAACCGAGTACGTGACCTCTACCTGCTCACCTTTGACGGTCTTGGTCTTGGGCAGGTCCTTGAACGTATGCGTCCACTTGTTGTCAGCATTGAGCTCTGCCGGCTGGCCAATGTAGAACTTCTCACCGCCAACTGATCCCACCAGCTGCACCTTGACAGCAACCTTAGAAGCTTCGTCAACAAGGTCGTTGCCCTTAGAGTCCTTCCACGCCTTGGAAACCTTTACCTCGGTCTTTTCTGGGGTTCCAAACTCAAGTCCACCGTTTGAGCCAATACCGCCACCGCGCGGAGACTGGTTCTTCGTGATAATCAACCTTGCCCAGGAGTTCGCGTTATTCTTCGCGTTCTGGTCAGTAATGGTCTTGAGGCCCGCGTTGTGAAGCGAGGTCCGATAATCACTGGTTTCGTCGGATTCCCTCTCCTCACCATCGAACACCTGCTTCTTACCAGGATTCTCGGCATCGAAACGAGGCTGATTGAATCCGCCATCCTTATACAGGGTAGGTTCGCCGCCACCTAGCATGTGCGAATCGATAAGCATGCGTGCGGAAGTGGAGCCTCCATAGGCATCATGCGCAATGTCATCGCCCCAGTGATGATCGGTAGCAGTCGTTGGGGATTCGTTATCGAATACCGCTACGCCGTTCGTGACGTGTATCAGCATGCTCCCTGTGGGGCAGAGCCAAACACCGCCGCCGACTGCAACCCAGCCTCCGTCGGTTGCGCTGTTCTTGGTGATGAGGGTGTCCTTGAAATGGGCGGTGTACGACTTGGTTGCAACGTAGATACCGCCACCCTGTTGGCTAGCAGTATTTCCCTCGATCGTACCTGCGTTAAGGTGTACACCGTTGGAAACCACGTTTACGCCGCCACCTGTGCGGGAAGCACTGTTGCCGATAATGCTACCGCCATTCATAGTGAAGCCGCCGGGGGAAAGTTTGGTCCAGGCTTCCGTATTCGGTTCGCCGTATTTAGCCTTGGTGCAGTTGAAACCGTCCCCGGCAACTTCCTGCCAAGTGCCAGCCGCGCCCCACACGAACAGGTCCATAGCATTTACGCCGCCGCCGTTGCCCGCATGGTTGTTTTCGATGGTGCCACCGTTCATCGTGACGTCGGCATTTCCGAAGATGTTTATGCCACCGCCACCAAAGCTTGCATCACCTTCTGAGATCTCACCGTCATTGAATTCGAACGTTGCTCGCGTTGACGTCGTGTCTTCATCACGCGCTGGGCAATCCCAGATCCAGGAGAACACATTAATATTCCCAATCCACCCCGTGTTTTGCGTGACTTTGCCACCGTTGATTGTTAGGTGGGCACCGTTAAAGACGCCAATTCCGCCTACTTCACCGTAAGCGCCCGCCGATGTATCTGTTTCGCCCTTGGAGATCTCGCCACCGTTCATAACCATCGTGGCGCCGGAATTCAATGCAACGTTACCTGCGCCACGCTGAACGCTTCCGGGGTTGTTTTTCAGGCGGTGATTATCGGTGATCGTTCCACCATTCATAATGAATTTAGATTCTTCGCCCTGCGCCGTGACAGCACCTTGATAGAAGCCACTCAGCTTCCGCGCACCAGTAACGGTGCCCGCGTTCATCACCAGTTCGCCCTCCACAAGAATCGTGGGTGAGAAGCTGGAGCCCGTCACAACATTGTCGTATTGTGCGCGCGAGTCGATAGTGATGCCCTCGCCTTTTCCGGTGCCATCAGAGAGGGTGAGTTTTGCGCCCTTTTCAACCTTCAGTAGGCTGCCGGTGAAATCACCGTCATCACGAATAATCTTGCTTTCTGATGACCACGGAGATATGTCTGCGTCCACTAGCTCAATGTCTGCGCCAGCGGGAATGACAATAGTCTTCGTCAGCAGAGTCTCGGTACCGTTACCAATTTCAATCCTGGTCGGGGTGGTTCCAGCCTGCGCAATGAGTTCTTCTAGGCGGTCCGGCTCACAGTACAGAACCCGACCCTCTTCATAGCACTTGAGGACCTGCCGGTCCGGGGATTCTGGCGCGGCCTCGGCAACCGGAGGAAGGCCGGTGCCCATCACCACTAGAAATACTGTTAGACATGCTGCCCACAAGGCGGGGAGAAAACTGTAACGCTTTGTGCTTTTCACTTTTCTTCTTTCTTTAGAGCGCGAGAAGAGCCTCGGAAAATGGCCGGAGAGCTTAGTAGGACTAAAGCCATACTGTCAGAGGAATCGCGAAGAAACAAGATACTACTTTGTGTAGACAAAATAATCACAACGCGAGCCAACACCTAGCGGGGATCGTCAGATACGATCCGGCATGTCGCCCGGCGTGAAAGTGGCCGGAAACACAAGAAATCTCGCTAAGCCAAATGATCGCGAAAAGACTTGGGAATTGAGTCCCATATGTGAAAGACTCGAAGTTACGTTGCGCGTAATCTGGCCCGTTGTTGAGCAGACCGGAGGTCGCTCGTATGAGAGGAGCAAATAATGAGAGGCCCTTGGGTGCGGTCATTCGGGATTTTGCTGGCCACAGTGCTGGCAACAGTCGGGTTGTCCGGGGGAGTAGCTCAGGCAGCCGGTATTACTTCTTGGGACGACATTATTACGGCGGTAGAGGGTCTTGGTGACGGCGAGTCAACAGAACTGTCAATCGCATCAGAAATCACCGTAGAGGACGGTGCTCAGCCGCTGGTTGTGCCCGCGGGGAAACAAGTCACCTTCACGGGTAGTGGAAAGATCAGCGGAAAGAGATCCCCGCTGTTCTCGGTAGAAGAGGGTGGAACGCTCACCCTATCCGGTCCGACTTTCACCAACGCGCAGTTTAGCGTTGCTGGAGATATGAGCCTAGTAGGTGGCGCGATCCGCGACACTGCGGTAACCGGCCCGGTCGTTTTTGTTAATGGCGGAACGTTTACCATCAGTGGAGACGCTGAGTTCTCCGGAAACAACGTTTCAGATGAGTCCGGCAAACTTCTCCCGGCGGGGGTAGAAAAAGAAAAATACTCTCCAATCACCGCCTACAACGGCACCGTGCGAGTAGAAGGCGGAACGGTAAGCGGTAACAACGGTTTGCGTTACGGCGGCGCGATTGGCCTTTGGGCGCGAGACGACGGACATCCAACCTTCGAGATGACGGGTGGAACACTAACCGGGAACGTTGTCAGCCACCCCCGGTCCTATGGCTACGGGGGTGCGGTTTACGGTGAGGGAACCTCAGCGAATATCGCTGGAGGAACCGTTAAGGAGAACACCACAGAGTTAGGTGCGGGTCTTGCCTTTGTCAATAGTGATGTTTCGCTATCAGGTGGAGTCGTTGTTCAAGGCAACAACAACGGGGAGTATAAAGGCTCTGGAGGTGGCCTGTATCAAAGTGGAGGAACGCTGGACATCAGCGGTGCAACGTTCACAGAGAACGTATCCACTGGTTTCGGCGGGGCAATCAGTGCGGATGATACCAAGGTTGAAATATCTGGCGCAGACATTACTTCTAACACGGCCGCAAAATCCGGTGGAGGCATCTCGTTCGGTGGAACTACAAAAGCCGAGATCCACGCTGCAATTCTGAGCGACAACACCTCGCAAGGCTTTTGGGGTGGCGGGGCGATGTACAACGACACCAAGGCCGAGGTGACGATTTATAACGGCCTTATACGCGGTAATAAAATCAAGGATGTTTTCGTGATAGGCGCTGGTAACCATCCTGCAAGCGCTCAAGGTGGTGGCGTGTGGAATTGCCCCACGGGTTCCACCGTTATGCACGTGACGCGCGGCGTAGCGATTTTTGATAACGAGGCTCCTAACGTCGTCAAGGGGACACTCGCCGGTGCCGGTGATGATTTCGCCAGCATTATCAAACACGAATTCGATAAGCCAGTAGCGGGCCATGCGGTCGAGGTTACTGAGCGTATGCTCGGCGGAAGCCCCCGCGCTTGGTTCCAGGACGGTTCCATATACAATATTCACAGTAACTGGTCCGCTGAAAGCCAGGTTCCACGCTACTCGGCAGATGGGGACAACACTGCCATCAAACCAAACGAAACAGTTACTAACAACATTGCCTTCAAGTCGGTGCCAACTAAGGACGCTAAGGCGATTGCAGAGACTCTTGCCACTGTGAAGATCACCGATAACGTAGCCACCGGCACAGGAATGTCGGGTGGAGGTATCGCAAACAACGGTACTTTGACCTTCGGCGAACCTGAACCTTGGGAACTGAAGTTGGTTAAGAAGTGGGCTAATGATGATCCCAAGGATCGCCCCGAGAGCATTTTGGTGGACGTGAAACTTGGTGACAAGACGCTGCAGACCGTGGAACTCACGAAGGAGAATGGTTGGAAGGCTGAGCTAGCCAACTATCCCGATCCAAGCACCCTCATTGATGCCAAGACGGGCGAGAAGATCCCGCTGACCTTCATTGAGCATCAAGTCGATGGCTACATGTCTCACGGCGCAGTGATCAAAGAAAACGAGGAAAACAAGACCATCGAGGTCGAGATCGTTAACGAACCTCCCACGTCGGTCGATGTTGAGAAGCGGTGGTCTGGTGATGTGGAGGCTGATCGTCCGGGTTCTGTGACTATCAACTTGTTGGCTGATGGTCAACAGACGGATAAGTCTGTGGAACTGACTGCCGAGAATGGCTGGAAGGGAACCTTCAAGGACCTGCCGAAGTATGTGACGGTTAACGGTAAGAAGACCGAGATCGTATACACGGTTGTTGAAGTAGAGGTTCCTGGCTACACCTCCTCCATTAGCGGTGGTGCGGCCGAGGGGTACGTGGTTACTAACACCAAGGAAGCTCCGCCAGTTACCTCGGTACCTGTTGAGAAGCGGTGGTCTGGTGATGTGGAGGCTGACCGTCCGGGTTCTGTGACTATCAACTTGTTGGCTGATGGTCAACAGACGGATAAGTCTGTGGAACTGACTGCTGAGAATGGCTGGAAGGGGACGTTTACCGACCTACCGAAGTATGTGACGGTTGATGGTGAAAAGACTGAGATCGTTTATACGGTGGTTGAGGTAGAGGTTCCTGGCTACACCCCCTCCATGAGTGGTAGTGCAGCCGAGGGATACGTGGTTACTAACACCAAGGACACCCCACCTCCGTTGGTTCGCACCGGCGCAGCAGTTCAAGGCCTGGCAGTAGTGGGCGTGACCTTGCTCGCTGCGGGAATCTGGGCTGTATCCAAGCGTCGTCGCGCATAAGCAAGTGCGGGTAGGCCCGCTAAGTTGCGGGCCTACCCGGCTAACAGCAACTGGCTTCCTCAATATTTAGGTAGCTAGTTCATGCACAACATTTCACCTTCCGGCTAATCCCCGGGAGGTGTTTTGTTATCGTTATCCGGTCACATTAACTTCGTTCGATTAGTGCCCCGTCAGAGGGAACCAACGCGCACCAATACAACTATCACGGTGGAAAGGATGGCTCGCGAAGCATCTGAAGATATTAGCTACAATCTATGCTCGTGTATACCGCTAAGAATCTTGACACTCGTGCCCGGCGAATCGTTGCTTGGGTTGCCATCCTAAACCTCATCGGCTTCATCATTGAACTGGTGATCGCCTCAATCATTGGCTCAGTCGCACTCTTTGCAGATGCCGCCGACTTCCTTGAAGACTTCCTCATTAACATGCTTGTGCTCACCGCCCTGGGCTGGTCGGTAGCAAGCAGGAGGAAAGCCAGTTACGGCCTGGCCGGCCTCATCCTCATTCCCGCAGTTGCGGCTTTTGGCACCGCGATATGGAAAATGATCTCCGGGGAGGCGCCGGAGCCACTCACCTTGTCGGTAACCGCCATCATCGCAATGCTAATCAACCTCGCCAGCGCGCTACTACTACTGCAACTGCGTAAGCACGATACAGCATTAGTGCGAGGTGCCTGGCTGGCCGCCCGCAATGATGTGCTCGCAAACCTTTTGATCCTTGCCGCTGGCGTTGTCATGGTGTTCTGGTTCAGCCCCTGGCCAGACATCGCGGTTGGTCTTGTTATCGGCTTCATCAACCTCTCGGCTGCGGCAGAAGTGTTTGAGCAAGCTCGTGCAGAAACTCCGGAGCTTGAGCTCGATGATGAGTAGGCGCGAATAAGCCTAGGCTAGATGGGTAAAGCAAACCCCGGAAGGGGAGCTGAGATCACTCAGCTCCCCTTCCGGGGATTCTGTGCAACTACTCGCCTGTAGGCAGGTTGCGTGTTGCTCGTTGGTTACATGAACTTGCGTGCGGTGAGCACACCACCTGCAAGAAGCAGTACGGCGGAAAGGCCGACGAGGGAAGCAACCTCAGCACCAGTTTTAGCGATCTTCTTCTTTGGCTCAGCCGGCTTACATGCTGGGTCCATCGCAGTATCGTGGCTGTCCCAGGTCCACTCGGCTACAGCATCGTCAGCGAAGAAGTAACCATCCAGAGCGGAGGCCTTAACTTCTACCTTCGAGTTGTACGGGTAGTTGTAGTTGCCATCCTTGTTAGCTTTCAGCTGAACGCCGTTTGCGGTGACGGTGTAGGCGACGCCCTCGGTCTTCTGGATCGTCACGTAAGGTTCGACGGTGCAAGAAGAAGGATCAGCAGCGGACGGATTGATCAGCTTCGGAGCAACAGGAGTTGCCAACTCTTCAGCTGGATCTACTGTGCACGGCTGAGAAGCGACGCTGAGCTCCCACTGCGTGTCACCCTCAACCACGAACTTGTCCTTAAAATCCTGTTTCAGTAGAGCCGCTACCGAGACAGTGGTGCCTTGCTGAACCTGCTCGTAGTCAAAGTACTTGGATTCAGGAACCTGGACCGTGCCAGCAACTCCGCACTTGTTGGAATCTACAACGGTCGGAGCTTCGGGGGTAATCTTGCGTACAACAGAGCTTACCTTTACAGTCCAGCCGTCAAGGTCATTACCTTCAACGCTTTCAATGCGGAAGAGCTTAGCCTCTTCTGGATCATCAATTGACGCGGTCAACTGGTACCACTGGTAACGACCCGTATATCCAGAGAACATGTTCAGGCTATTGCCAATTGAAGCGCGAGTAATAGGAGTATCTTCACGACTTGGCATGATTTCGGCAGAGGGCCTATGAGACTCCCCGTCGGCGAAAACATACTTGTTTGCAGCAGGGTCGCCACGCTTGGTGATAAGGGGCTTGTAAACCTTTTGGCCATCTTCTGTAACTGCGTCTCCGGCCTTATGCTGCGATACCCCAATTGTGATTGTGGGTGCCTTGCCGTCGGGAATCTCACCTAGATAGGTTTCCCCATCCCACTCGCCTTCAACCAACTTAAACGTGAAATCGGTATTGGCCTGCTGGTCCATATAGACTTGTTTCACGCCATTACTATATCCAGTTGAAAAAGTGAATTGGCTGGGTCCGTACTTGCCGTTACGATATTGGTAGCAGTCGTCAACGCCGATCTTATCAACACCCTCGTACTTGGGGTTTCGGGGATTCTTAGGGTCCACGTTGAGTGGAATCTGCTCATCTTTACCAACGGTTAGTTTGAGCATTGGCCACTCGTAGCCAAGCGGGTCGCCGGTTGCTTGACCGTTTTTGAATTCGTAGACCTCACAGTACAGAGGCATGTAAACTGTGGTGCCTTCAAGCTTCGGGTCGTACCGTTTTACGTTGTTACTCCAAGTAACGTCAAAGCTCTTGACATGGCTGGCGTCGTCAACACTGTTTGCTGCTACAGCGGCAACGGCACCTCCCAGTGTCAGTGCTGCCGCGCCTGCGAAAGCAGTTGTGGCACGTAACCAATTTTTCACGAATCCTCCTGTAGTGAAGATGAGAATACAGTAGTGACGCTATCAAGAAAAGGGTTGATTCGTCCAGAGTCAAGAGTTAAAAAGATATGTGGCGTATTCGGTGTCGTATGTATACCACTGACTTACTACCCCCGAGTGATCCAATGGATCCAGTTCATTCCGGGGATAGTTATTTGAAGAGGTCTTTAGACAGAGGTGTCTAGTAGTGCGGCATCACCTAGGTTTCAAAGTCAGCCCAATGGTAAATCCACTTCGCAATGTCTGTGCGTGTGGCGGTGGAGGTGATGGCCACGGCAGGCACATCATCATCACTGGCGAGATCGTCACCACCATCAGGCCCAGCTACGCGCCTGGACCAGGACGGCATTGCGGGCGGCGGGCTACTACCTGAACCGGTTCCTCATCTACGTGTGGGTGCGTCGCCAATCCGCCGACATCTGCATAGGTGCTACCACCTCTATCTATTGGGTGGTTGAACGATACTGAGTTCGACTCGACGGCTACCAGGTGATGAAAGGCATCGGCGTCCACGATACGGTGCTCACCAATGCACCAATGCGCCGATGCGTCTTTCGACTGGGACGAGGTTCTCGTTTAGTGCGCGGAGGTCACAGCTGAGTTAGACGGTGTCAATGTGCCGATTCTTCGGTGTGCGACAAGGTCATTTCATCATCAATGATCTCCTGAACGGGATCCTCGCCGGCGACCAGCTTGCCGGACGAACCGGTGCCCAAACGTTCCAGGGCGAGGCGACCAACCAGCTGCTGGTTTGTCGTCGTGCGTTGCGAACGCGCATTCGACAAGAATGAGAAGAACCAGTGGACCAAGGTGCCGATCTGCGACTTGAAGCCGACGATGTACAGCAGGTGGAGGAAACACCAAGCCGCCCAGGCGATAAAGCCGGTCAGGCGCATCTTGCCGATCTTCACGACCGCCTTGAAGCGGGCGATTGTCGCCATTGAGCCCTTGTCGAAGTACGTGAAAGGCTCGGTGGTTTCCGGCTTGCCAGCAAGACGTGCAGCCACAATCTTTGCTGCATAGCGAGCAGACTGGATAGCTCCCTGAGCAACGCCGGGCACGCCCGGGAAACTCATCATGTCACCGAGGACAAAAATTTCCGGGTGGCCGGGAACAGTGAGGTTCTTTTCAACAATGACGCGACCTGCGCGGTCAAGCTCCGCATCGGCCTTGTCACGAAGAACAGCGCCAAGCTCGGATGCCTGGACGCCGGCAGCCCACACCTTGCAGTTTGAACGAATCGTTTCGGTTGAGCCGTCCTTGAACTTCAGAGTGACGGTGTCGCGGTCAAGGTCAGTGACAAATGCGTGGGTCTTCACCTCGACACCGAGCTTTTCAAGCTCGTGGCGCGTCACGTCACCGAGCTTTTCGCCGAACACGGGGAGAGGACGATCGGCACCGTCAACGAGGATGACGCGAGCCTTTGTCGGATCGATTGCGCGGAACTCCTTTGCCAGCGTGTGTGATGCCATTTCGCGGATCTGACCAGCCATCTCAACACCGGTTGGACCTGCGCCAACGACAACGAACGTGAGCAGACGGTCGATCTCATGTGGGTCGGATTCGATTTCAGCCTTCTCGAACGAGTCGAAGATGCGGGCACGGAGTTCGAGCGCGTCATCGATCGTCTTCATGCCGGGAGCAAACACGGCGAAGTGATCGTTGCCGAAGTACGACTGGCCAGCGCCGGCAGCAAGGATCAGTGTGTCGTAGGGAGTCGTCTGTTTTTCGTTGTGGTTACGCCAAATAACGACTTTGTTTTCAATGTCGATGTCTTCAACGAGCGCCTGCAGAACGCGAACATTCTTCTGCTTCTTGAGGATCTCACGCGTCGTTGGCGCAATGTCGCCTTCGGAGAGGATGCCAGTTGCGACCTGATAGAGCAGGGGCTGGAATAGGTGGTGACCGGTCTTGGCTAGAATCGTGATTTCAGCGTTCGCGTGCTTCAGCTTCTTCGCAACTTCAAGTCCAGCAAAACCTGAGCCGATGATGACGATGCGGTGCACCAGATCCTCCTCATTAATTACGTAAGGCTTACCTTACTAATTGAGTCGGTGGGTGTGACAGTCCCAATCCGTCTTTGAGGGCGTGAGAGTGCCCACGTCCTTTTCGCTCATGTACGAGGCCGCGATCACCTGATCAACGATTCCCCAGCAAGGGCGCGGAGCAAAGCAATCGTTTAGTCAAAAAGACGTTGCGTCGCCTGAATATCCGGTTTTCCGTTCGGCAGTTGGGGGAGAGCATCAACCCAGATCGCTCGGCGAACTCGTTCCCACGGCGCACACTGATCACTAATCAGGTCAGCGATCTCCAATGCGTCGAAGTCGGCGTCATCACGCAGCTCTTTTGGGATCGGTCCGCGAACGATTGCCGCGGCAACAACCTGACCCCACCGATCATCCTTGACACCTACAACGCAGGCGTTTGCGATAGGGGGTAGTCCGCGTAGCAGTTCTTCGATGCGCCCGGGAGCCACAAGCTCGCCACCCGTGTTAATCATTCGCGAGGCACGACCAACGATGTGATACCAGCCTTTTTCATCGCGTGTGGCGAGGTCGCCGGTGCGCAGCCAATCGTCATGCATGCGTGCGAGGCCTCGTTCCCCGTTGGTCACGAAGGAGGTTGAAACGCCTGGGCCTCGTACCTCGATTTCGCCCAACTCGCCCACGCCGGCGAGGTGACCGTCAGCGTTCATCAGACGCGCATCCACGTAGGGGAAAGGTTGGCCCAATGCTCCCGCCGGGGCGTCGGCATCGGGGGAGGTCATCATTCCCGCCCCGGAAGTTTCCGTCATTCCCCACACGTGGATCGGTCGCAAGCCGGCGCTGCGCAGACGCTCAGCCAAAGCCGGCCCCATCGCATCTCCGCCGATCAGCGGGCGCTCCCATGATGAAATATCTGCGCCGACGGACTCATTCGTATCGAGCAACATGTGGCACATGACTGGGACAGCAAACATCATCGAGATGCGGTGCTTTTCGATCGCACGCAGGATGCCAGTCGGGTTAAACGTCGGGAAAACGATGATCGTTCCACCGTGGCTGAAGACATCCATCGACGTGCCATTGAAGCCGCCGATATGCGAAATTGGCGCGCACACACCCACGACATCGCGTGCCGGTAGATATTCGAAGCCATCGCGGAAACACATCGAGCCCCACCACATGTGGGCGTGAGAGAGTTCAACTCCTCGGGTACGTCCTGTCGACCCCGAAGTAAAGACAATCGCACCCGTTTCGTGTGCGCAGGCCAGAGGCTCACCTTCGATCGGCGTGGAGCCCAGCGCGCTCGAAGCAAAAGCGTCGACCGTCATAAACTCCGCGCCCACACTGACCGAACGCTGCAACGCGGGCGCGACCTCGTCGATCAAAACGAGAGCTGGATCGAGCGAATCCACAATCGACTGCGTGACGGTAAACGGTAGGCGTTCCGAAAGTGGAACGGTCACAGCGTGAAGCCACGAGCACGCAACGTGCAGAACAAAAACCCAAGCGTTGTTACGGCCAGCAAACACGACACGGTCACCCTCGCCAATGTCGAGCGAGCGCAAATATGCTGCCACACGGCGCACCGCGTCGGCGCTTTCGGCGACGGTCCACACGCTGTTGTCCGGCCAAATGATCGACATGCGGTTCGGGTGCTGACGCCCAGCACGCATCAAAACTCGGGCCGGTGAATAATCCGGAGTCACTGGGGCCTCAGGCAACGGGAACCCCGGGCAGTGTTGCGGCTTCACGCGCCTGACGACGTGCGCGACGCTCACGCATATTCGCCAGAACTGTACCCGCTTCCTGCAGAGTGGAACCGGAATTATCCAGGTGCTTCAAGTGCTCAGGAATCTCAAACCCGCGAGCGCGCATGCCTTTCGCCCACAGCAATCCCGCGCGGTACGACGAGCGCACAAGCGGGCCAGCCATGACGCCAGCGAAGCCTAATTCTTCAGCTTCTGCTGCGATCTCAAGGAATTCTTCGGGGTGAATCCAGCGATCAATCGGGTGATGCAGGGGAGAAGGACGCAAATATTGCGTGATGGTCAGCAAATCACAGCCCGAATCGTGCAGGTCGCGCATCGCTTCGCTGATTTCTTCACGCGTCTCACCCATACCGAGGATCAAGTTCGACTTCGTTACCATGCCACCGTTGTGTGCACGCTGAATCATCGCAAGCGAACGGTCATAGCGGAACGCGGGGCGGATCTTTTTAAAGATACGAGGCACCGTCTCCAAGTTGTGCGCGAACACCTGCGGGCCGGCTTCAATGACCATGTCGATCGACTCGTCCTGACCGCGGAAGTCGTCAACCAGCAGTTCAACGCCGGTTGATGGGCTCTTCTCGTGGATCAAATGGCAGGTTTCGGCGTATAACCACGCCGCGCCGTCGGGCAGATCGTCGCGGGTGACGCCGGTGATCGTCGCGTAGCGCAGTTCGAGTTCGCCAACAGACTCGGCGATTCGACGAGGCTCGTCCCGGTCATATTCGGTGGGCTTACCGGTCACGATATCGCAGAAGTCGCACCGACGTGTGCAGAGTGCTCCACCTAAAAGGAAAGTCGCCTCACGGTCTTGCCAGCACTCGTAAATATTCGGGCAACCTGCTTCAGCGCAGACAGTGTGCAGTCCCTTGGCGTGCGACATGGAACGCATATCGTGATAGTTCGCGCCGGTGTTTGCCGTCGTGCGAATCCACTCGGGCTTGTTTTCGATAGGAGTTTGCGAGTTGCGAACTTCCACTCGAAGCAGTTTGCGTCCTTCGGGATCAGGCAAGGTACTCACAGGCGTTTCCCTTCGAATAGGTGATCTCTTGGCTGGGGTCAGCCAGCTGAGGGCGGATTGAAGAAATAAGGTGCGAGACAAGTGCGTCAGCAGCGGTGCGCAATGGGACGTTCACGCCTTCCCACGACAGGCAGGCAACATCAGCGTCGAAGAGCCCGCACGGGATGATTCCCGCGAACGCTTCTATCGGGTCAATATCGACGTTCAGGGCGACTCCGTGCAACGTGGCGCCTCGTGCAACTTTCAGTCCGATGGCGCAAATTTTGCGGTCGCGACGTCCCTCTTCGGTCAGCCACACTCCTGCGCGTCCGTCGATGCGGTGAACGGGCAGCCCCCATTCTTCGCGCACTGTTTCAATAACACCCGCTTCAACGCTACGGATCCACGCGTACAGGTCGACGGGCTCCTTGAGCCTGACAATTGGGTAGACAACAACCTGTCCCGGTCCGTGCCACGTCGCGGAACCGGCGCGGTCCACATGGATCACCCGAACAGTGGAATCCGGAATATCTTCGGGTTTCGTGTGGCGGCCAGCGGTCCAGGTGGGGGCGAATTGGGTGACAATGATCGAATCGCCGTTACCAGCGGCTGCTTGGTCGTGGAGTTGACGCTGCAGTCGGTCTACTTCCAAGTAGTCCGACGTTCCCGCATCAATAAGGTCGATGACGTGCACCTAGGAATGATAGAACGCCAGACCTTTCGTTTCTTAATCGAAATGGCCCTTTACGCACGCGTTCTCGAAAGTAATGCATTTTTCCGCAGGATCACGCCAAGCGGGGTACGAGGCTTCGACAGATAACGAAAAACCATTGAAAACACGTATTTCTTCAGCGTTTCCTCACGTTTATCCACGCTCGCCAGCATCTTTCGATTGGCTATCCTTTAAAGCGTGAGTAACCAATGGACCATTTCAGATGTCATGGCGCTGATGGAAGCGTGGTATCCCGCCTCCCGTGCCGAGTCATGGGACCGAGTCGGATTGATCGCAGGCGACCCATCCGCTCACGTCACCTCAATCCTGCTTGCCGTCGACCCCGTTTCGGCCGTCGTTGATGAAGCGATCGACGAGGACGCCGGCCTCGTTATCACTCACCACCCGCTGTACCTTCGCGGAACGAGTTTCCTGCCGGCATCTGACCCTAAGGGCGCGTCCATCACTCGCCTTATTAAAAACGATATCGCCCTGTTCAATGCGCACACAAACGCTGACATCAGCGCAGATGGCGTCGGCGATGCACTCGCACAGTTGGTGGGAATCACCTCTTCATCACCGCTGGTTCCCACTGGAATCGACCAGGCCGGGCGACCCATTGGACACGGACGTATCGGTTCGATTGCGCCCACTCGTTTAGGCGACTTTCTTGACCTGGTTGCCGAGTGCCTGCCCGCAGGACCTCACGGCATCTTCGGATCCGGAGACCCCGGCACAATCATCGAACGCGTCGCAGTATCCGGGGGAGCGGGAGACTCTTTCCTCGAGGTAGCACGTGAAGGCGGAGCGGACGTCTTTTTAACCGCTGACCTGCGTCATCACCCGGCATCCGAACACCTTGAAGGTGGGGCGCCTGCTCTGATTTGCGGTAGTCACTACGCCACCGAATGGCCGTGGCTCCCGCTCCTTAAACGCAAGCTAGTGCAGGCTGCATCAACTGCAAATGTGGAAGTGAGAGTAAAAGTCTCTACGATTATCACGGAGCCGTGGACCAGCCATCGCCCAACATTAGGAGGACGTAAGTGAAAGCAACATACCTGAACCAGCTCAGCCTGCTCGAACTCAAATCCTTCGACCAGCGCGAATCTGCGCTTCGACACGCCCGTGACTCCCATCCGGCGCACGGTGTTGTCCGCGAGCTCGCAGGACGCCTCGACGACCTGAAGCGCGCAGCCGTCACCCAAGGTGCAGCAATCGCAGATATTGAACGAGACGTCCAACGTAGCGCGGACGAGATCGAACGTGTGAGCGCCAGACGAGCTAAGCAACAGAGTCGAATCGACGGCAATCAGGTTCCTCTTCGCGACATCAACGCGATGGAACATGAAATCGCTCAAATGGATAAGCGCTTGTCCACTTTGGAAAATGAACAGCTCGACGGTGAAGAACGTCTTGAGGCGGCTAAGAATGCTCGTCAAGCAATGATTGACGAAGCGAAAGCGATCGCTGCCGACATTGAAAAGACCAAGCAGGAATTTGCTGCCGACGTGAAAGAAAGCGACGACGAGCTTCGCGATGTGATCGCCAAGCGTCGCGCGCTCGCTGAATCGCTTCCAGAAGACCTCGTGGGCGAGTATGAACGTGTTCGCGCAAACCTCGGTGCCCTCGCGATCTTCGAAGTGCGTAATGGTGTTGGCATTGGAATGGCAGCGGAGCTATCCCCGGCCGAACTTGAACAGATTCGCCTCACCCCTGAAGACCAGCTCTACTGGACCGAAGATACCGGCGCGATCGTTGTGAGGACGACTCAAGCCTGAAGCCGATCGCTCGGGATCGTGCCCCGGCGGCGGGGTGTGTCGCCTCGTATCGTATGACAGCGCCACTCTACGACGGCCAGCATCTGCTCCCGAGTCCGATCAGTCGGTGACCAACACCAGGTGAGTGAGTGACCCGCCCTGCTTTGTCGGTTTCGCCTCAGGTACTTCCACGTCGATAACCGCATGAGCACCACCCTGAGCATCCATGATCGGATCCAAGGTAGTGGCTGAACACAGAGCCTCGACGATCGCGTCGAAATCCGCATCAGCCGAAATTGACGCGTAGAGGTGAGCGCACGCACGGCCTCGCCACCGCTTCGCATCGTGGGAAATCACCGAACGCTTCCCCTTCGCTTGACGAACCACGCCGATCTCGATGCGATGCGCCCAAGGAGCGAGGCAGGCACTACGATACGGGCCAGAACGAGCATCAACGATCGGAGCTCCTTCAGCTTCTGCTTTGAGCGATGTATCAAGGGGCTTCTTCCAATAGGTCGGCAAAGGGCCGATGTCCGGCAGTTTCGTGCCCATCGCAAGACGGTGGTTGGGCAGGACATCGTCGAGGTTCACCACACCAAAAAGCCCAGAGAAGACACGCGTTGTTTCAAGCGCGACCGCATGATGCTGCTCCGGCAGTGTTGGGAATGAGACCGCGTCATAGAGAACGCCTGTAAACAGGTTTTCAGCCGCATCGCATGGTGCAGAATACAAGTCGATATTCGCCTGTAAATCCGCAGCTGAAGCCGGGCCAAGACCGAACAACTGAGCAGCGTCGTCGCGAACGCTGAGCGCCTGAACAGTGTGGATCAAGTTTTCGCGCCAGGATGCAAGCTCAGGGCGAGCAAGCTGTGTCACGTCAAAACGAGGCCCGTGTGCTGGTGTTGTTTTGGATTCGGACGGGGGTAACCAGATGAACATATGTGAAGCCTAGCGGGTGCGTTAGACTATGGGCGCGGATGAGTCGGTTGGGCGACCGCGCGGACCACACGGTTCTCGAGGAACGTCCGGGCTCTACAGGGCAGGGTGATGGCTAACAGCCACCCGGGGTGACCCGAGGGATAGTGCCACAGAAAATAAACCGCCGCGCAAGCGGTAAGGGTGAAAAGGTGAGGTAAGAGCTCACCAGCGGTTTGGGTGACCGAGCCGGCTTGGTAAACCCCACCCAGAGCAAGACCGAGCAGCAGGTATGGGTGGCCCGCCCGACGCCTGCGGGTAGGTTGCTTGAGGCGTTTGGCAACAAACGTCCTAGATAGATGGTCGCCACCGCTTGTGCGGGACAAAACCCGGCGTACAGACCGACTCATCCGTCCGTATACGTCGGGTTTTCGCTGAGTGATACCAGACTCTACGCTTACGCTTCGTTAACTCGTGTGTCGGCGTGAATGCTTCTCTTGGAACCTCGAACCCCACGACGACTGTGCGCGAGCTGCGATGGCGCGACGCTGATCGCGATAGAGGCGTTCAATCAGGGACTGCTGGGACACCCAGCCCACCACATGCAACGAATCATTGACGACGGGAATCCCCGGCAGACCTGATGTCTGCAGTACTTCGAGCACCTTCGACGGTAGTGCGGTGGGCGTGACGTGCACGTTGGGCAGTTTCAAAGAATCCAGCGACGAGGCCATATCTGTTTCGCTTTGGCGCGCCAGAGCAAGATCAATGGCGCTTGCTAGCCCAACGTAGGTTCCAGCATCGTCGACAACGGGAAGAGTCTGGGCACCAAGGACACGCATCTTCTTAATCGCCTGATCGAGCGTGGTCGAGGGTGCCAAAGTACCGGGAGCGTCCTCCATCCAGTGCGAAACCGGGTGAGCGCCGAGCAGTGTTGCATCCACAGGGTCATCCAGAACGTCGCCTCGACGACGAAGTTTTTCGGTGTAGATGGTGGCGCGTGTTAGGAACCTCGAGACGCCGGTGGCCAGAACGACGGCAAGCATCATCGGCATAATCAGCGAATACTGCCCCGTCATTTCGACGATGATCAAAACGGCGGTCATCGGAGCGCGTGCCGCTCCAGCGAATGCCGCGCCCATACCAATCACACCGAAGACGCCGGCGGGAGTGTCAGTAATGGGGGAAAGGATTTGCCCGAATGAGGCTCCGGCCATTGCGCCGATAAAAAGCGTCGGGGCAAAAACGCCACCGGATCCACCGATACCGATCGTGTAGGACGTGTACAGGGCGCGTCCCACCATCAAAATCAGCAGGAAGCCAATCGTGTATTTGCCTGCTAGAGCGTCTTCTTCGATCGGGTATCCCGAGCCGAACATCTGAGGGAAGGCCACAATACCCGCGCCCAAAAGGATGCCGAGAACAGCCGGACGTGACCATTCGGGAAGGCTCAGACGTTTCCAGAAAGCGTCGATCACATCTTCAAGCCAATAAAGGAGCTTCGAGAAACCTAGACCCGCAAGACCGGCGATCACACCGAGGAGAGCAACCCACCACATGTCTGTCAGATGCGAGAAGGAGAGATCATGACCAAGATTCACGATCGTTTCGTCACCCTGCAACGTGCGTGCAACAACGGATGCCATCACTGAAGAAATAACGACATATCCGAAGGTTTCGGCACTGAACTGCGTCAGAATCACTTCGAGAGCAAAGACTGCGCCAGCAAGCGGAGCATGGAAAGTTGCGGCGATGCCACCCGCTGCGCCACAGGACGCTAAAAGAACTACGCGTTGCGGAGGCAAACGAAGAGAGGACGCCAACGAGGAACCGAGCGACGCTCCGACCTGGACAATCGGACCTTCTCGTCCCGCTGAACCACCGGCGCCAATCGTCAAAGAAGAAGCAATCAGCTTCACCACTGCGACGCGCCCGGGAATCTTGCCTCCCTTGCGTCGAACGGCCAGCATCACTTCGGGAATACCGTGGCCTCGTGCACTGGGAGCGAACCGCTGAACCAGGGGCCCGTAGATCAACGCTGAGACAACGGGAGCCAGAAGCAAGAACACCCAGGGGGACCAACCGAAGACTCCGTGGGGGTCGCCAGCATGCGTTGAGTAGTCACTGTAACCGGTGGTGACCCACGTCCACCCCTGAATCATCAGGTTAAAAAGAACCGCTGCGCCGCCGACGATAATGCCGACGAGCGCCGCTAATAGACCGACGAAAGAACGGTGCTGACCGGCTTTTTCACCCAGTTGTGCCAAGAAAGAAACAGAAGCCCGCATCAGAGGTTGGCGATATCGATATCGGATTCAACGTCGACGTCCATGTCCCAGACACGCCCGTAGAACGCGAGCTCGGAGCTCCACGCATCACGAATCGTCTCTGCGCGACGGAAGCCGTGAGCTTCATTCGGGTAGATCTTCATCGCAACAGCGTTTCCACGATCCTTCAGTGCATCAAACATGAGGCGTGCCTGTGACGGCGGAACCACCTTGTCATCTTCGCCTTGCAACAGCAGAAGAGGAGCATTGATCTGGTGAATGTGAGTAATCGGCGAGCGCTTGGCCCACAGTTCGCTGTTCGGATCTTCAGTACCGATCAAGCGATCGTTGTAACGAGACTCGAACTTGTGGGTTTCTGCAGACAGAAGGCGCAGGTCAGCGATGCCATAGAGTGACGTTCCCGCGGTGAACACATCGGTGTTTGCCAGTGCGTTCAAGGTGGTGAAGCCACCGGCGGATCCGCCACGGATAGCAACGCGCTTCGGATCAACGAAACCTCGGTCAACCAGATAGCGCACGCCATCAACGCAGTCATTCACATCCATAACGCCCCAGTGACCGTTGAGACGCTCGCGGTATGCGCGACCGAATCCGGTTGAACCACGGTAGTTAACGTCGAGCACAGCGAAACCACGGCTGGTCCAGTACTGCAATGGAATCGACAAGCCGGGTCGGGTCGAAGAAGTCGGGCCACCGTGAACATTGACGATCAGCGGGGGAAGAGCATTCTTCGGGCCTGAAAAGTCAGGGTTCTTTGGTGCGTAGTAGAAGCCGTACGCGGTCTCGCCATCTGAGGTCGGCCAGGAGATAATCTGCCCTGAAGAAACCAGCTCCGGGCTGATTTCAGCTTCGGATGACGGGCGAATAATCGTCGTGGCGCCACCCTTGATCTGAATAATTGCCGGCGTGTGCGTGGGGGAGTCAGCAAGGAAGACTACGCGACCATCGTTGGATGCCACGTTACCGATCGGCCACCAGCCGGTTGCCCATTCTTCAGCCATTCCGTTGTCGACGCGCACGGTACCGATGTGCCACGTCAGGTCCTCAGCCCACGAGCAGATCAGCAGGTCGTTATCGTAGTTATCGTAGGAGTGCAGACCGAGCTGCCAGTGCGGGTGCGAGAACGCCTGAGTTCCCGGGTGCATGGCACGAGTGCGAAGGCGCGTTGTCCACGCGTCTGAGGGCTCGTCATCCTTCCACGTAAAGCCTTCCGTGCGGTACAGGTTGGCCCAACCGGTCGTGTCATCGACGTGGATGAGGTCACCGTCAAGAGTCCACCGAGGCTCGTAGACACACACGTCTTCCTTGTCGACGATCGTCTTCGAAACCTCAATACGACCTTCGAAATTGAGTGCGCCCACGTGCAGTGCGCTCTGTGTCCACGGCATATGCGGGTGGTTCCACGACAGCCATGCAAGCTTCGTGCCATCAGGAGAAACTGCAGGTGCAGCAACAAAGTCAGTGCCTTCAAAGATCGTGATGATCGCAGCGTCGTTGCGTGCAGCACTACCGTCGATCGGGATTGCGACCAGCGTGTTTGTCGGTTCGCCGTCGCCCGAGTGATCTTCCCTGACCGCATAGACGAGGCCACGAACATCATCAATCTCGAAGTCGCCGTAGCGCGACTTCGACAGCGTGGTAAGCGGAGAAATCGTACGGTGTGGGTCGTTGGTGTCGAAACGGTAGACGCGGTTATCAAAGCCGTCGGAGAACACGATGAAACCATCGAGCACCGCGTAGGCACGACCACCGTATTCGTGAACGCGAGTGCGAATATCGGGAAGGCGAGCACCATCGATCAGGGGGAGGACCTCTGAAGTAACGCCAGCACCGGTACGACGCAACAGGGTACCTCGTCCGTTTTCTTTCGGATGTCCTTCAACCCAATAGGTAGCAGAACCGTCAACGCGAACCTGCGAGAGAGTGACTGACCGAGCAGTAAAAGAATCGCCGGAAATTGGGGATGTCCATTCACCGTAGGGGGCGACGGTAACGCTCATTGTTCCTCCTTGCACACAGGCATTTCGGTTGACTAAAGGAAGCATGTTAGCTCTATGTTAGCCCGCTCACGATGTGCTTTTCGAGGGCGAAGGTCGCTAGGAACATGTGTGGCAACTAGTATGAGGGCTATGACTTCATCAGACGCGGATATGCCACTGCTCACCAGCATCCATTCCCCGTCGGATTTACGTACCCTTTCAGAGGCTCAACTTGTTCAGCTTTCCAAGGAAATTCGTAGCTTCCTGATCACCAACGTGTCGAAAACCGGTGGGCACCTGGGTCCCAATTTGGGCGTTGTTGAACTGACGATTGCCCTGCACCGAGTATTTCGTTCACCCAAAGACACGATTCTTTTTGACACCGGCCACCAGGCGTACGTCCACAAGCTTCTGACGGGTCGCCAGGACTTTTCCGGCCTGCGCCAAGAAGGTGGACTGTCTGGCTATCCCTCCCGCTCAGAATCAGATCACGATGTTATTGAGTCGTCGCACGCTTCAAGCTCACTGGCATGGGCCGATGGTATTTCCCGCGAGAAGAAACGCCGGGGCGACGCATCATCAACGGTCGCCATCATCGGTGACGGTGCCCTGACCGGTGGTATGGCTTGGGAAGCGTTGAACACCATCGCCGAATCAACTGATCGTCGTGTTGTCGTAGTCGTCAACGACAATGGACGTTCCTACGCGCCAACAATCGGCGGTGTTGCCCATCATCTCGACGCGCTTCGCACCTCGGAAGGCTACGAACGTGCTCTTGCTTGGGGTAAGCGTCATCTGCTTGCTCTGGGGGATCCTGGTAAAGCGGCATACGACGCGCTACACGGTCTGAAGACCGGCATCAAAGACGTTATTGCTCCTCAGGCAATGTTCGAAGACCTGGGCTTCAAATACTTAGGTCCCGTCAACGGACACAATGAGACCGAGCTTGAAACCACACTACAGCGTGCGCGGACTTCGAAGCATCCAGTTCTTGTCCACGTCATCACCCAAAAGGGACGCGGTTATACTCCCGCCGAAGAAGACATCGCTGATCGCTTCCACGCCGTTGGACCGATTCACCCCGAAACAGGACTCCCCGTTGCTCCGGCACGTTTCGGCTGGACCAGCGTATTTGCCGACGAGATCGTCAAAATTGCGCGCGAAGACGACACTGTTGTCGGTGTCACCGCAGCGATGATGGCTCCCGTCGGTTTGAAACCATTCCACGAGGAATTCCCGGACCGCGTTGTCGATGTGGGTATTGCTGAACAGGAAGCGATTGCTAGCGCTGCTGGCATGGCCTATGCGGGCGCTCATCCGGTTGTTGCGCTGTACGCAACCTTCCTTAATCGTGCTTTTGACCAGCTGTTAATGGACGTGGCATTGCACAAGGCTGGCGTGACGGTTGTTCTTGACCGTGCAGGTATCACCGGTGCGGATGGCGCCTCACACAATGGTGTCTGGGATATCGCGATGTGCTCGATCATCCCCTCACTTGAGCTCGCTGCCCCGCGTGATGAGGCAACTCTTCGCGCCAGCTTGCGTCGCGCGGTGGGAGTGAAGGATCGGCCGACCGTTCTCCGCTACCGTAAGGGCTCTCTACCAGCGCCGATGAACGCAATTCGCTCAGTGAACGGTGTGGATGTTCTCTTTGAACCCGACACTGACGATGTTGATGTGCTCCTCGTAGTAGCGGGCGCTTTTGGTCCCGAGGGTCTTGAAACAGCACGCATTCTGACTGAACAGGGTAAGCGTGTTCGTGTTGTGGATCCTGTGTGGCTTCTACCGATCAACCCTGAACTTGCCAGTTTTGCCAAGCAGGCACAACGCGTGGTGACTCTGGAAGATGGCATCGTTGACGGCGGTTTTGGTTGGGGGGTGCGCGATCTTCTTGCCAACGAGTCCGTGGATGCTACCGTCATCACGCTGGGTGTTGCGAAGGTATTCCTGCGGCACGCCGAGCGCGAGTCTCTGCTGGAACGGTGCGGTTTGACGGCTCACCAGATTGCGGAACGTATTTCACGTACCCTCTAAAGAGAAGCTTGAATCCTCAAGAGTCACTCCAAGACATCCGCGATCGGGTCAAGACAAAGGTCCATCTGCCAATCCCTAGCGCCCTTGTCAAACATCCTCTGTTCAATCTCGTCGCCGCTGGGACGCTTCGGATCAAGAGGCGCCCACGCCAAGTAACGCTGAATACGAGGTTCAAGAATGACCTCGGGAGCAATACCGATTTCTTCAGAAAGCTCGGTCATTGCCCCGCGAACAGCCACCAATCGCGCTGCAGCGTCAGGATCGATACGACCCCAGTTTCGCGCTTCGGGAACTGAACCTGGACGATGAGGAAGACGTAGCGGTGGCAATTCGTCCTCATTTGCCGTTTCGGCCAGTCGGATCGCGCGTAACCAACGGTCAGCGTATTGCCTGGCAACAGGGGAGCGGAACTCAGAAATCGACAGCAACATGCGCTTATTCCGCGGAGGATTCAGCGCAGCCTGCACCAGAGCAGCATTGCGCACCAAACGACCGGGTGCCTTATCAAGTTCCTGAGCGATTTCTTCGCGCGCCTCCCACAAAGCCTTGAGGACTCCTAGGTTGCGCCGGCCTCGTATCTTTCCCGCGCCGGGCAGATTTCGCCAGCGGTCCCTCTTGGGCGCAGGCGGATCCAGGTGAGCTAGGTAGTCGCATTCTTCTTCCATCCACTCCCAGCGACCCGCGTCGTTCAGTTGGATGGACAAACGACGGTAAAGTTCCGTCAACAATTCGACATCGAGGGCCGCGTAGCGAAGCCAGTCCTTCGATAGTGGACGAACCGACCAGTTAGATGCCTGGTGGTCTTTCACGAGGCCCAAACCGAGCACCTGCTCGCATACGGCAGCAAGACCGAATTTCTTTAACCCCAGAAGACGCGCGCCGACCTCAGTATCAAACAACGACGGGGGATTGAGTCCCACCTGTCGCAAATTCGGCAGATCCTGCAACGCGTCGTGCAAAAGCCATACGTCGTTCACGCCCGCTTGAAGTGACGACAAGTCAGGCAATGCGGCTGTATCGATCAGGAAGGTACCAACGTCTTCGCGTCGAATCTGAACCAAGTAGGGGTCGTTGCCATAACGGAAGCCTTGGGCGCGCTCAACATCCACAGCGATGGGAGTGAGTCCTTGCTCTAGGTTGCGCCTCGCTTGATCAAGCGCATCAGGTGTATCGATGACACTAGGTACGCCTTCGCGCGGGGTAACGATCAGCTCTGGAGAATCAGTATCGCCGTCAGGTAAACCGCCGGTGTGGTGAATGTGCACTCTTAGACTCCCTCAAGGAATCGCTGGGATGCCACACCACTGGTACGAAGCATCAGATCTGTCCAAGCTCGTAGGTGGGCTCCTAAGTCGGTAGTCGAAGGGGTCCACGAGGCTCGGATTTCGACGTTGAGAGTGGAGCCTCGCAATGAAAGACCGCCAAATGATTCTGAAAACTCCCGGGTGACTGTTCCCGTCAGGTCGTGATACGCTGCGCCTTCTTCAACCAGGCAATCATCTGTCCATGCCCAGAGAGCTTCGGTGAGCAACGGGTCATGCCCCATTTCAGGGTCAACTTGCGAACGTAACTGCGCAACCAGGCGGTATGTTCCATTCCAGCCGGCTTGCTCGTCGGGATCATGCAGGATGACAAAACGTCCCTGAGCAAGAGGTTCTCTGCCATCGTTGGCCAATGTTCGCATGACAAGAGCTGCGGTGAAAGGCGCCATGCGTGAAGGTGGGGGAACTTCTTCGAACTCGAGAAGAGGATTATCGATAGTGCGACGCAGAGTTGCCAACGATTCAGCGAACTCTTCCATGCCAGCGCGATTATCCACGCACTTAGGCTAAGTGAGTGAAAGTAACCCCTTTGCTGGGCACGCCGTCCACTGCGAAAATGACCCGCCACGATTCACGTCACACTGAGCAATGACGTTGTTTTTCTTAACGCATCGCATCCGATAGTAGTTCTGTCACTTATAGAGTAAAAACATGCACATTCGGAAAAGGTACTGCCCACCTCTTCGCGGGGCGTATCGATGAGGAACTCGTTGCTGGTCCATCGTGTGTATCTAAGGAAGCCTGTACGCTCACCGAGGCTCTGAGTAATCTTTTCGCAAAATACTGCGGAAAACAGTGGCTGTGACGCGCGCAACGTTCGTTCGATTTCGCTTTTTGCGTGATTCCCTGTTAGTGTTTTCCCTGTTCGAAATGAACGCGTAAGTGTTCGAAGAGATACGCGGATGTGGCTCAGTTGGTAGAGCATCACCTTGCCAAGGTGAGGGTCGCGGGTTCGAGTCCCGTCATCCGCTCGGGCGATTGGCGCAGCGGGAGCGCGCTTCCCTGACACGGAAGAGGTCACTGGTTCGATCCCAGTATCGCCCACTCATTGTCTCTCAATACTTTTGGGACACGACGGGTAAATCCCAGTTCCAGATCAGTTGGGACAAGTTCGCGGATGTGGCTCAGTTGGTAGAGCATCACCTTGCCAAGGTGAGGGTCGCGGGTTCGAGTCCCGTCATCCGCTCGTTGAGCCCCGGATTCAACCTTTCCGATGGGTCAAGCGTGGTGGGTTGGCCGAGAGGCGAGGCAGCGGCCTGCAAAGCCGTATACACGGGTTCGAATCCCGTACCCACCTCGGGCGATTGGCGCAGGGGTAGCGCGCTTCCTTCACACGGAAGAGGTCACTGGTTCGATCCCAGTATCGCCCACTCAATGATTTCGTCTTTCCTGCGGGAAAGACGTTTTTTGTTACCTCGTGGCAGGTCACCCAGTAATGAGGGTTTCCCTTATATCCTTGAAAGAGCAAAACAGGTAGGCTGATCGGGCGCGCACAAAGGTGGTTTGAATTCATGGTCTCTTCTCGCTCACGAGTGATTCTTCCCGTGATCTTGGGTGGCGATTTTGGTGTTTACGGAATCGGTCGCTCTTTCAACGAGGCCTTTGGATGTCGATGCCTGTGCGTATCAAACGAGCCCACCGTGTCCATCACGGGCTCGAACTTCTTCGACGTTCATCACATCGAAGCAGACGCATCTGACGACGTTCTTCTTCACGAACTTTGTGCAATTGCCAAAGAAAACGCTGATAAAGCATTGATTCTGATGGCAAACCATGACCTGCATTCAACCTTCATTGCTCGCAACTACGACCAGCTCGGCGAATACTACGCGCTCCCGTTCCCATCCCTGGAAACGATTGAGCTTCTTACAGACAAAGTCGCTTTTGCGCAGGCGTGTGAAGACGCTGGCATTGATGCGCCTCGAGGTATCGGCGTCGACATGTCTGACTATTCCGATCAGTGGGTTGCACCTTCGATTCCCTTCGACTTCCCGATTGTTGCCAAGGCTGCCAGAGCAGATGCCTACGATCGTCTGCACTTTGAAGGCAAACGCAAGATTTGGTTCCTCGAAGATGAGGTCGAATTGGCGCAGATGTGGAGAACGCTCGGAGAAGCCGGATTCCGCGATCTTTTTCTTGTCCAGGAACTGATCCCTGGCGACAACACCGCAATGCGTTCCATCACCGCATACGTCGATAGCCACGGCGAGGTGACGTTGATCGGCTCGGCGCGAGTGCTTCTTGAAGATCATGCACCGACCATGATCGGTAATCCGGTTGCCATGATCACTGAAGAATTCCCTGAACTGTGGCAACAAGCTGAACGCCTGCTGACACGTGCCGGATATCGCGGTTTTGCCAACTTTGACGTGAAGATCGATCCACGTGATAACCGCGCCGTATTCTTCGAAGTGAATCCTCGAATTGGACGCAACAATTGGTACATGACCGCAGGTGGAGCCAATCCGATGCTCGTCATGGTAGGCGATTTGATCGATGGGAAGCGCATGGAACACAAGCGCATTTCGCGTGAAATTCTCTATTCGATGGTTCCAGACCGACTGCTGTTGCGATACTTGCGAGATGAACCTTTGAAGAAGCGCGTGAAATCGTTGATCAAGAACCATCGTCGCTTTGATCCGCTGATCAATCCGCACGAGGACAATGCAAAGCGGAACATAATTGTTCGCTTGCAACGTTTGAACCACTTCCGAAAATTTGCTCTCTACTATCCTCGACCGACTGACCGCTCATTCTGAGCCCATGACTACTTGCTGGGTGAACAGAGACGAAAGGCTTTACATGACTTCCACGAGTCTGCGACCGATTAACGCACGCGACATGCAACATGCTGTTTCCGGTGTGGGTGGACTTCCTATCGAACAGTCGCAGCAGTGGGAAGAGTTTTCAGCTGCACAAGGACATCCTCTCTGGGCGGGGGAGCTTGGTCGCCTTGCTTGGTATGAGAACGACAAATGCATCGCTGTCATCGCGCTGTTTGAATACAAGCTTCGCGCGTTGCGCTACTTGTGGGCAAAATCAGGTCCCGTCTGGATTCGCGAGGCCACTCCTGAACGCGAGGAACGCCTGCGCAAGGACCTACTGAAGTTTGTTCGCAGTCGCGATCGCGGAATTGTCTTCATCCGTCTGCATTCGTGGTTTGCTGCCAAGGATCTTGAAGAACCGTTGCAGATCGTGACATATGACCGCACCGTCATCATCGAAACCGGACGCGGGGATCGCGATGCAGTGCTCGAATCATTGACCAATGGTGGCAGGCGCACGCTTCGTCGTTCAACGAAGAAAGCCGATGAGTTCGGCGTTCAGATCCACGAGGAAACCGAGGCTGCATCAGTTGATTTTTCACCGTACTACGAGGTCCTGAAGCAAACAGCGGAGCGTGATGGATTCCGTCCACACCCCATCGGCTATTACCAGTCTCTGTTGCGCATCCTGGGGTCACAGCACGCTCGCGTATTCACTGCTCGTACGCAGGACAACGAGATCCTCTGTTGGGATCTGGTGTTGCTGAACGGGAAGAATGCTCAAGCTGAGTACGGCGCTTCTTCGGATCGCGGTCGCCGCTTGGGAAGTCCTGCGTTCTTGGATGTTGAGGTTGCACTCCTCCTTGGTAGCGAAGGCTTTAAAGGGTTCGATCTTCGAGGCATTCATTCTCCGCGTAATTCAACGCTGTTCCACGTTGGCCGCTACAAGCTTGCTTTCGCGACTTCATACACAGATGTTGCTGGCGCTTGGGATCTGCCCGTGTCGCGCCCGCAGTACATCATGGTGCGTTCGTTGCTGAATGTGAAACGAAAGTTGCGTCGAGTTTCCCGTTAGTCACCTCTTTCGTCTCCGTCAGTTGTACACACGTGCGTCGAGATTTGTCCGTTGGTTGGTTCACTGAGGGGGTCGGGTGCGGTGATGAGGTGACTGGGCGAGTAGACTGTCAGCGGTATATTCATCGTTTGATCAAGGAGACATTCGTGTCCAGCATCGACCTCGTCATCGACCAAGAGAAGCAGACCGTGGAAAGTGGAACCACGGGTACTACTTGGTATGAGCAGCGTCGTGAGGTCGTTGCCCTCATGATTGACGGCACTCCTCGCGACCTGTTCACTGAATTTAAAGAGGGAATGACGGTCGAGGCAATCACTATTGATTCGCCCGCTGGCTTGGACATTCTTCGCCACAGCGCCACTCACGTGCTGGCTCAGGCAGTTCAGGACACCTTCCCGGATGTCAACCTTGGTATTGGTCCGTTCATTACCGATGGCTTCTATTACGACTTCGGCAATATCGATTCGGTCACCCCCGAACTGATGCGTGAACTCGAAAAGAAGATGAAGCGCATCGTGAAGGAAGGCCAGTCGTTCGTCCGTCGCGTCATTTCTGAGGACGAGGCGCGTGTTGAGCTCGCAGACCAGCCGTACAAGCTGGAACTTGTCACCACGAAGGGCTCGGGTGCAGAAGGTGCTTCAGTTGAGGTCGGTGGCCACGAGCTCACCATGTACGACAACGTTCGCAGAGACGGCACCGTTGCATGGAAAGACCTCTGTCGCGGACCGCACCTGCCGAACACCCGCCTGATCGGCAACGGCTTTGCGCTCACCAAGGCATCAGCCGCCTATTGGAAGGGCGACCAGTCCGGAGATCACCTGCAGCGTATCTACGGCACTGCGTGGGCCTCGAAGGACGACCTCGTCGCCTACCAGGAGCGTATCAAGGAAGCCGAACGTCGCGATCACCGTCGCCTGGGCGCAGAACTTGATCTGTTCTCCTTCCCGGAGGAAATTGGCCCCGGCCTTGTCGTCTTCCACCCCAAGGGGGGCATCCTGCGTCACGAGATTGAGAAGTATGTGATCGAACGCCACGAGCAGTTTGGCTTCGATTTCGTTCACACCCCCGAGATCTCTAAGGGCGGTCTGTTCCACACTTCCGGCCACCTGCCGTACTACGCGGACACGATGTTCCCGCCCATGCAGGTTGACGAGGAACGCGACGAAGAAGGCAACATCACAAAGGCTGGCCAGGAGTACTACCTCAAGGCCATGAACTGCCCGATGCACAACCTGATCTTCCGCTCACGCGGTCGTTCCTACCGTGAACTTCCCGCACGATTCTTCGAGATGGGCCACGATTACCGCTACGAGAAGAGCGGTGTTGTCCACGGCCTGACCCGTATGCGTGGCTTCACTCAGGATGACTCGCACACGTACTGCACGCCCGAGCAGGCAGGCGAAGAAATTCGCTCGCAGATCAATTTCTTCCTGTCCATCTTGGAAGCATTTGGCCTGAATGACTTCTATCTTGAACTGTCGACGCGCGACGAAGACGGCAAGAAGAAGGACAAGTTCATCGGTTCCGATGAAGACTGGGCGAACGCCACGAAGGCTCTTGAAGACGCCTGCTCGGCAACCGGTCTGCAACTGGTTCCAGATCCGGGTGGCGCAGCATTCTACGGTCCGAAGGTTTCCGTGCAGGTCAAGGATGCTATCGGCCGTACGTGGCAGATGTCGACCATTCAGTACGACTTCAACCAGCCTGAGCGTTTCGACCTCGAATACACGGCTGCTGATGGCTCACGCCAGCGCCCGGTCATGATTCACTCGGCGAAGCTTGGCTCCGTCGAACGCTTCATCGGTGTTCTGACCGAGCACTACGCGGGTGCATTCCCAGCATGGCTTGCTCCAGTCCAGGTGAAGATTATCCCGGTTGCCGAGGCGTTTGCTGACTATGTCGACCAGGTCGCCGCCAAGCTCAAGGCCGAAGGCATCCGCGTAGAGGTTGACCACTCCGACGATCGTTTCGGTAAGAAGATCCGAAACGCATCGAAGGAAAAGGTTCCCTTCACCCTGATTGCTGGTGGCGAAGATGTTGAAGCCGGTGCGGTGTCCTTCCGTTTCCGTGACGGCTCGCAGGACAACGGCGTGGCCATCGACGATGCTGTTGCCCGCATCGTGAACCATGTCCGTAGGCGCAACAACTCGGACCTTTTTGTCGAGCAGGACTGAACACCATGAGTGACGTTGAGCCACTGGTTGAAGATTCCCGTGAAATAGCGGGCGCTCCGGATGCCTTCAAACGTTTTTGGACGCCGTACCGCATGGCGTATATCAATGGCGAAGGCAAACCATCAGACTCAACGGATCACACCTGCCCGTTCTGCGCAGCTCCATCGAAGAGCGATGAGGACGCCTTGATCGTCTATCGCGGTCGCCGTGCGTTCGTGCTGATGAACCTGTTCCCTTACAATTCTGGGCACCTTCTGGTCTGTCCGTACCGTCACGTCGCTGACTACACGGATTTAACCGATGAAGAGCGCATTGAAGTGGGGGAGCTGACGGCTACCTCTATGCGAGTTCTTCGCGCTACTAGTGGGCCGCAGGGCTTTAACCTGGGGATGAATCAGGGTGATGTCGCCGGAGCGGGAATTGCTGCTCACCTGCATCAACACATCGTTCCGCGCTGGCTTGGGGATGCTAACTTCCTGCCGATTATTGCTCAGACGAAAGCTGTTCCCCAGCTTTTATCAGATGCGCGCCACATGCTCGCTGACGCCTGGCCGAAGGAATCCTGATGCTTGGAAATCACGGTCGTTCAATGACGAAGACGATCTTTACACCGCTTGCACGCCTCCTCGCCAAACTTGGGGTCAGTGCGAATGCGGTGACGATCATCGGAACAATTGCCAGCGTTGGTGTCGCGTGCGCGACTATTCCATTCGGCTACGTCTGGCAAGGCGGCATTGCGCTGGGCCTCGTTCTTTTCGCAGACTCAGTTGACGGCACACTGGCACGTATGACGACAGGTGGGTCGCGCTTCGGCGCCTTCCTTGACTCAACGCTGGACCGTATTTCCGACGGCGCAGTATTCGCATCAGTGTGCGCGTGGTTGATCTTCGGATGGGAGCCTTCAACCGCACGCACGGTTGGACTGGTTGGAGGACTCATCGCCATCGTCGGTACCGGAGCCGTTCCCTACGCTCGAGCACGCGCCGAATCCATCGGAGTTCTGGCCAAAGTTGGTATCGCGGAACGAACCGATCGGTTGATCGTTGTCCTCGTCGGGGCGGCTTTGACCGACTGGGGATGTGGACAGTGGTGGGCCGTCGCAGGCCTCATCTGGGTCGCCTTCGCCTCTCTATTCACCGTCGGCCAGCGAATCGCATTTACTGCTGGTGCACTGAAGAAGATCGACGGCCATATCTGAGAAGCCCCGCGTCTACGCAGGCAATTAACGGAGAATCAGTGACATACGAAAGTGCATCATCCGGTCCTGGAGAACAGTTCCGACTTTCGCGTATTCGCCCCGACGTGCCCAGAGCAAACATGGTTTCTCCGACGACGCATTATTCAGCGCCAATGTGGGATGTACCCCAGCCTCGACATTTTCGCCTTCCGCGCTTCGAAACGTCAATCATTGCTGTCTCAGCGATCTGTATCGCGCTGAGCATTTACGGATACATTTCGCTGAGCGACGTATCAACCACCGCCTACTTAGCATTCCTTGCGTCCTTCCCTCTGATCGTTGTTCTGGGGTTCTTCATTCACTTGGATCGTCATGAGCCAGAACCCTTGTGGACAAAAATCGTTGCTTTCGTCTGGGGTGCGGGCGTCGCCATTGTCGGGGCATCCATGCTGAACTCTGCACTGCTCCTCAACGCCACGCTGGTACTTGGCGACGAAATGGAAGCAATGCGGTGGACAGCCGTATATGTTGCCCCTCCGGTCGAAGAAACACTCAAAGCACTCGGTGTTCTGTTCATCATCCTCGCCCGTAGAAGCACCATTCATTCCCTGATCGATGGTATTGTCTATGCCGGCTTTTCCGGCGCAGGCTTCGCTTTTATCGAGAACATTCAATACTTCCTGCAGGCAAGTCAAGAAGGATCAGCGGCCCTGACCGTCACTGTCATCCTTCGTGGGGTTTTCAGCCCATTCCTGCACCCGATGGCCACATCATTCACCGGCCTTGCTCTCGCTTTTGCGCTGATTCGCCTACGCTCCTGGCTACCCCGTACCATCGTCAGCCTTCTGGGATTAAGCATCGCAATGTACGTTCACGGATTGTGGAATTATGCGGGAACCTCAGAAGCTACCAGTTTTATTACCAACTATCTCTTTGTCGAGATTCCACTGTTCGTCGGCTGGATGATTGTGCTGACCTGGATTTCACGACGCGAATTGAAGACCGTTCGTGAAGGGCTCATTCCCTACGTCCAAGCCGGATGGGTCCTTCCCGCCGAGGTGGTCATGGTCAGTGAGAAAGCCGGTCGCAGAACTGCGATGAACTGGGTGAAGCCTGCGGGCAAGGACGCGCAAAAAGCAATGAGACGATTCCTTTCTCATCTTGCCGCCCTGGGGCTTGATCAAAAGCTCCAAGAACGTTTGGGTGCGGATGATTCTCGCATCGAACTCGACCGACAGTTGGTTGCTCAGGTCAGTCAAGATCGTCAGTTCTTCCTCAATGCGATGACACAGACGACATTGAATAACGCGAGGTAATCCATGTCTGGTCTTGATGAAAACGAATGGCCGGTGGATGCAGACGGCTACCCGCACCGACAAGCGGCTCGCGTGATCCTTTTTGATGAGAATGGCAGATTGCTCCTTGCCAAAGGACACGATCGTGATCAGCCGGAACGCCAGTGGTGGTTCACCATCGGTGGCGGAATCATGGAGGGGGAGAATCCCGCAGAAGCAGCCTGTCGAGAGCTCTTTGAAGAAACGGGGATTGTCTTAGAACCCGATGCTCTTGTTGGCCCCGTGATCTATCGTGAAGCAACCTTCGACTTTTTATCCATTACCGCCAAACAGGACGAGTGGTTCTTCATCGCTCACACTCAACGTGTCACGCTGAACAATGATGGGTGGACCGACCTAGAACGCGACGTGATCGACGAACAGCGCTGGTGGGATCTCGATGAGCTTGCTCAACGGGCGCTAAACGGCGAGGTCTACCCCCTCAACCTTGCGAATCTTGCCCAATCATGGGTGAACGGTTGGGACGGTCAGCTTCACCGTATTCGTGAATCAAGCGCCTGCCAAGGAAGCGCTGAAGAGTGAACGTATCGGATCGGATGACCATTTCCGATCCGATACGCCTTTAATCAAAAAGCTCCGACAATTGAGAATTTGTTGGTACTCAGTGTGCGCCTAGGTGCGAGGAACCCCAGATAGTCCCAATGGCTCAATCAAGAGATCCAGTTGTGCAACGTTCAGCGAATACTTCACTTGCTCACGAACTGTGGGCTTCGCGCAGAAAGCAATTCCCAAGCCTGCCCGTTGGAGCATTGGAATATCGTTTGCTCCATCTCCGATGGCGACTGTCTGGTTAACATCCAGTCCGTGCAATAGACGCCACCCTTCCAACGCCTGCACCTTGGCGTCCGCGGTCACGATTGCCCCCAGGACCTTACCCGTCAAGAAGCCGTTGGTGACCTCAAGTCGGTTAGCCAAGTAATGATCGATGTTCAGCTGGTGACAAAGAGGAGCAACAACTTCCTCGAAGCCACCTGAGACCACACCGAAAAAACCACCGTGGGCATGAACCGCATCAATCAGATCGCACACACCGGGGGTGGGAGTGATCGAATGAAGAACCTCATCGAACACCGTAGCGGGAACGCCCGCCAAGGTGGAGACACGGAGGCGCAAAGATTCGGCGAAGTCTATCTCGCCGTTCATTGCCCGCGCGGTGATGTCAGCAACCTGCCCGCGCGTCCCAGCGAAATGCGCCAACTCTTCGATGACTTCTTGGGCGATCAAAGTCGAATCAACATCAGTGACGATCAGGCGAGGCGGGGGTGAAAATGCGTCTCTCCCGAACGCCGAAGCATCCGGGAGAGAACGGGGTGTATTACTCAACGGGTAACAACCGTTCCTTTGGGGACAACGGTGATACCGGAATCCGTAACGGTGAAGCCACGTTCCCGGTCGCGCGTGAGGTCAAGACCAATGACAGCGCCTTCTTCAAGAACAACGTTCTTGTCGAGGATTGCCTTGGATACCACTGCGTGGCGACCAATACGGCACCCATCCATGACAACCGAGTCAGTGACTTGAGCCCAGGAGTGTATGTAGCAACCGGGGGAGATAACCGAGTGGTAGACCTCGCCACCGGAAATGATGACCCCGGGGGAGACGAAGGAATCAACAGCGTGACCCATTCGCGAGTGCTCTTCACCGTACACGAACTTAGCCGGTGGCAAGGAACCGTCGATCATCGTCATCGTCGGCCACTTGCGGTTGTACAGGTTGAACACGGGGTGGACTGAAATCAGGTCCATGTTGGCATCGTAGTAGGCATCGAGGGTACCAACGTCGCGCCAGTAGTTACGGTCGCGGTCGGTCGAACCCGGGACGTCGTTGTCTTGGAAGTCGTATACACCGCACTCGCCACGCTCGACGAACCACGGGATGATGTTGCCACCCATATCGTGCTTGGACTCGGGGTTGTGTGCGTCCTCACGGAGAGCCTTGATCAGGTCCTTCGTGGTGAACACGTAGTTGCCCATGGAAGCGAGCACCTTGGTGGGATCGTCGGCAAGGCCGGCAGCGTTCTTCGGCTTTTCGAGGAACTGGTTGATCTTGCCGTCTGCCGAGTCGATCACGCCGAGAGCGGAAGCAAGTTCGATCGGCTGACGGATGCCTGCGACCGTGGCCGGGAGTCCAGAATCGATGTGGTGCTGCACCATCTGAGAGAAGTCCATACGGTAGATGTTGTCGGCACCAATGATGACGATGTAGTCGGGTTGCTCATCATCGACGATGTTCAGGGACTGGTAGATAGCGTCAGCGCTACCCAAGTACCAGTGAGGCCCGCGACGCTGCTGAGCCGGAACAGGGGCGATGAAGTTACCGAGAAGGGGAGATGTGTACCAGGTCTTGGTGACGTGGCGGTCAAGCGAGTGGGACTTGTACTGGGTCAACACGATGATCTTCAGATAACCGGAGTTCACGATGTTGGACAGAGCAAAGTCGATCAAACGATAGTGTCCGCCGAAGGGAACAGCGGGCTTAGCGCGGTCGTCGGTCAGCGGCATCAGTCGCTTCCCCTCACCACCTGCAAGAACAATTGCGAGAACATGATTTTTGGCCATGGGCTAAGCCTATGAGAGTCAGTGTGATCCTGCACGCATATTCCACTGTGTGGCGCCCATCACATATGGTCATTGAATGCGCAACTGTGTGCACGCATGCGGGGATTCGTCGGTGAGTGCTCTGTGCCCGCGATAGGCTAGCTCAAGAAGTTTGTGCCTTCCCTGAAAGGACCATCATGCGCGTTGACCTGCTGACCCGCGAGTATCCGCCCTTTGTTTATGGAGGTGCAGGTGTTCACGTTACTGAACTTGCTAAAGTTCTGCGTCCCCGCCTCGACGAGGTTCGAGTTCACGCGTTTGACGGGCCTCGTGAACCCGGAACCGAAGGAGCCGAAACTGGAGTCGTCGGCCACGCTGACCTAGTGGAACTGGCAGGAGCGAACGCGGCACTGAAGACACTCGGGGTAGATCTTTCCATCGCGGCCCAGACCGAAGGCGCAGACTTGGTTCACTCGCACACCTGGTACGCAAACTTTGCCGGCCATCTTTCGGCTCTGCTTCACGACATTCCGCACGTCATTTCAGCACACTCTCTGGAGCCCTTGCGCCCCTGGAAAGCCGAGCAGCTGGGTGGTGGCTACCGCATTTCTTCCTACATCGAGAAGACGTCGTACGAGGCCGCGGCCGGCATTGTTGCAGTTTCGAACGGTATGAAGGCCGACATTGTGCGCTCCTACCCGAACGTTGACGACGCGAAGGTTCACGTCATTCACAACGGCATTGATCTGGCGAAGTGGCGTGCTCCGTCTACCGACGCTGAACGCGAGAACCAAGAACGCGTTCTGAAGACGTATTCGATTGATCCGACCAAGCGAACCGTTGTGTTCGTTGGACGCATTACGCGTCAAAAGGGTCTGCCCCATTTCCTGCGCGCAGCGAACCTGCTTCCCGATGACGTTCAGATTGTTTTGTGTGCGGGTGCTCCCGATACTCCGCAGATTGCAGCCGAAGTCGACGCGCTTGTGAAGGACCTGCAGGCGAAGCGTCAGGGCGTCATCCTCATCTCTGAGATGCTCCCGCAGCCCGACATTGCAGCAATTCTGGATGCGTCGACCGTGTTCATCACCCCGTCGGTCTACGAGCCACTCGGTATCGTGAACCTCGAAGCGATGGCGCTGGGCCTGCCCGTTGTTGGTACGGCAACTGGCGGTATTCCCGATGTCATCGTCGACGGCGAGACCGGCTATCTGGTTCCGATCGAACAAATGAATGACGGCACCGGCACTCCTCTGAAGCCCGATACCTTCGTTCATGATATGGCCGAGCGCCTGATCGCAGTCCTCGATAACCCTCAGGGCGCCAAGACGATGGGAGTGGCAGGCCTGACGCGTGCTCGCGACCACTTCTCTTGGGATGCCATCGGCCAGAAGACCGCGGATCTGTATCGCACACTGGTGTGAGTCAGCCGATCATATTTCGGTGACAAAGGTAGGCTTATAGGTATGACTTATGTCCTTGAATGTGTGGATGCAACTGTAAGCAAACGTGGAACTGCGATTCTTGATTCGGTGTCTTTTAGCACCGAGCAAGGCCAGCATTGGGTGATTCTTGGCCCGAATGGCGCGGGTAAGACAACTCTTATCCGAGCGCTAGCCGGTCGTGAAGCATTGGCGCAGGGCACCGTGAAACTTGATGGCGAAGACATTTTTGCTCTCGACCGTCAAGAACTTGCTTCCCGCGTTGCACTTGTTTCGAAGTCGCTTGCCCCCTCCATTCGTGCACACCAAACTGTTCGCGACCTTGTTCGCACGGCAGCGTGGGGTATCGCAATTCATCGCGACGAAGAATACGAAGCTCAAGATGATGCGCGTTGCGACAATCTGCTTGTTGCTTTCGGTATTGATCATTTGGCGGATCGTCAGTTTGGAACTCTCTCTGAGGGCGAAGCGCAACGTGTGTTGCTTGCTCGAAGCCTGATGACAGACCCGGAGGTCCTGATTCTTGATGAGCCCACCGCTGGCTTGGATCTTGGCGCCCGCGAACTATTGATCGGAGCTCTTGAAGAGATCATTTCCGGTCCGCATGCTCCGCAGGTCATTTTGGTTACACACCAGGTGGAAGAAATTCCCAGCGGAATGACGCACGCGGTCTTGATGGACGGAGCAAAGGTCGTCCAGTCGGGTGTCATTGATTCCGTCATCACCGGAGTGAATCTGTCAGCGACGTATTGTCTGCCTCTGAGCGCCGGTAACGACAACGGACGCTGGTGGGCTCGCGCCGTCAGGTAAGTCTCTTCATAGGTATCACCGTGGACACGTCGGACAAAGGGGAGTGTGTATGACGCACGCTTTGTGGTGGGTGATTGTTGCCATCGTTCTTGGACTGATTGAGATGGCAACGGTTGACCTTGTGTTCCTCATGCTTGCCATCGGTGGTTTAGCAGCGGCGTTAACCTCTCTTGTTGTCCCTGGGCTCTGGCCCGAAGTCGGCGTTTTTGTGGTCTGCTCGCTGGTCTTTCTTTGTGCGCTTCGTCCGTGGCTGAAAATGCGTATGCTCTGGTCGCAAACGAACGTGAAAACCAATGTGCACGCCTTGATTGGGCGACAGGTCGATGTGATTGAAACCGTGAACGCCAGCAGTGGTCGCGTGAAACTTGATGGCGAAGTCTGGTCTGCCCGCACAATCGACGAGAAGCCCCTTCTTGTGGGCGAGCATGCGTATGTGTGCGAGATCGACGGTGCTACGGCGGTTGTTACGTCCGTCGAGAACCGTAGTAAAACATTCGAAGAACAGAAAGGGTGAGTGCCGCCGTGGACATGAGTATTGGTCCCTTCGTTGCTGGGCTCCTGTTGATCCTTGTTGTGGTCATCCTTGCCAAGAGCGTCCAGATTGTTCCCCAGCCTCGCGCGTTGGTGATCGAGCGCCTCGGTCGTTTTCACACGGTGATGTACGGTGGTTTGCATGTGCTGATTCCGTTCTTTGACCGTATTGCAGCGCGCGTTGACTTGCGTGAACAGGTCACCAGCTTCCCTCCACAGCCGGTGATTACCGCCGATAACGTCGTGGTTTCCATCGACTCGGTGATTTACTACCAGGTCACGGATCCAATGCACGCGACCTACGAGATTGCGAACTTCATTCAGGCAATCGAACAGCTGACGGTGACGACGCTCCGTAATGTCATTGGCTCGCTCGACCTCGAGCAGACGCTGACGAGTCGCGACTCGATCAACACTCAGCTTCGTGGTGTTCTTGATGAAGCAACGGGACGCTGGGGTATCCGCGTGAATCGCGTTGAGTTGAAGGCAATTGATCCGCCACCGTCGATTCAGCAGGCCATGGAACAGCAGTTGCGAGCCGAACGTGATAAGCGTGCAGCGATTCTGACTGCTGAAGGTGTCCGTCAGTCGCAGATCCTTCAGGCTGAGGGTGAAAAGCAGTCCGCCATCTTGAAGGCTGAAGGACAAGCTCAGGCGGCTGTCACTCGCGCCCGCGGTCAAGCAGAAGCTATCGGTACCGTCTTCCAGTCGATCCACGAGGGCAATCCAACGCCTGATCTGCTGAGCTACCAGTACTTGCAGATGCTTCCGGAACTTGCCAAGGGGGATTCGTCGAAGGTGTGGGTTGTTCCCACCGAACTGACGGCTGCTCTGGATTCCATTGCGAAGGGTTTTAACCCGAACAAGTAAAACTGTCCGGTGTGGACGACGTGTTCTTGACCATCCCCCTCACCATCGCCCCCGATTGAAAGAAGAGACTCGTGGACTCCATCCAGGAAAAGGTTCTGCGCGAGGTTGCTGCCCGCGACATTCGCTTTATTCGCCTGTGGTTTACAGATGTCGCTGGTGTCTTGAAGTCTGTAGCAATTGACCCGGGCGAGTTGGAAGATGCCTTCGCTGAAGGTATCGGTTTCGACGGTTCTGTGATTGAAGGCATGACCCGCGTGCACGAGTCCGACATGTTGTTGCGTCCGGATGCTTCGACATTCCAGATGTTGCCGTGGCGAGGGGAAGAAGATCCCGTTGCTCGAATGTTCTGCGACGTGTTGACCCCCGATGGTCAGGCTGCACGTAGTGACCCTCGCGGCGTGTTGGAACGCGTTGTTGAACGAGCCCAAGAGCGCGGCTTCACTGTGATGGTTCACCCTGAGATTGAGTTCTATCTGCTCCAACAGCCGATCAGTGTCGACAACTTGAAGCCTGTTGATTCTGCGGGGTATTTCGATCATGTTGCGCGTGGGCATTCGAATGATTTCCGTCGTCGCGCGGTTCGTATGCTCGAAGATATGGGCATTGCGGTCGAGTTCTCTCACCACGAAGGTGGCCCCGGTCAAAACGAAATCGACCTGCGTGCAGTCGATGCGGTGAGTGCTGCCGACAACATCATGACCGCTCGAACCGTCATCGAAGAGGTCGCGTTGCGCGAGAACCTTGCCGCACTGTTTATGCCCAAGCCCTTTATTGACCATCCGGGTTCGGGTATGCATACGCACCTTTCACTGCTCGAAGGTGAAGAAAATGCCTTCTACGATCCGTCAGGTGACTATCAGCTGTCACGCACGGGGCGCCACTTCATTGCGGGGCTCTTGGAACATGCTCGCGAGATCGCTGCTGTCACCAATCAGCACGTGAACTCCTATAAGCGCCTCTGGGGTGGGGGCGAGGCTCCGTCTTACGTGTGCTGGGGTCATAACAATCGCTCCGCGTTGATTCGAGTCCCGCTGTACAAGCCTGAAAAGCGTACGGCAGCACGCATTGAGTACCGTGCCTTGGATCCGGCTGCGAACCCGTATCTTGCACTCGCCGTTCTGATCACTGCAGGTCTTGACGGCATTGAACGTCGCCTCGAACTTGTCCCCGAAGCTGAGGACAATGTTTGGGATCTGACGGATCGCGAACGTCAGGTGATGGGGATCGAGGCTCTGCCGACGTCATTGGCTTCCGCGGTTCGTTTGATGCGCGAATCTGACTTGGTTGCCGGTGCTCTTGGTGAAGAGGTCTTCGACTACGTTGTGCGCAACAAGGAAAAGGAATGGCGTGAGTACCGCCAGCAGGTGACGCCTCAGGAGATTCGCCAGTTCCTCAAGGTCTACTGATGGAGGTTGTCCCGAAGGACCTCCGCGGTAGCGGTTTCTTGGATCCGGTGCGAGCAGCGTCATTTTTGGCTGACCTACCCGGCGAGCTAGGCGAGTGGCTACCGCTGTTCAACGCCTGCGCCGATCCAGATTCCGCGCTGGTAACCTGCCTGCGTTTTCACGAGGCCGCCCCTACTCAATTAGCCACAATCGCTGAACGCGGGGGCAATGGGCTTCGGCGCTTGGTCGCGGTTTTTGGTGCATCTTCCTGGTGGGGCGACTACCTGATTGCTGACCCTTCACGCATTGATGGCTTGCTTGTTGAACCCGATGAACCGTTGACGGAGCTCCTTCACGCAGTGGGGGCTGATCCAGCGTCGCAGATGCCCGTTGCGGGTCCCGGCTACAACGGCGACGATGTGCGTCGTGCGTATCGCAGAGTTTTGTTGGACCTCGTTGCTGACGATGCTACGCACCCGAACCCGCCCGATTATATGCCGGAAGTCGGTGTGCGCCTTGCGGTGCTTGCTGACGCTGCACTCGAAGCTGCCCTCGCACTGGCACGACGAGATATTGATCCGCAGGGTAATGCTCGTCTTTCGATTATTGCGATGGGAAAAACAGGCGCTCAAGAACTTAACTACATTTCCGACGTTGACGTGATGTACGTTGTTGCCCCGGCTGAGGGTGTTGATGAGCGTAGTGCCATCGAACTGGGTACGCGCATGGCAGCGCTTTCGGCTCAGGTATGTTCGGGGCCGGGTAATGAACAGCCACTCTGGAGCGTGGATGCGAATCTGCGTCCCGAAGGGCGTCATGGCGCGCTTGTGCGAACACTTGACTCGTTCACACAGTATTGGGATAAGTGGGCTGAAACGTGGGAGTTCCAGGCTCTTCTTAAAGCTCGCCCGGCAGCTGGCGATATGGAGCTTGGTCAGGCCTTTTTCCGTGTTGCTTCTCCGTACATTTGGAATGCTACGGGGCGTGATGGCTTTGTTGAAAATGCTCGAGCAATGCGACGTCGCGTTGAAAACACGATTCCCCGTCGTGAAGCTGACCGTGAACTGAAGCTCGGGCGAGGTGGCCTGCGTGATGTCGAGTTCACCGTGCAGCTGTTGCAACTGGTCCACGGTCGTACCGATGATTCGCTTCACGCCAGATCAACGTTGGATGCGCTGTCTCGCCTTAGCGACGGTGGTTATGTGGCGCGTAGCGATGCTCAAGAATTGCGTGAATGCTACTGCTTCCTGCGTGCTGTTGAACACCGTATTCAGCTTCAACGCATGCGTCGCACCCACCTGATCCCTACGTCAGCGAACGAACTTCGAGCGGTGGGCAGGGGAGTTGATCTTGAGCATTGTGGTAGTTCCGAGGCTCTGGCGAAGGAACTGAAACGCATTCGAGATCGTGTTCGAATGCTCCATGAGGACGTGTTCTATCGTCCGATTGTTCAGGCAACTGCGGGCCTTAGCCCAGATGAAGCTACGTTGGACTCCGATGGTGCTCAGGCTCGTCTTCAAGCCATCGGCTATCGCGATCCCCGAGGAGCTCTTGCCCACATCACGGCCCTCTCGCAGGGCACAAGCAGGCGTGCGAAGATCCAGCGTCATCTTCTGCCCGTTTTTATTTCGTGGCTTTCCAACGGTGCAGATCCAGACCTTGGCTTGCTGAACTTTAGAGCTCTATCGGAGCAAATCGGTGATTCTCACTGGTATTTGGCTCTCCTGCGTGATTCCGGAGTTGCCGCATCCAGGCTCTGCGAGATGCTGCCGAACTCGAAGTGGATCGCTGAGGCTCTGTCACATCGCCCCGAAGCAGTCGCCTGGCTGGATCTTGATAAAGACCTCGCCCCTCGTGAAGCTGAGGTTTTGAAAGTCGAGGCGGCCTCGTTGATTGACCGCCACGCAGATTCGGATAAGGCCGCATATCGCGTGCGAGCCATGCGTTCGCGTGAACTTACTCGTGCTGCGATGAGCGATTTGGTGACTGGAATCGGAGCCAGGCGGCAGACAATCTCCGATGCTACGGACGCAGCAGTTGTCGGCGCATTAGCGATTGCAACACGCGAAGAAGAACTCAAGAACGGTCACCGCGTCGACGTTGGGTTCGTGGCGATGGGACGTTACGGTGGGCGTGAATCAAACTATGCCTCCGACGCTGATGTCATGGCTTTTCATCGCGCGACCAATGGCGTGAGCGAGAGCGACGCTGTGAACGCTGCAACGACAATCATCAACCGCGTGAAAGCATTGCTGGGGACGGTCACAGCGCAGATGAGTGTCAGCGTTGACCTAGACCTACGTCCAGAAGGACGCAACGGACCGATGTCCAGAACCGTCGAATCGTACGCGGAGTATTACGACAAGTGGGCATCGACCTGGGAACGCCAAGCGCTCCTTCGGGCGCGCGTATTCGCCGGCCCCGATGATCTGATGCGTTCGATGGGGGAGTTAATCGACCGCGTGCGCTATGGCAGCGCGATTGACGAGGCCCAGATCAGAGACATTCGTCTGCTCAAAGCAAGAATGGAAAGCGAACGCCTGCCTCGTGGCATCGAACCCACGCGTCACGTGAAATTGGGGCCGGGTGGCCTGTCAGACGTCGAATGGATTGTTCAGCTTCTTCAGCTGAAACATGCTCATGCCGATGACTCTTTACGCACCTCGTCAACGATTGATGCTCTGCGCGCATTAACTCGTTCGGGATGGATTGCTCCTCATGATGCGAAGACGTTGGAAAATGCGTGGAGCCTCGCATCACAAATCCGGGCGGCGAACGTGCTGACAACCGGGCGAATGTCGGGAGTTAAACTCGATACCGTTCCCAGAGACTCGAAGGACCTTATCCCGCTGGCACGCGTTCTTGGATATGGTGCGGCAAGCGAGTGTGAGCTGGAAGAAGAATGGCTTCGTCGATCGCGCAAAGCACGCGCATTGATGGATACCTACTTCTGGAACTGAATACTGCCTTGCACACCAAGGCACGAAGAAGAAACGGAAACACAGTTGTGAAAATCGTCCTCGTGCGTCACGGACAGACCTACGCCAATGAAGCGCACGCTCTTGACACCTCTAGGCCTGGACTACCGCTAACCGCCGATGGGTTGGCTCAAGCCACCGATCTTGCTTCGCGCTGGGAATCTGAAGTCGGGCAGGCTCCAACAGTGGTTGCTGTTTCACCTCTTTTTCGCACTCGCCAAACCTGCGCACCCCTATGCGCTAAGTATGCCCTGACTCCGCTGGTGAGACCAGGAATTCGTGAATTACGCTCAGGTGACGTTGAGATGAACGCTGACCCGTTCTCAGACTCCGTTTACGTTGAAGGAACGGGAAACTGGTCGCACGGTGCAACTCACATTCGTATGTCTGGCGCTGAAACGGGGGAGGACGCGCTTGCCCGTGCGTTGCCCGTTATCGCCGAAGTGGCTGGCCTCGTACTTGAGGAAGATCCGGACGGCGTGGGTGTGATCGTCGCTCATGGAGCCCTACTGCGCCTGCTGGCATCGACGCTTGCGCACAACATCTCCGGCACTCTTGTGATGACTCACTTCATGTCGAATACGGGAACCGTCATCTTGCAGTGGCCCACCGAACGATTCGGCACCTCCGTTCCTCACAACCCCGACGATCTGCGAGGTGCCTTCACTGGTCTGACGTGGAATAACCGTCCAGTTGATCAGTGGGATCTAGAGGATTGATCTCAAAGGGGAAACCCCGGTATCGCATGTAATCGGACAGAAATTCGCGGTGTTCATTGCATGACAGCCACGTCTTGGAATCCGCCCACGGGATTTTCGGGTTTGACCAGGTGATGATCCACACCGCCTGCGCATTACACTCGCGTGCCTGACACACACCGTCAGCGCGGCCTCGTCCCAATGCCATTGAACCTCCTCGATCCCTCACACTGTAATCTTTTCACATGAGTCAATGCACGCTGATCCTTGTTCGCCACTCTGACCCGGAGTATTTCGCGCTGTCGGATCACTCGCGACCGTTGACCGATCTTGGTCTCCGTCGGGCGCACGAGCTTGGCATCAAACTGCAAGCCGAAGTTGGAGACATCGAACTAGGGGTCAGTTCAACAGCAGTGCGCGCATGGCAGACCTTCGACGAGATCGCGAAGAACCTGCCAATGAGGACCACGTACAAGGATCGTTCAATCTACGATGCAGGGGCAGAGTCACTCATCGAAACGATTAACTCCCTGCCTGGAGAATCCGCACTGATTGTCGGACATCAGCCAACAATCGGCCATGTTGGATACCTGATCGGAGACGATAGTGCGAAAGCCGATCTTGGCACTGGCGTCGGTAAAGCGACTGCTCTGATCATTCAAAGCGAAGGAAGTTTCGCTGATTTTCGTCCCGGCGCGAACCTGCCAGTACGGATTGTCACCGTCCCACGCGTGCTGTAATCGCAGAGTTCAAGGCTGACGGGCATTGGCATCGAACGTTTACTGTGTCCCATAGCCCACCTTTGAAGACGCTGACCTTTTACTAATCCCGCTAAGATATACGGGTACGCAATCCACCCTTCAAGGGAGCAGTAATGTCGGGACACTCTAAATGGGCGACCACCAAGCACAAGAAGGCCGCCATTGACGCGAAGCGCGGAAAGCTCTTCGCTCGTCTGATCAAGAATATTGAAGTTGCAGCACGCACCGGCGGCGGCGATCCCGCAGGTAACCCGACCCTGTATGACGCCATCCAGAAGGCAAAGAAGAATTCCGTTCCCGCTGACAACATCGATCGTGCTGTCAAGCGTGGCTCCGGTGCAGAAGCCGGTGGCGCGAACTACGAAACCATCATGTACGAAGGCTACGGCCCGAACGGCGTTGCATTCCTCGTCGAATGTCTGACCGACAACCGTAACCGTGCAGCTTCCGACGTCCGCCTTGGCTTTACCCGTCAGGGAGGCTCGCTGGCGGACCCGGGTTCGGTTTCCTACCTCTTCTCCCGTCGTGGCATTGTCGAGGTGGGCGCAGCAGACGGCGTTGACGAGGACACGATCATGGAAGCCGTTCTGGATGCGGGTGCTGAAGAAGTGACCGACACCGGTGATGGATTCGTCATCGAATCCGCAGCCTCCGATGTTGTCGAGGTCCGTAAGGCGCTCCAGTCAGCAGGTATCGATTACGATTCCGCTGAAGTTCAATTCGTCGCATCGACCGACGTTGAGGTCGACTTTGAAGGCGCACTGAAGGTTCAGAAACTGATCGACGCTCTGGAAGAATCTGACGACGTTCAGAACATCTACAACAACATGACGTACTCGGATGAGGTCCGCGCGCAGCTGGAAGAAGGGGAGTGACGATGGCTGAGTTCACGTCGACTCGCGAAGTTGGTACCCCGCAGGTTAAGCGCGGTATGGCTCAGATGCTCAAGGGTGGCGTCATCATGGACGTCGTTACTCCAGAGCAAGCAAAGATCGCCGAAGATGCGGGCGCAGTTGCCGTCATGGCGCTCGAGCGCGTTCCTGCGGACATTCGCGCACAGGGTGGCGTTGCCCGTATGTCTGACCCGGATCTGATCGATGGCATCATCAACGCTGTCTCCATCCCGGTCATGGCAAAGGCTCGCATCGGCCATTTCGTTGAAGCTCAGGTTCTGCAGTCCCTCGGCGTCGACTACATCGACGAATCTGAGGTTCTCACCCCGGCCGATTACACCAACCACATCGACAAGTGGAACTTCACCGTTCCCTTTGTCTGCGGTGCAACCAACCTGGGTGAGGCACTCCGTCGCATCACCGAAGGTGCAGCAATGATTCGCTCCAAGGGTGAAGCTGGTACCGGCGACGTTTCCAACGCGACGACGCACATGCGTAAGATCCGCGACCAGATCCGTCACCTCACCTCGCTTCCCGAAGATGAGCTCTACGTTGCCGCCAAGGAACTCCAGGCTCCCTACGAGCTGGTCGCCGAGGTCGCTCGCGAAGGTAAGCTTCCTGTCGTTCTGTTCACCGCCGGTGGCATTGCTACCCCGGCGGACGCTGCAATGATGATGCAGCTCGGTGCTGAGGGTGTTTTCGTTGGATCCGGTATCTTCAAGTCCGGTGATCCGGCGAAGCGTGCAGCTGCCATCGTTAAGGCAACCACCTTCTACGATGATCCGTCCGTTATTGCTGAGGTTTCGCGTGGCCTTGGTGAAGCAATGGTCGGTATCAACGTTGACGACCTTCCGGTTTCTCACCGTCTTGCGGAGCGCGGATGGTGACGATCGGCGTTCTCGCCCTTCAGGGTGACGTTGACGAACATGTGCGGGCGCTAGAGAATTCTGGCGCCCGCGCCGTTAAGGTGCGTCGCCCCTGCGAATTGGCGAAAGTGGATGGTCTGATCATCCCCGGTGGCGAGTCAACGACCATGTCGAATCTGTTGGCCTCCTTCGACATGTTTGAACCTCTGAAAGACCGTCTTGATGCTGGACTTCCCGCGTGGGGCACATGCGCTGGCATGATCATGCTCTCGTCTACGATCCTTGATGGTCGCGATGATCAGAAGTGCTTCGCCACCCTCGACATGGTTGTTCGACGTAATGCCTTTGGGCGTCAGGTTGATTCCTACGAAGAAGACCTCGTGATTGACGGCATCGAAGGCGACGATTTCCGCGCTGTCTTTATCCGCGCACCGTGGGTTGAGTCCGTTGGCGACACCGTGTCTGTGATTGCGCGCGCCGGAAACGCTGAAGATGGTCCGATCGTGGCCGTACGTCAAGGTAACGTCATGGCAACCAGCTTCCACCCCGAGGTGGGTGGCGATGACCGCCTGCATGAACTGTTCGTTTCAATGGTGGAGAACCGCTGACCCATGCGAGTCATGGGAATTGACCCCGGCATTACACGATGCGGTTTGGGTGTTGTTGACGTTGATGAGTCAAGGCGTGCCACGCTCGTGTATGTCGGGGTTGCTCGTTCTAACAAAGACATTGCGACGCATTTTAGGCTTCGGACGATTGCAGATGCGATTGATAGTGTGATCGCGCAGTATCAGCCTGAAGTTGTGGCGATTGAGCGAGTCTTCGCCCAAGACAACTTGCAGTCAGTGACGACGACGATGCAGGTCATGGGTGCTGCCATGACGTGCGTGGCGCGTGCTGGTCTGCCGATGGCGGTTCATACCCCGTCAGAAGTGAAGTCTGCTGTTTCTGGAAACGGCAATGCGGATAAAGCGCAGGTTCAGGCGATGGTGTCGCGTATTCTTCGCTTGTCGAAGCCTCCGAAGCCCGCGGATGCTGCAGATGCGCTTGCAATCGCAATTTGTCATGCGTGGCGGGGGACAGGTCTGCTGGGTGTTGGCGACGATTCGTCAGTTTCTGTTTCTATCTCTGGTCGCTTGACTTCCAAAGGGTCGATGACACCCGCGCAACGTGCGTGGGCGGAAGCTCAAGCTGCGCAACGCCGGACAGGTGCTGTTGATCCGCGACTGCGTCGCAAGTAAAATAGAACAGGTGTTCGCATTGGGTGTGGGCGCTATCGATCCAATACAGGAGAACAATTGATCGCACAGTTGAGTGGAACAGTGGCCTCAGTTGGCGTGGATTCAATTGTCGTGGTTGTCTCCGGCGTTGGTTTCGATGTGAAGGTCGTGCCCACATACGCTCAGCAGGTGCGCGTCGGTGACGAGCTCACTGTTGCAACATCGCTTATTGTTCGCGAGGATTCCCTGACACTCATGGGCTTTGAAACGGCTGATCAGCGTGATGTATTCACCATCTTGCAGACCGTGTCCGGTATTGGACCTCGTATTGCCCTTGGTGCGCTTGGCGTTCTTAGCCCCGATGATCTTCGTCGTGCCGTTCGCGATCATGATCTTTCAACCCTGGGCAAGATCCCCGGTGTTGGAAAGAAATCAGCGCAACGCATGGTGTTGGAGCTAGGGGAGAAACTCGGTCAGCCCGCACATCTTGGAAAGGTGGGAACCGGAGCCGCACCCGCCATGGGCGCTGTCGAAGAAGATGTTGTGGCAGCTTTGGTTTCGATGGGATGGAAGCAATCCCAGGCACAAGCGGCAATCGATACGCTGGGTGGACAGGGCTTGGGGGCGTCTGATTTGCTCCGTGCCGCTTTGCTGAAGTTGGGAGGCTCTCGTGGCTGATTCTTTCGATTCTCCCGCAGAGGCAATGCGTATTGTTGCTCCTGATGCCGGTGAGCTTGAACGTGCTGCAGAAGCAGCTCTGCGTCCCAAGCGCCTCACTGAATTCGTCGGACAAGAAACTGTTCGTGAACAGCTTCAGCTTGTTCTCGATGCGGCACGTGGCCGTGGCGTGAGCCCCGACCATGTTCTTCTTGCCGGTCCTCCCGGGTTGGGTAAGACCACTTTGGCAATGATTATTGCCGCCGAAATGGGGACATCGCTCCGCCTGACCTCCGGTCCGGCAATCCAGCATTCGGGTGACCTTGCTGCGATCCTTTCAGGGCTTCAAGAAGGCGACATTCTTTTTATTGACGAAATCCACCGTCTTGCTCGCACCGCAGAAGAAATGCTGTATCTGGCAATGGAAGACTTCCGCGTCGACGTTGTCGTGGGTAAGGGGCCCGGCGCAACCTCGATTCCGCTGACGCTTCCGCCTTTTACCGTTGTCGGTGCGACTACGCGCACGGGCCTGCTACCGGCTCCTCTGCGTGACCGTTTCGGTTTTACCGCTCATCTTGAGTTCTACGAGACACACGAACTTGAAGCAGTCGTCACGCGTTCCGCTGACCTTCTTGGCGCCCCCTTGGACGCTCAGGCGGCTCACGAAATCGCCTCCCGTTCAAGAGGCACCCCGCGTATTGCCAATCGCCTTCTTCGTCGCGTCGTCGACTATGCCCAAGTACGTGGAAGCGGCGCTTTGGATCTTGAAGCTGCCCAGGGCGCACTCACCCTGTTCGAGGTTGATCGCTACGGTCTCGATCGTCTTGACAGAGCAGTACTCGACGCAGTCTGTCAGCGTTTTGCTGGGGGACCGGTTGGATTGACCACTCTTGCGGTCACGGTAGGTGAAGAAGCAGAGACGGTCGAAACCGTCGCTGAGCCCTACTTGGTTCGTGAAGGATTCCTTGTCAGAACCAACCGAGGACGTGCCGCCACGCCCAAAGCTTTCCAACATTTGGGGCTGACACCGCCCGCCGAATCTATGCTGTTTAGCTGAATCACAGTGTTATTCGCCTGATTTGACCGCCTTTTTCGCTAAGAGAGCCTTCTTCGCATTAGACTGACCAGGGTGCGCTCTACGCGCGTTCATGACTAGAAAGAGGCAATCCGTGGGTAACTTCCTCCAGGGCGGCAACATGACCTTTATCCTACTTGCGCTCATCCTGATCGCGATGATGTGGTACTCAAGCCGTGGTCGCAAGAAGATGGCTGAGCGTCAGGCTCAAATGGAACGAGATATGAACGAGAAACTCGTTCCCGGTGCTTGGGTGAAGACCGCTGTTGGATTCTGGGGTCGCTTTGTCGATCAGGACGGCGACATCGTCGTACTCGAGACGATTGATGGTACAGAGATGTACTGGGATCGTCAGATGATCCGTTCCGTTGGGGACGAACCGCCTTTCGCTTCAGATGAGCCCGCTGTCGAACTGGCCGAAGAAGAACAGCAAGAACCGATTCTTGGCCTTGATGATCCCGCTACGGATGATGCATCGACCGACGAAAAGAACTGAGTATCCCGAGCTAGGGACTGGGAGTAGTTAAAAGTGTCTACACGTAAACGCCGACCTGTGCGTTCACTTGTCACCCTCATTGTTGCAATGGTGGTGGCAGCGGCCGGACTGGTGATTGGCAACGTCACCAAGGGGACCTCGTTGGTTCCCTCGCTCGCCCTCGATCTTCAGGGTGGCACCCAACTGATCTTGACTCCGAAGTCGACCGAAGAAGGCGACCGAGCGATCACTGAAGACGACATCACGCAGGCGATTTCAATTATTCGTAATCGTATTGATGCCTCCGGTGTCGCCGAATCAGAGATCACTTCGATGGGCTCGGACAACATTGTTGTTTCAATTCCAGGTACGCCTTCACAGGAAACTCTCGACCTGATTCGTTCGTCCTCGCAGATGAACTTCCGACCTGTTCTCCGTATCGGTCTGGCTTCCCAGAAAGTTGCGACCTCCTCAACCGCCGAGGTTTCAGACAAAGATTCTGCACAGTCAGCTCAGTCTGCTGATAAAACTCAATCAGCGACAGAACAGGCCTCGGCTGATGGCGCCCAGTCAGCAGACGATGCTCAGTCGGTTCAGCAGGTGTCGACCGCACTGGATGAAGAATCCGCGATGAAAGTTGCTGATCTGAATCAAGACGGTGTTCTCTCAGACCAGCCGAATTCGACTCCTGCTAATGGAACGGATCTTGCATGGATCACAGAGCAGGTTCTCTACGACTTCTCCGTGCTTGACTGCACCAACTCCGAAGCTCGCCAGCAGACCGAAGGTGCTGCAGACAAGCCCTACGCTGCCTGCGATAGCGATGGTCAGCTGAAGTACATCCTTGGTCCGGTTTCGGTTGCCGGTTCGAACCTTTCGAACGCAACTGCCGGCCAAGTCACCAACTCGACCGGTCAGGCAACCGGCGCGTGGGGTGTCGACCTGCAGTTCGATTCTGAAGGTACGAAGGCATTCGCAGATTCTTCCGAACTGCTCTACTCCTACAAGGATTCTGACGCCGAAGGAAAGAGCTTCTTCGACTCGCCGGATCGCAACCACTTTGCCGTTGTTCTTGACGGTTCGGTGATTACTGCTCCTTCAATGAATGCTGTCATCTCTGATGGTCGTGCTCAGATCACCGGTAACTTCACCGCAAAGTCAGCCACCGCGCTGGCAAACCAGCTCAGCTTCGGTTCGCTTCCTCTGAACTTTGAAGTTGAGTCCGAACAGCGTATTTCCGCCACACTGGGTTCTGATCACCTGCAGAAGGGCATGTTGGCTGGCGCCATCGGCTTCCTGCTGGTCATCCTGTACCTGATCTGGCAATACCGTGGTCTGGCGCTTATTTCTGCCGGTTCGCTATTTGTTGCAGCAGCACTCACCTACATCGTGATCGCGCTTCTGTCGGCGACGATGGGATATCGTTTGTCGCTCGCAGGCGTTGCAGGCTTGATTATGGCGGTCGGCGTCACCGCTGACTCGTTCATCGTCTACTTCGAACGCGTGCGTGACGAGGTCCGTGACGGTCGCCCGCTTGCTGCCGCAGTCGACGAAGGCTGGGATCGCGCTAAGCGCACGATCCTCGTCTCCGATGCCGTGAACCTGGTTGCAGCTATCGTCCTCTACCTGCTGGCAGTCGGTGGCGTGCAGGGCTTCGCGTTCACTCTCGGTGTGACAACCGTGATCGATATTGCTGTCATCTTCCTGTTCACTCACCCGATGATGGAACTGCTGATTCGTACCAAATTCTTCGGCGAGGGACATCGTCTTTCCGGTCTTGATCCCGAGCACCTCGGTGCAAAGAACTCGCTGATTTACGCCGGTCGTGGCCGTGTTGTTATGCCGAAGCAAAAGCAGGGCAAGGGTGCGACGGCTCAGCCTGTGACTGAAGGCAAAGGGATGAGCCTTGCTCAGCGTCGTCGCGCGCAGCGTCTTGCTGAAGCTGAAGCTGAAGCGCAAGTGGAAGAAGCTCGCGCATCTGCGGATAGTGAAGCGACGAAGGCTGAGGGTAGCGCAGTCGATGGTGAGGCTGCCGAGCAGAAAGGGGACGCGAAATGATGTCGTTCGCCCAGTGGGGTAATGCTCTGTACTCGGGGGATAAGTCCTACCCGGTTGTCCCTAAGCGCAAGGTTTTTGTTGGTCTTGCTGCAGCCTTGATTGGCGTTGCTTTTGTTCTTTCAGCAGCCATCGGCCTCAATGCTTCCATTGAGTTCACAGGCGGTGCGCAGTTTGATGTGACCCGAGTCAGCGATCAGTCTGAGGAAAAGGCCTCGGATATCGTGACTGGCACCGGAATTGTTTCCACCGCGAAGGTGACGAAGGTTGGTACGGATTCTGTTCGTATTCAGACTGAATCTGTTGATTCGCAGCAGGCGGCGACGATTCGTGATGCGTTGACCAGCGCGTACGGTGTTGATCCGGCCGATGTTCAGTCGTCAACGATCGGCCCGTCCTGGGGTGCTTCGGTGACTTCGAAGGCTACTCAGTCGCTTGTCATCTTCATGTTGCTCGTCGCGATCTTGATGACCCTGTACTTCAGGTCATGGACTATGGCGCTGGCCGCTCTGCTGGCACTTGTCCACGATATTGCCCTCACGCTTGGTGTTTTTGTTATCACCCAGGTTGAGGTTTCGCCTGCAACGGTCATCGGCTTCCTGACGATTCTTGGTTACTCTCTGTACGACACGGTCGTTGTATTCGACAAGGTCCGTGAGTTGACGAAGGGCATCTACGACCAGAAGCGTTTCACTTTTGCCGAATATGTGAACTTAGCCGTCAACCAGACCATGGTTCGTTCGATTAACACGTCGGTTGTTGCATTGCTTCCGGTCGGTTCGATTCTGATTATCGGTGCTTTGCTTCTTGGTACTGGTACTCTGACCGATATTTCGCTGGCGCTGTTCGTCGGTATGATAGCCGGCACCTACTCGTCGATCTTCATTGCGTCCCCGCTTCTTGTTCTGCTTCAAGAGCGTTTGAAGAAGACGAAGGCGCACACGGAGTCGGTCGAAAAGGATCGTGCGCGTCATGTGGCTGTGGGTAAGGGTGACGAGGGTGCCTCCACTGTGAAGGTTGCTCCTGTTCGTCCGGGGCAGCGCCTCTCGAATGCTCACCAGCCGAAGAGGAAGAAAGAGCATCGATGAGTGGTGAACTTGGCGCGCATATCGGTGAACTTGTTGACTCGAATCTCGGTCTTGTTCAAGATTTCCCGGAGCCCGGTGTTCTGTTTCGCGATATCACTCCGCTGATTGCAAACGGTCCGGCGTTTAAAGAGCTCATTGAGATGCTCGCCGAGCGCTATAAGGGGAGTGTCGACGCAATTGCAGGTCTGGAGTCGCGTGGCTTCATTCTTGGAGCGCCACTTGCCGCTGAACTCGGTGTCGGTATGCTGACCATCCGTAAAGCAGGCAAGCTTCCCGGTCACGTTATCGGTGTCGACTATGACCTTGAATACGGTAGCGCTCGCATGGAGATCCGACCCGAGTCGGTGACTCCAGGGTCGCGTGTGCTGGTCATCGATGACGTTCTTGCAACAGGAGGCACTGCTGCTGCGTCGGTTGATCTGCTCCGTCAGTGCGGAGCACACGTGAGCACCGTTGCTGTTCTTCTGGAGCTTGAGGCTTTCGACGGGCGCGAAAAGCTTGCCGAACATGATGTCGTCACCGAATCAGCATTGGTAGTCTGACCTGCGGTTCCTCGTTTAGTTGCGGTCAAATATGTTTGACACGTCACAGGTGCGTATCATAGGAGCATGACTGACCAGGCTAACTCCGCTCACTCAAAACCAGGCGTGGCCGGATCTCGTGTGAGGTCCGGCCTCGTATGGTTTGGCGCACGCACGCGCCCGACGATTCCTGAGATCGAACCGTTGGTTCGAGCACTGCGTGCGAACCATCCGAAAGCCGATGTGAGCATGATCGAGCGTGCCTATCGCACGGCCGAATTGCATCACCGGGGGCAGGTTCGTAAATCGGGTGAGCCGTATATTACTCACCCAGTTGCGGTGGCAACGATTCTTGCTGAAATGGGTATGACTACCCCGACACTGGTGGCTGCTCTTCTGCATGACACGGTTGAAGATACGGACTACACGGTTGAAGAGCTAGCAGCGGAATATGGTGAGCCGATTGCGGCGCTCGTTGACGGTGTGACGAAGCTGGACAAGGTGCGCTACGGCGAATTTGCTCAATCTGAAACACTGCGCAAGATGCTTGTTGCGATGAGCCGCGATATTCGAGTTCTTCTCATTAAGCTTGCTGACCGTCTTCATAATGCGCGCACGTGGCGTTTCGTCCCCCCGTCGTCAGCGAAGAACAAGGCGCGAGAAACGCTTGAGATTTATGCGCCTCTTGCTCATCGTCTGGGCATGAACATGGTGAAGTGGGAACTCGAAGAGCTCTCCTTTAAGACTCTGTACCCTCAGATTTATGAAGAGATCGATCGCTTGGTTGCAGAGCGGGCTCCCCAGCGCGATGTGTATCTGCGAGATGTGATTGGTCAGATTGAAGAGGATCTTCGTCGTTCAGGGACGAAGGGCACTGTCTCTGGTCGCCCCAAGAACCATTATTCGATCTATCAGAAGATGATCGTCCGTGGTAAAGCATTCGATGAGATCTTCGATCTGGTGGCCGTTCGTGTCCTCGTAGAGTCAGTGAAGGATTGCTACGGCGTTCTGGGTTCTTTGCATGCTCGGTGGAATCCGATTCCTGGGCGTTTCAAGGACTATATCGCTATGCCGAAGTTCAATCTGTACCAGTCGTTGCACACGACGGTAATTGGACCCGGTGGTAAGCCTGTCGAAATCCAGATTCGTACTTTTGAAATGCACGAGCGTGCCGAACACGGTGTTGCCGCGCACTGGAAGTACAAGCAGAATCCGAATGCGACTGGCGTCGATACAGATCGAATGAGCAACGATGAACAAGCCAACTGGCTTCGCTCCCTTGTCGAGATGGAACGTGAAACGGGTGACCCTGAAGAGTTCCTCGATTCTTTGCGCTATGAGATCGCCGGCGACGAAGTTTATGTTTTTACGCCGAAGGGGCAAGTTGTTGTTCTGCCAGCGCATGCCACACCTGTTGATTTCGCCTATGCGGTGCACACTGAGGTTGGGCACCATACGGTTGGTGCGAAAGTGAATGGGCGCCTCGTTTCGCTTGATACTCAGCTTGAGTCTGGCGAAACGGTTGAGGTTGTGACCTCGAAGTCCGACAAGGCTGGTCCGTCACGCGACTGGCTTGCTTTTGTGGCATCTCCGCGTGCGCGTTCGAAAATTAAATCGTGGTTCTCTAAAGAACGTCGCGAAGAAGCGATTGAAGAGGGCAAGGAAGCGCTTGCGAAGGCAATGCGTAAGCAGAATCTTCCTCTTCAACGCTTGATGAGTCATGAGACGATCCTGTCGGTGGCAACGTCGTTGGGCTATTCCGATGTGTCCAGCCTGTATGCGGCTGTCGGTGAGAGCCAGGTTTCGCCTCAGAACGTTGTGTCAAAACTTGTCGAGAATCTGGGTGGAGGAGACGGCACCGAAGAAACTCTGTCCGAAGGAGTGACTCCGGGTGCAACTCGGATTCGCACTCAATCGGGTTCGTCCGATGCGGGTATCACCGTTGCCGGTATGGAGTCCAAAGATATTTGGGTGAAGCTGGCAAAGTGCTGTACCCCGGTTCCGGGCGATGATGTTGTTGGTTTTATTACTCGCGGTCAGGGCGTGTCCGTCCACATTGCTTCGTGCCATAACGCTGTTCGACTGAAGGAATTGCAACCTGAGCGCTTTGTCGACGTTTCTTGGGCACGGGGAGTCAGCGGACAGGTGTTCCGTGTTCAGATCCAGGTCAAGGCTTTGGATCGTGCGGGATTGCTGTCGGATCTGACGAAGGTGATGTCGGACTATCGCGTCAACATTGTGTCTGCGTCAACGAAGACGACGTCCGATCAGGTTTCGCTTGCTCGATTCTCGTTTGAGTTGGCAGATATGGCGCATTTGAATGCGGTTCTTTCCGCTCTGCGTCGCGTCGACGGGGTGTTCGAGGCCGTTCGCGTGTGACATCTCTGCGCGTTAAAGGACGGGACAATCGGGCAAAACAGCCGTAATCGTCCATGTCGTAAACGCCAGTTTATGAAATGGGGGCCAAGGACGTAGACTGACAGGGGTGCACCACATCGGTGCACTGAGAACCACGCTCCGTGGAGACTCTTCCACGCATCGGCGCATAGCGCCCTCGCCATGAAAGGCAATGATTGTGACAACGACGCCGACCCCCAAGCCTGCTCCCTCTTCTGACGAGCAGAACATCACCCCTTCGGCTCCGGCCAAGGAAACTCCCGTGTCCGCGTCGAGTACGCCACTCACTCACGAGTTCGGTCGTATCGATGAAAACGGCACCGTTTACGTTGTCGATAACGGCACTGAGCGTGTTATTGGTGGCTACCCCGAAGGTGTGCCTGCAGAGCCTTTCGCCCTTTACGAGCGTCGTTTTGCGGATATTGAGGCAACCGTCAAGCTGTTCGAACATCGCCTTGCAACCTTGGCTCCCAAGGATATTGATCTGACTCTTGCGACGATCACCGAAGCTCTTGAATCTCCGAATGCTCTGGGTAACCTTGCTGCGTTGCGCGAACGTGTTGAGAGCGTGAAGGTGCGCGCTGAAGAGCGTAAGGAAGTAGCAAAGATTGAACGCCAAGCTGCTCGTGAGGAAGCTTTGAAAGCTCGTAGGGCAGTCGTTGAGGCTGCTGAAGCCATCATCGCTCAGGCTCCTGAGCGTATTCACTGGAAGCAGTCTGGTCAGAAGCTCCGTGATCTGCTCGACGAATGGAAGTCGTTGCAGCGCAAGGGACCGCGCATCGAAAAGGCTGTTGAAGATGAGCTCTGGAAGCGTTTCTCTTCGGCGCGTACTCAGTTTGATCGTCAGCGTCGCCAGTATTTCTCTGCTCTCGATCAGGCACAGTCTGAGGCGAAGCGAGTGAAGGAAGCCATTATCGCCGAGGCTGAAGCTTTGCAGACCTCGACCGATTGGGGCGCCACTTCGGGTGCATACCGTGAGCTGATGAATCGTTGGAAGGCGGCTCCTCGCGCATCCCGTAAGGAAGATGATGCTCTGTGGGCACGTTTCCGTGCGGCACAGCAGGTCTTCTTCGACGCACGTCGCGCGAAGGACGAGGCCACCGATTCTGAGTACCGCGAAAATCTTGCTGCCAAGGAAGCACTTGCCGACGAAGCAGAGAAGATCCTGCCTGTGGAGGATCTTGAAGCTGCGAAGACCGCCCTGCGTTCGGTTCAGGATCGCTGGGAAGAAATTGGTCGAGTTCCTTCCTCTGACTTGCATCGCATTGAAGGTCGTCTGCGTGCGGTTGAATCTGCAATCCGCGAGGCAGAAGAAAACGAATGGCGTCGTACCAACCCTGAAACACGTGCACGTGCTCAGGGTATGCTCGGCCAGCTCGAGGCTCAGGTTGAGTCCCTCGAATCGGATCTTAGCGTTGCCAAGGCGAAGGGCGACGAAAAGAAGGTCAAGTCCCTTACTGAGGCTCTGGAGACAAAGCGCACCTGGCTTGCTCAGATTCGCGCCTCTATGGAGTGATCAGTGAAAATCACTGTTATTCCAACGCCGTACTACGCAGCCAACTGCGTGGTGCTGGTTGCCGATGGCGAGCCGGCGGCGCTGGTCGTCGATCCGTCAGCGGGAGTGCAGGATAAGATTCGCGAGGTCTTGGTCGCGTCTCAGGCTCATGTCGGAGCTGTTCTTGCAACTCACGGTCATCCTGATCATGTCTGGGATTGTGCCGAGGTTGCCTCGTGGGCGCCTGAGACTCCTGCCCCTACGTGGATCCCGGCTCCTGATCGATACCGAATGAATGATCCGGCATCGCATATTCCGATGCCCGTGCCCCCGAGCATCGGCCCGTGGGTGAAGCCCACCGATCTGCGCGATTTTCCGGGTGGTAGCGTTGAGGTGCTTCCCGGTATCTGGATGAAGATGGTTCCAGCTCCAGGTCACTCTGAAGGTTCTGCCGTGTTTATCGGTCACTGTGATATTGAGGTTGAGATGAAGGGACAGACTGTCTTCTCGTCTTCAACCCCGGTTCCATGGGCTCTATCTGCTGATGTGCTTTTTGCTGGTTCGGTCGGTCGTACGGATCTTGCCGGTGGCGATGAGACTCAGATGCGCCATTCGCTACGCACTATTTCACATGCTTTGGATCCTGCAACCCTCTTGATCCCGGGGCACGGTCCAACGACGGTTTTGTCGCATGAGATTGAGACAAATCCGTATTTGAGGCGGGCTCGCACACTCGGCTGATACCTATCAAGAACTAACGGTGGCCTTGGGGATTCCCAAGGCCACCGTGTTTTTCGGCTAGCGGTTTTTTAATGTCTGCAGGGCTCGACCTTAACGGGGATCAGAGCCCGAATATCGTTGCCCGTTTTAGGCAATACGCCTAGGCGTGGAACAATAGAGCCATGGCACGTACATCTCTTTCCGGTTTCCCCGAATGGCTCCCTGAAGGTCGAATCATCGAACAATATGTTCTTGACCATATTCGTCAGGTCTTTGAGTTGCATGGTTTCTCTGGGATTGAGACTCGTGCGGTTGAAACGCTTGAGCAGCTTGAGGCAAAGGGGGAGACCTCGAAAGAGGTTTATGTCCTTGACCGCCTGCAAGCGATGAAGGATGCCGAAGCTGGTCGTCATTCGTCTAAGGAACGCAAGATGGGTCTGCACTTTGACCTGACGGTTCCTTTTGCTCGGTACGTCATCGAGAATGCGAACGAGCTTGATTTCCCATTCAAGCGCTACCAGATCCAGAAGGTCTGGCGTGGTGAGCGCCCGCAGGAAGGACGTTTCCGTGAGTTCACTCAAGCTGACATCGATGTTGTTGGCAACGGTGATCTTCCCTTCCACTTCGAGGTCGATCTTCCTCTTGTGATGGCCGAAGCTCTTGCAACGCTTCCGATCCCGACAGTGCACGTGCTCGTGAACAACCGCAAGGTCGTTCAGGGCGTGTGCGAATCTCTCGGTGTTACCGACGTTGAGGCTGCATTGCGTGGCCTCGACAAACTGGACAAGATTGGTCCCGAGGGCGTTACCGCAGAACTCGCATGCTCGAATATCAATGGCGAGCAGGCCGAGAAGCTTCTCAAGATGGCCCAGATCCGTAGCAATGATCCCGATGAGATCCGTTCTAGAATTGCTGGACTCGGTTGCGAAGGCGAGCTTCTTGCCGAAGGCTTGAATCAGCTGTGTGCGCTCCTCGAGGAAGCTCATCGTCGTATGCCCGGCGCTGTCATCGCTGATCTGAAGATCGCGCGCGGCCTGGATTACTACACCGGCTCCGTTTACGAATCGGTGATTGAAGGCCACGAGGACCTCGGCTCCATTTGCTCCGGTGGGCGTTACGATTCGCTGGCAAAGGATGGGAAACGCACCTACCCGGGCGTTGGTCTCTCGATTGGCGTCTCGCGTCTGGTTTCCCGCATGATTTCAGCACCGATGGTTCAAGCTACCCGAAAGGTTCCTGCCGCGGTCGTTGTTGCTGTCATCGACGAGACAGATCGCGCTCGCTCGGAAGATATCGCAATGCAGTTGCGTAGCCGTGGAATTAGCACCGATGTTGCACCGAGCGCGGCCAAGTTCGGCAAGCAGATTAAGTTCGCTGATAAACGAGGTATCCCATTCGTCTGGTTCCCGGGAATGGAAGGTGAAGCCGACACGGTCAAAGACATTCGAAGTGGAGAACAAATCGAAGCTGACGCTTCGACGTGGACTCCGTCTGCTCAGGACTTGAAGCCGCGTGTCATCTCGGTCGGAGCGTGATTGTCGAAACGGGTCGTAGCTGATGCTTTGGGGGCGGTGAGTGATCTCACCGCCCCCAAAGCATCGTTTCGTGAAGGAGCAACGTAGGCTTGTTTGAGCGATGAGGCGCGCCTTGAATGAAAGTGATGGGCACCGCTAAGCGGTGGATGTTGTGGGATGAGGTTGCGCCGAAGGCCCCACAGTGGCCCGGCTTGATAGAAATCAGCCTCGAATGAAACACACAATCCGATAGGAATACTGTGCCTGAAAAACAGGAAATGAACCTCAACACCTTCGACGAATTGAACGAACCTGCCGAAACGACTGGCGCCGTTGAAGAGCTTCCGGCCGAAGAAAACGACACCCTGGACTTAGAATCCGGCCTCGTCGATGATGAACTCGAGAACGCCGAAGATGGTGGCGAACGTGAAGACGACGAAGAAGAGCCTTCCATCACCTTTGCTGACCTTGGTCTTCCCAATGAGATCCTCGATGCTGTCACCCAGATGGGGTTTGTGACACCGACTCCAATTCAGGAAAAGGCGATCCCGTCCCTGCTCGAATTGAATGACGTTGTCGGTATTGCCCAGACCGGTACCGGTAAGACCGCCGCTTTCGGTCTGCCTATGCTCGCGATCGTGGATGCCGATGAGAAGCTCGTCCAGTCCCTCGTGCTTGCTCCAACCCGCGAACTTGCCATGCAGTCCGCGCAGGCCATTGAGGATTTCGCAGCCCGTACACGTGGCCTTGATGTTGTTTCCGTCTACGGTGGTTCACCCTATGGCCCGCAGATCAACGCTCTGAAGAAGGGGGCGCAGGTTGTCGTCGGCACCCCTGGGCGTGTCATCGACCTTATTGAAAAAGGTGCGCTAGATCTGTCCGGCGTGCGCATGCTCGTCCTCGACGAGGCCGACGAAATGCTGCGCATGGGCTTCGCTGAAGACGTCGAAACGATTACCTCGTCCGTGCCTAAAGACCGCCTGACCGCACTGTTTTCCGCCACGATGCCCCAGGCGATTGAACGCATTGCGAACACTCACCTGAATAACCCCGTGAAGATCGCTGTCTCGGAAGAATCTTCGACTGTTGACACGATCCACCAGACCTACGCTGTCGTGCCGTTCAAGCACAAGATCGGCGCATTGTCTCGCGTGCTCGCGACGCGTGCCCAGCACATCGCTGCCGGCCAGGAAGACGCCGATGCTGCGATTGTGTTCGTGCGTACCCGCGCCGACGTTGAAGAGGTTTCCCTCGAAATGTCAGCACGAGGTTTCCGCGCAGCCGGTATCTCCGGTGACGTCGCGCAGACTGAGCGTGAACGCATGGTTGCACGTCTGCGTGCCGGCACGCTCGACGTGCTGATCGCAACCGACGTTGCGGCCCGTGGCCTCGACGTTGAGCGCATCTCCCTCGTCGTGAACTTCGATGTTCCCCGTGAACCGGAAGCCTACGTGCACCGCATCGGTCGTACCGGTCGCGCCGGTCGCGAAGGTCGCTCGCTTACTTTCTTTACTCCACGTGAACACGGTCGCCTGCGTCGCATCGAGAAGCTGACCGGCACGCCGATGGAAGAGATCCAGATTCCGTCGCCCGCAGCAGTCTCTGAGTTCCGTTCGCGTCGCATGCTCGAAGGTCTCAACGCTCGCATCGAACGCGGTCGTCTTGAAATGTACAAGAACCTGCTGACCGAGGTTCAAGAAACGTCTGAAACCGACATTATGGACATCGCTGCCGCGCTCATGGCGAACGCTGTTGGTGACGAGGGTCCGGCTTTGCGCGTTGAAAAGGATCGCCGTGGCAAGGGCAAGATCCGTAACGAAGAAGAAATCGACGAGTCCGGAGAATTCGTTGGTGCTTCATTCGAGGGCGGTCGTGATAAGGATCGTCCGCTGAAGCCAGGCCACCAACGCGGTCGTGGTCGCAAGGCATCCTTTGGTGTCGGTACCCGATACCGCGTTGAGGTTGGCAAGAAAGACCGCGTGAAGCCCGGTTCGATTGTCGGAGCGATTGCTGGTGAAGGTGGCGTTGACGGCCGCGACATTGGCAATATTGAAATCTTCCCGACCTTCTCGCTGGTCGAAATCTCCGGCGACCTGACCGACGATCAGTTGCGCCGCATCGGCAAGGGCTACGTTCAGGGCCGTCCGCTACGCATTCGCGTGGACCAGGGCCCCGGTAAGGGCGGGCACCGCTCTGACCGCGAACGTAGCTTCGACAAGGCTAAGAAGTTCGATCGTTCGGGACGCCCCGAACGCGACCGTGGCGAACGTGAATATGCGCGTCGTTACGAACGCGATGACAAGCCACGTCGTGCGCACAAGGACCGCAACGACCGCTTTGATCATCATGCGCACCACGAGTCGTCCGACCGTCGCTCATCGCTACGTGCCGCGAAGCGTTCCGGCTCTTCTGATCGTTTTCGCGCGAGTGGCCGTGGCAAGTCCTCCGATCGTTTCGACCGCGGTGGCAAGTCAGGTTCAAAGGGCACGAGGTCCTTTGGTTCTCACCGTCACTCACGCTGAATGTAGCGGTGGCGCGATCTGACACAGGGGGTTGACGAGGCCCAGAACGAAGCGCTTAAACGCAAAGGGATGGCGGATGAAATCATCTGCCATCCCTTTGGTGTATCTGCCTACGGGCTCGTGATGAGCCTCGTCAAACGGCGAAATAACTACGAAGCCGAAGGGGCATCGCCACCCTTGATTCGCAATGATGCGACAAGAGCGACCACGGTGACGATCAGGGTGATAACGGGGGAGGCCAAGTAGGAGAGGGGCCCTACTGGCATGACCAGCGCGAAGAGAGCGAAGGCAATCGACACTAACGCGAGTTCGATTGATGCACCCGCGGCGTCGGCGACCTGAAGCCACGATGCAACTTTACCGTGCTCCGAAGTATCGGTAAGCCCCAGTGTCAGCACTGAGAGTGTCGAGTGCATGAGTCCCGTGCCAAACCCGGCAACAAACCAGCCGACGAGCGCCGGCCACACGGGCCACGACGCAATCACAAGGAACAGAATCGGGACAAGACCAAACGTCAGCAGAGCCATGCCAATCGCGGGCAACTGCATGCGACGGTCGGGGTCGTGGACTCGAGCTTGGTAAGTCGCACCGGCAGACCACGAGATCGTACCGATGGTGACAGCGAGAGCGGCATGATCTGCATCCCACATGTGAACGCGTTGCAAGACAAGTGGCAGGAATGCCGACGCACCGGCCTGAGCGCCCATGGCAAGCAGGCGCGTCATAATCGCCGCGGGCATCCCACGCTTCAAACGCATCGCGCCCTTGGGGAGAAGCTGGGGGAGAGCCCAGCCGGTGAGCACAAGCCCCACAATGATCAAAATGATCAGTTCAATGCCACCGAGAGCCCCCGACAGCTGAAGCATCAGAACACCGGTGCCCGCGACCACAGCGAGCAATCCCAAGTGCTTCAGATTCTTCACCGGGTGCGTTGTGGACGAACCGAGCTGGCGAAGAACAGAAATCAGGGGAAGAACGGCAAGAAGAGCCAAGAACGGAACCGCCCAAAAGACCGGGCGCCAGCCGAAGTACTGCGCGACATACCCAGCAATCGCGGGACCAACGAGGCCCGGCAGAACCCATGACAGAGAGAACGCGGCGAAGAAGAAAGGTCGATGATGAACGTGGGCAATCGAACCAATGAAGACATACAGCGGAACAATAATGAGTCCGCCACCCAAGCCCTGGATCAGACGACCGACAACGAAAATCGCAATGTGAGGAGCGAACGCTGACGTGAGCAGACCGGCGACAAAACAGGTAAAGCCTGCAAGAAGAACCGTCCGAGGCCCTTTTGAATCCGCCAGCGCTCCTGCGATGACGGTCGCGCTGAGCTGAGCTGCGAGAGCTGCGCCAGAAGCGACTGAGAACCACGCTTCGGAATCCAGATCCGCAACGACATTCGGCATGATCGTTGTTGTGGCAAGCCCCTCAAACGCTGCAAGCGTAATCAAAAGAACTGAGCCTACGAGCAAAGAAATCTCAATAGGTTGCCATTTGAGGCGTGTGGAATCTTCAGCAGTCACCTGCGAATCTTCCCACTCCTAGAGCCCCGCGAGCAAAGCAAGCGAACAAGAGCGCATAAAGGGGAGTAAAATCGCGGTGCCGCCGCCCGTCTCGCGGATGGCCACAATGAAAGGAAGACACGTGCTGCGCACTCATAACATTGGCACCCTCAATACCGACCTTGTCGGTCAGACCGTTACTCTGACCGGTTGGGTGGATCGCCGCCGTGATCACGGCGGCGTTGCATTCGTCGATCTCCGCGATGCATCCGGTATTGCACAGGTTGTCGTCCGCGACGAATCCGTCGCCCACGAGCTCCGCTCCGAATTCGTCCTCAAAGTCACCGGCGAGGTGTGTGCTCGCCCCGAGGGTAACGAGAACCCTCACTTGCCCACCGGCGCCATCGAAGTGATGGGCGACGACATTGAAATCCTCAATACGTCCGCACCTCTTCCTTTCCAGGTCTCTGCGCACGCAGAAGACTCCGGCAACGTTGGCGAAGAAACTCGCCTGAAGTACCGTTACCTCGACCTTCGTCGCGAACCGGAACAGTACGCGCTGCGTCTTCGTTCCCAGGTGTCGCGCGCCGCTCGTGACACTCTCTACACGCACGACTTTGTCGAAATCGAAACCCCGACCCTGACGCGTTCGACCCCCGAAGGTGCTCGCGACTTCATCGTCCCGGCTCGTTTGTCGCCCGGCTCTTGGTACGCACTTCCACAGTCCCCGCAGCTGTTCAAGCAGATGCTCATGGTTGCCGGTATGGAACGCTACTTCCAGATCGCACGTTGCTACCGTGACGAGGACTTCCGCGCTGACCGTCAGCCAGAATTCACCCAGCTCGACATCGAAATGAGCTTCGTTGACCAAGATGACGTCATTGCCGTTGCCGAAGATGTCATGATGAACGTCTGGAAGCTCATCGGCTACGACCTGCCTACCCCGCTTCCTCGAATGACCTACAAGGACGCGATGGAAAAGTACGGCTCTGACAAGCCCGACCTTCGTTTCGGCCTCGAGCTGGTTGACCTGACCGAATACTTCAAAGACACCACGTTCCGCGTCTTCCAAGCTCCCTACGTCGGCGCAGTCGTCATGCCCGGCGGTGCTTCCCAGCCGCGTCGCACCTTTGACAAGTGGCAGGAATGGGCGAAGGCACGCGGTGCAAAGGGCCTTGCCTACGTCACCATTGGTGAAGATGGCGCCCTCGGTGGCCCCGTTGCCAAGAACATCACCGATGCTGAGCGCGAAGGACTGGCGGAAGCAACCGGTGCTCAGCCCGGCGACTGCATCTTCTTCGGTGCGGGTAAACCGACCCCCTCGCGCGAATTGCTCGGCGCGGCGCGCCTCGAAATTGGCAAGCGTTGCGATCTGATTGACCCCGACGCATGGGCATTCACCTGGGTAGTTGATGCTCCGCTGTTCAAGCCCACCGGCGACGCAGAAGCAGAAGGCGACGTTGCACTTGGCCATTCCGCATGGACCGCGGTGCACCACGCATTTACTTCCCCAAAGCCCGAATGGCTGGACTCCTTCGACAAGGACCCGGGCAATGCACTTGCCTACGCCTACGACATCGTCTGCAACGGCAACGAAATTGGTGGCGGATCAATCCGTATCCACCGCCGTGACATCCAGAACCGCGTCTTCAATGTCATGGGTATTGGCGACGAAGAAGCCCAGGAGCAGTTTGGCTTCCTGCTGGATGCCTTCAAGTTCGGCGCTCCGCCACACGGTGGCATTGCATTTGGTTGGGACCGCATCGTTTCGTTGCTCACCAAGTCCGAGTCGATCCGCGACGTCATCGCCTTCCCGAAGTCGGGTGGTGGCTACGATCCGCTGACCGAAGCTCCCGCTCCGATTACGCCTCAGCAGCGTAAGGAAGCTGGTGTTGATGCCCAGCCGAAGAAGCGTGGCGAAGAGGAAACCTCCAAAAAAGAGGCCGGTGAATCAAAGTGATAGCGCGCGTCCAATGACGCCCCTATCGTTCGCGTGGAAATTTCATCTCCGGTGAACAACTGAGCGCAGAGGGCGGTACTGAAGACTGAGCTCTTCGGTACCGCCCTCTGATTTATCCCATGGATTTCATCTGTGTCACCAGACTTCTTGCATGGCAGATTCGTCAGGTGGTAGGTCTGTTTCACCTGCATGAGTGCGTGATTTAGGGCACACTGTATGTATGTCGTACGTAGAAATGCACCCAGAGAATCCACAAGTTCGTTTCGTGAACAAAGCTGTCGAGATCTTGAACAACGACGGCGTGATCGCGCTTCCGACTGATTCGGGATACGCGATTGCCTGCAAGCTCGGCAACAAGGCTGGCATGGATACGATTCGTTCGATTCGTCGTTTGGACGCGAAACACAACTTCTCGCTCTTGTGCCATTCTTTTGCGCAACTGGGTGAACTTGTCATCGTCGATAACTCTCAGTTCCGTACGATCAAAGCTCTGACTCCGGGTGCCTACACTTTCATTTTGCCTGGAACTAAAGAGATTCCTCGCATGACGCTGAACAAAAAGAAGCACACAGTTGGTGTCCGCATTCCCGATCATGTCATTACCCAAGAGATCGTTGCAGCGCTTGGCGAACCGCTTCTGTGTTCGACACTGATTTTGCCCGGTGAGAGCGAACCGATGATCGACGGGTTCGAGGTGGATGATCGCATCGGTAAGTTGATTGACCTAGTGATCGTTGCTCCCGTCGGTGGTGACGAGGCCACAACCGTGATCGACTTCACCCAGGGTGCTGGAGTGGTCGCGCGTGCTGGTGCGGGGGATACCTCACTTTTTGAGTAAGTACTTCGTATGACCTTCTCACTTCTCTCCTGATAGGCTCAATGGAGCATATTGAGTAAAGGGGAGGGAAGAATGGCGCTACAACGCCATCTTGGTGCTGTTCGTGCGCATTTCGCGCGTATTCTTGCACTCCTTTTTGTGCTGGTTGGATTTGTTTTAGCCTGTGCTACCCCGTCGTTTGCGCAGGGCGATGGAAAGAGCGCGAACAGCCCTTTTTTAAAGGACTCTCTCTCAGACACGTTCACGGTCCTTTCAAGTTGTAGTGGACTTGACGCAACGCACCTTATTGCCGTCTACCTTGACGGTAACGGAACCCTTTTGCAACGTAGTGAAGCACTGGCAAACCCGCTGACCGGCGAAAAGCTTGACGCGAAGGTGTGGGCAGTTGGTACCTATGACGCGCAGAAAGAGCGTTTCGTGGCACCCGTTGAGATCCCTAACGGCACGAATAATGCTGACGGTACTTTGTGGGAAGCTAACGCCGCTCATCAACTCACTGTCTTCTATCTGACCAAGGATGGTCACAGTGCAGGAGAGGCTTGCGAGTTCACACGCTGGGTCGGCATTACGCAAAAGGCAATCCCGATTACTCCAGTCGATCCCGTTGAACCTGCTACTCCCGTTCAACCGGTAGATCCAGTGATTCCCAGTGAGCCTGAAAAGCCCGTAACCCCCGGTGCCCCGGTTGTTCCTGAGCCCGTTACTCCTTCAGCGCCGGCTACACTGTTGCCTGATGCCATTTCTGCGCAGACGAACACGGCGGCCGCCCGGAGTGCTTCGAATCCAGCTGTTCAGGTTCCTGCCCAGCAAACGACGCTTGCTTCTCCCGTTCCAAGCGAAGCAAGCTCAACGGAAGACCAATCTGACCAGCCAACAGTGAAGCTTCTTTCCTCCCAATCAAGCGAGTCGTCGGCGTCTTCACTGTCGGCGGAAGCCATTCTTGCTGCGCACGAAGCTAACGCCGACAACGGTGCTGCAATGAACGCGGCGATGGCTTTGTCCGCATCAGCCTTCGCGGCCGGTGGTGGCATGGTGTTAATCGCTGGTGGTGTCGTTGCACATCTACTGTCCGCCTCAGCGCCCACTCAGTGAACCTCGTGGACCTTTTTAGTTCCGACTCTTTAACTGCCGACGGAGTTCCGCAGTTTAACTCGCATGCTCCTCTTGCGGTGCGTATGCGTCCAACATCTCTCGACGAAGTCATTGGGCAACGCCATCTTCTCTCAGAAGGTTCGCCTCTTCGACGGTTGCTCGCTCCGGTTAAACCGGGTGCTCCTCAGGTTTCTTCCGTGATCTTGTGGGGCCCACCGGGCACTGGTAAAACCACACTTGCCTACCTTGTTGCTCAATCATCCGGTCGTCATTTTGAAGAATTGTCCGCGGTCTCAGCTGGCGTAAAAGATATTCGAGACGTTGTTGTCAGCGCGAAGAGGCGTACCGCGTCAACTGGTGAAGGAACCATTCTTTTCATCGACGAAGTTCATCGTTTCTCGAAGTCTCAGCAGGATGCTCTTCTCCCAGCTGTCGAAAATCAGTGGGTAACCCTCGTTGCTGCAACAACCGAGAATCCATCGTTTTCGGTGATCTCGCCGTTGCTCTCACGTTCGATCTTGCTGGTGCTCGAGCCACTCGAAGAAGAGGCGATTGAGCTCTTAATCCGTCGTGCTCTCGATGATGAACGAGGTCTGAATGGCGCTTACACACTGGATGATGACGCGATGGGGGGCCTCGTACGCCTTGCTGGCTGCGATGCACGAAAGTCACTGACTCTGCTGGAAGCTGCCGCTGGAGCAGCCGACGACCAACAGTCCCAAGCGATCACCCTTGATCACGTGCAGACCGCCGCGAACCAAGCGCTTGTCCGCTGGGACCAGGATCAGCACTACGACGTTGCTTCGGCGTTCATTAAATCGATGCGAGGTTCTGACGTTGATGCGGCGTTGCACTATCTGGCGCGAATGCTAGAAGCGGGGGAGGATCCTCGTTTTATTGCGAGGCGCGTCATGATCGCTGCCTCGGAAGATGTGGGTATGGCAGCTCCCGAGGTCCTATCTACAACCGTTGCTGCGGCTCAAGCAGTGGCAATGATCGGCATGCCGGAGGCGCGCATTATTTTGGCCGAAGCGGTCATTGCTGTCGCAACCGCGCCGAAGTCGAACGCTGCCTACCTTGGTATTGACAGGGCGATTGCGGACCTGAGAGCTGGAAAGAGCGGACCTGTTCCCATGCATCTGCGCGATGCTCATTACGGGGGAGCGAAACGACTGGGCCACGGCCAAGAGTACATTTATGCGCACGACGAACCGCATCACGTTGCTACCCAGCAGTATCTTCCCGACAATCTTGAGGGTGCACGCTACTATGAGCCAACCACGAACGGGCATGAGAAACTCATCACTGAACGCCTGTCCGTGATTAGGAAACTACTGAAACTACGGTAGTCTTGACGGGTTGCCTGTATGGCACACCTGGGGTCTTAGCCGAAAGAAGCAATTCTGGGAGTTGACCCCGTGACCAACGGATAGTCCGTGGTCATGACACAAGAAACAGGAAAGATAGAGGAAATGGCACAGAACCGTTCCCGCAAGCAGGTGCGCGAATCCCGCGCCCTCGGCATTGCACTCACCCCGAAGGCAGTCCGCTACTTCGAGAAGCGCCCCTACGGCCCCGGCGAGCACGGTCGCTCCCGTCGTCGTCAAGAATCCGACTACGCCGTTCGTCTGAAGGAAAAGCAACGTCTGCGCGCTCAGTACGGCATCCGCGAATCCCAGATGCGTCGCGCCTTCGAAGAAGCACGTCGTACCGCTGGCCTGACCGGTGAAAACCTGGTTGAGCTTCTTGAAACGCGTCTTGACGCCCTGGTTCTGCGTGCAGGCTTCGCCCGCACCATCCAGCAGGCACGTCAGGTCGTCGTTCACCGTCACATCCTGGTTGACGGCAAGATCGTTGACCGTCCGTCTTTCCGTGTGAAGCCGGGTCAGACCATCCAGGTCAAGCCGAAGTCGCAGACCACCGTTCCGTTCGAAATTGCTGCTCAGGGCATCCACCGTGACGTTCTGCCGGCAGTTCCCGAATATCTGGACGTCGAGCTTGAGCGCCTCAAGGCCACTTTGGTTCGTCGCCCGAAGCGCGCTGAAGTCCCCGTGACCTGTGACGTCCAGATGGTCGTTGAACACTACTCACGCTGATCACACTTTTGCAGAGCCCCGAGATTTTTCTCGGGGCTCTGTTGTTTTCTTTCACCCCGTTGGTCAGATGTGCTTTATCTGGCCCTCACCTATTACGATAGGGAACCATGCGCACCTCTGAAATTCGTTCACGTTGGCTCGACTTCTTCGAATCCAAAGGCCACCATATTTCGCCTTCGGTTTCGTTGATCTCTCCGGAGCCTTCCATTCTGTTCACCGTCGCGGGCATGGTGCCGTTTATTCCCTACATTCTGGGAACAGAGCCGGCTCCGTGGCCGACCGCAGCATCGGTGCAGAAGTGCATTCGTACGAATGATATTGACAATGTTGGTAAGACCACGCGGCACGGTACGTTCTTCCAGATGAACGGTAACTTCTCCTTTGGCGATTACTTCAAGGAAGGCGCTATCAGCCACGCGTGGGAACTGCTGACAACTCCGCAGGATAAGGGCGGTTACGGCCTTGACGGCGACCGCTTGTGGATGACCATCTGGGAAAAAGACGAGGTTTCCTTCGACTACTGGACGAAGACGATCGGCCTGCCCGCAGAGCGCATCCAGCGTCTTCCGTTTGAAGAGATCTCCTGGTCGACCGGTCAGCCGGGTCCTGCTGGCGCATGCTGTGAAATCCACTACGACCGTGGTCCTGAGTTTGGCCCCGATGGCGGTCCCGTCGCCGACGTTGCTGGCGACCGCTTCCTTGAAATCTGGAACCTCGTCTTCGACGAATTTGTTCGAGGCGAAGGTGAAGGCCACGACTTCGAACTCGTTGGCAAGCTTGACCAGACCGCAATTGATACGGGTGCTGGCCTTGAGCGTCTTGCATTCATCATGCAGGACAAGCCGAACATGTACGAGATCGACGAAGTCTTCCCGGTCATTGATGTCGCACAGCAGATGTCGGGCAAGAAGTACGGCTTGGGTGCCTCAGGCCCCAGCGCGGGTGTCGCTTATGACGATGATGTGCGTATGCGCGTTGTCGCAGATCATGTGCGTTCTGCGCTCATGCTGATCAATGACGGCGTGCGTCCGGGCAACGATGGACGAGGCTACGTGTTGCGTCGTCTGATCCGCCGTGCGGTGCGTTCGATGCGTCTTTTGGGCGTCGACGAGGCCACGATGCCGAGTCTGCTGACAGCTTCGAAGAACGTCATGTCCCTGTCCTACCCGGAACTCAACGAGAATTGGGCAACCATTCAGGACGTCGCATACGCCGAAGAGGACGCATTCCGTCGCACGCTGAGCGCCGGCACTACGATTCTTGACGCCGCCGTTCGTGATGCGAAGAAGGCTGGATCTCACGTTCTGTCCGGCGAATCAGCATTCTCACTGCATGACACCTACGGCTTCCCGATTGACTTGACGCTTGAAATGGCAAGCGAGCAGGGCCTGAAGGTTGACGAGGATGCTTTCAAGACTCTCATGCAGGAGCAGAAGGACCGTGCACGCGCCGATGCTCGCGCAAAGAAGACCGGCCACACCGACGTTCGCCTCTTCCAAGATATTGAGAAGCAGATGGGTGGTGGCTCGACCTTCCTCGGCTACACAGATCTTGGCTCCGAAGCGACGATCACCGCTCTTCTCGTTGATTCCGTTCCCGCTCCCGTCGCGCAGGCGCCTGCTGAGGTCGAGGTCGTCCTTGACCGCACTCCGTTCTACGCTGAGATGGGTGGTCAGCTCGCTGACCACGGTCAGATTCGCCTTGCAGACGGTGGCATTATCGAGGTCCACGATGTCCAGGCTCCGATTAAGGGGCTGTCGGTTCACCGTGGCACGCTGACTGAAGGCGTAGTGACGGTTGGTGCGAAGGCATGGGCAGAGGTTGACTCTGAGCGTCGTCTGGCGATTGCTCGCGCTCACACCGCAACCCATATGGTCTATGCGGGTCTGCGTCGAATCGTTGCCGAAGACGCCGATCAGGCTGGTTCTGAGAACTCACCGTCACGTCTACGCTTCGACTTCCGTCACTCCTCGGCTCTCGAGGGTTCGCAGATTAACGACATTGAAGCCCTTGTCAATGAAAAGCTTGCCGAGGACCTCGTGGTCAAGACTGACGTGATGTCGATCGAAGAGGCCCGCCTTTCCGGCGCGATTGCACTTTTCGGCGAAAAATATGGTGCTGAGGTCCGTGTTGTCACCATCGGTGACGGCTTCGATAAGGAACTCTGCGGTGGCACCCATGTTCCTACGACCGGCCACATTGGTCGTATCACGATCGTGGGTGAAGGATCCATTGGTTCGGGCGTGCGACGCATTGATGCGCTTGTCGGCAATGGCGCGTATTCGTTCCAGGCAAAGGAACATGCTTTGGTTTCCCAGCTGTCGACCATGGTGGGGGGCCGTAGCGAAGAGCTTCCGGATCGTATTGCTTCGTTGCTTGCTCGAGTGAAGGAATCTGAGAAGGAACTCGAGCGCATGCGCACTGAGCAAGCACTGGCTCAGGCGCAGACGTTTGCTGATACGGCACAGTCGCTCAATGGCATTGCTGTAGTCGCCAATGATGCAGGCGTTATGCCGTCCGCTGACGCGTTGCGCACTCTGGCTCTTGAAGTTCGTGATCGTCTTGGCGATGCGAATCCGGTTGTTGTCGCTCTCATCGGCCGAGTGAACGACAAGCCCTCGATCGTCGTTGTGACAAACGAGAAGGCACGCGAGCGCAAGGCTAAGGCAGGCGCATTTGTTCGCGCTGTCGCCCAGCACCTTGGTGGTGGCGGCGGTGGCCGTGATGACATCGCACAGGGCGGTGGCACCAAGCTCGACGCGATCAAGGAAGCGCTTGACGCGATCCGTCGCGAGGTTGCTCATTCGTGAGTCTTCGTCGCGGAACGCGCATCGGTGTTGATGTTGGAACTGTCCGGGTTGGAGTGAGTCGCTGCGACCCGGACGGCATACTCACAATGCCCGTTGAAACTGTTATCCGAGCTGATGACGGTTCTGACGTTGAGCGTATCTGCTCAATCATCGACGAATACGATGCCTTAGAAGTCATCGTAGGCCTGCCGAAACATCTCAAAGGTGGAGAGGGAATTTCAGCAAAAGGCGCTCGGCGCTACGGCAGACGAATTAAGCTAGCTAGGCCACATGTTCGTGTCGCATTGGTTGATGAGAGGCTATCCTCAAATCAAGCGCATGCGCGCTTACGACAGTCAGGCGTTCCAGAGAGGGAACACCGAGCGGTTGTCGATCAGGTGGCTGCTCAAATCATTCTTGAGCAAGCACTTGAAGCGGAACGAATGAGCGATCGAGCCCCAGGGCTTGAGATCATCATTGAAGGGAAGGATCTTTCGTGACGACGCCCAACTCGCAACGCCCTCCATTTCCTCGACGACGAGATATGCAGGGACGAGCAGGCACTCAGGCTTCGCACCAGCGCGCGCAGACACCGCCCGCAACGCCACAGTCGAATGATCTTCCTCTTTTTGAAACCGTGAGTAGTGAAACGACCGGCATGCGTTCTCGACGCCTAGAACTAGAACGTCGTCAAGCCCGCCGTCGTAAGCGTAATCGTCGTATCCGCGCGTTCATTATCCTGGCAATCGTTATTGCTCTCATTGGCGGTGCAGCAGTGTATGCCGTACGCCAACTGACCGCGCCTTCATCTTCCTTCTCGCAATTGGACGATGACTATCCAGGTCCAGGTTCAGGCTCTGTTGAAGTGACGATCGATGTCGGCGAAACAGGTGCCGAAATCGGTCAGTCACTGGTTGATGCTGACGTCGTCAAGAGCGTTGCAGCCTTTATCCGCTCGTATGACGCGAATAAAGCAGCCACAATGATCCGTCCGGGCACATACACGCTGAAAATGCAGATGAGGGCGTCTGATGCGGTTGCCGCATTGCTTGATGACGCTAATAGGTCTGATAACACGGTGACTGTCACTCCGGGTCAAACCAAGGCAGAAATTGCCGAGCGTATTTCATCTGTCACCGATTTCAGCTTTGATGATGTCACCGCAGCATTTGAAGATGCCAGCGCTATTGGTTTGCCCGATGTGGCTGGGGGAAACGTTGAGGGGTGGCTTGCTCCGGGTTCATACGAAGTGGCGTCTTCGGATACTCCGGTGACTCTGGTTGCCCAGATGGTTGCCACTACGATTTCCACGCTCGATAGTGCCGGTGTCGCTGAAGACCAGCGCGAAATTGTTTTGAACAAGGCTTCAATTCTCGAACGTGAAGTGAATCTCGACGAGTACCTGCCCAAGGTCGCTCGAGTGATTGAAAATCGCCTTGCTGATACTGAAAACGAGACTCGTGGCTTGCTCCAAATGGACTCAACGGTTCTTTACGGAGTTGGTAAAACCGGTGGCGTACCAACTGCTTCCGATCTGCTGGATGAGAACCCGTACAACACATACCTTCATAAGGGGATTCCTCCGAGCCCGATCGCTCAGCCCAGTGAAGCAGCAATCAAGGCCGTGATGCATCCTGCGGATGGCGACTGGCTGTACTATGTGACCATTGATTTGGATACGGGTGAGACGGTGTTTGCTTCAACGCTGGCCGATCACGAAGCCAATCAGAAGAAATTCAAGGACTACTGCGAAGCTCACCCCGGGAAGTGCTGACACAATGAGTTGGGCTGGCGTAATCGGCTCACCCATTGAGCACTCACTATCGCCTCTTTTGCACAGGGCAGCGTGGGATTCTGTCGGCGTGGGTTCTGATTGGACGTACCGCACAATCGAGGTCACGAAAGAAACGTTGCCGTCTTTCCTGTCCTCGCTCGATTCAGGGTGCCTCGGTCTTTCCGTGACCATGCCGTGCAAACAGGACATCATGTCTTTGATTGATGTCTGCGATCCTTTGGCCCAAGCGGTTGGAAGTGTGAATACCGTTGTCCCATCGGCAGGCGTGTTGACCGGTTTTAACACCGATGTGCACGGGATCGTGATGGCTATCGATCAGGCTCGAGCGCGCAGGGGGTGTGATGCGCCGCATTCTGCAGTGATCTTGGGCAGTGGAGCGACGGCGGCCTCGTCCCTTGCAGCCTTGGGCACGCTTGGTATCACTCGCACAACTGTGATCGCGCGTCGTTTTGGCGGACCGGGTTCGATTGTTGTGGCAGCAACGCGGTTGGGTGTTGAGATTGACCAGGTTCTTTTCAGCGATCATGAACGAGTGATGCATGAGATCGCTTCGGCAGACATCCTCATCTCTACGTTGCCCGCACATATTGGCGATGATATTGCCAAGCAATTGAGCCCGAGAACCGATCAGTGTCTGCTTGATGTCATTTATTCGCCTCGTGACACGCAGCTTGTACAGGTGTATGAAGCCAATGGCGCGTGCGTTGTCTACGGTGTCGAGATGCTTCTTCATCAAGCGCATCTTCAGGTTCAGCTAATGACGGGGAAGAACGCTGATGTGGAGGCGATGCGTCAGGTGATTCCTCAATGAGCGATTTTTTAAGTCTTCTGCGCGTCCGTGAAGCAACAACGGTCCAGGACTTGTCGCTTGCGTTAGCACTCGCAACATGGCTGATCATCATCTATTGGCTGTGGCGCTACGGCTGGCGCGTCCAACGCCGATATTTCATTGAAGCGACGCTGACACCGTATAAGCGCACGGGTATCGTGTGGACCTCCGCTTTGTTTGGGGCTGCAACGATTGTGACGCTGCAACTGAAACCGTCGGCACCGGCTATTGTGTCGGTTGCGATGATTGGGGCGCTCTCTGCTTTGGTTGATGCTCGAACGCACAAGCTTCCCAACGCATACACGGCTACGATGGCGATCGGCGTGACCTTCGGTGCGCTGGGCATGATTTTTCACTCGGAAACGCCCGTGAAAGTGATCGTGCGTATTGTCCTGTCGATGGCAATTTGGGCGGTTCCCTTGTGGATCCTTTCTAGGATCCCGGGCGGTGTCGGTTTTGGCGACGTGAAGATTGCTCCTGTCCTTGGAGCGTTGCTTGGGTGCGTTGGTATCCAAGCTGCCTACGGTGGTTTGATTATTTCCTTCGTTTTGGCCGGTGGCGCCGCGTTGTGGCGATTGGTCGTCGGCAATGCGGGGACCGGGGCGCGGATACCTCTTGGACCGTGGCTGATTCTTGGTGCTGCCGGTGGGTATATCGGCTGGGGTGCGATTCTTCAGTGGCAGTAGGCGGTTCTTTCGCCTACGCAGTTGACTGCATTCTTTTTGAGGGTACGAGGCCGGTCGCTTCGATGTGTGCGATGGCGTTATAGCCGGAGAATGAACGGCAGAGGTCGTGTTGACCTGTTCGTGTCAAGATAGATGAATGACTTTAGATCCTTCGATTGCTCAGCGTTTAAAGCGTAATTCTGCCGGTCTTGTTGCTGCTGTCGTTCAGCAGTGGGATACCCGTGAAGTTTTAATGCTTGGGTGGATGGATGACGAGGCTCTTCATCGGACGCTGACGACAGGGCGAGTGACCTTCTGGTCGCGAAGTCGCCAAGAGTATTGGCGCAAAGGTGATACGTCCGGACACCTCCAGTTTGTGAAGGCTGTCAGTCTTGATTGTGACGGCGATGCGTTGCTCATCGAAGTGGACCAGGTTGGGGTTGCCTGTCACACGGGGAAGCGTTCCTGTTTCGAAGAAGGCGGTGACCTTGGTGCAGTCATCGGTCAGCGAGGTGACGTATGAGCACACATGATGAGCCCATTTCAGTATCTCTGCTAGTACCCACTAGCATCGAATTGACGACGGTAGTGGCGAAGGAGCGCAATCATGACAGTCTTAGATGACATCATCGCAGGTGTCCGTGAAGATCTTGCCTTGCGCGAGGCCCACGTCCCCATGGACGAAATCAAGCGACGTGCACTGCGTGCCCCCGATGCCCATGACGCATTCGCAGCCTTCAAGGAACGCGAAGGCGCCGTATCGATTATTTCCGAAGTGAAGCGTTCCTCTCCGTCAAGGGGCGCTCTTGCTGATATTCCTGATCCTGCGCGTCTTGCGTCGATCTACGAAGAAGGTGGCGCAACCGCCATTTCTGTTCTAACGGAAAAACGTCGTTTCTCTGGCTCCCTCGCTGACCTTGATGCAGTGCGTGCCGCAGTGGATATTCCAGTGCTCCGCAAGGATTTTATTGTTACTCCGTATCAGATTCACGAGGCGCGGGCACATGGAGCGGACCTCGTCCTCTTGATTGTCGCCGCACTTGAACAGCCGGCACTTGTCTCGCTTCTGGAACGCGTCCATTCGCTGGGGATGAATGCTCTGGTTGAAACGCATTCGCGTCTTGAGGCGTTGCGAGCGCTCGAAGCGGGAGCACGGATTATCGGGGTCAATGCTCGAGATCTGAAGACCCTTGAAGTTGACCGCGACACCGTTAACCAGGTGATTGATGTGATTCCAGCTGACGTTGTCGCCGTCGCGGAGTCAGGTGTACGAGGCCCCCACGACGTTTTCGAATACGCCAAGTGGGGTGCTGATGCTGTTCTCGTCGGAGAGGCTCTGGTGACCAGCGGTGATCCGTTGTCCTCCATTCGTGACATGGTATGTGCCGGCTCTCATCCGGCTCTCCTGACCGACCGTAAGGCGCGCGTTCGCGCCGCTCTAGAGGAGAAGTAACGTGGCACTGTCAAACGTTCAAGGCCCCTACTTTGGCCAATTCGGTGGACGGTTTGTCGCCGAATCATTGATGGGACCACTCGAGGTTATTGAACGTGAGTGGAAGCGCTTATGGCCCGATCCTGCGTTCCAGAAGCGTCTTCGTGACCTGTTTGTTGGGTATGCGGGTCGTCCGTCTTTGCTGACCGAGGCGCCTCGTTTCTCCCGCGAGCTTGGGGGAGTGCGCGTCTTTTTGAAGCGCGAAGACTTGAATCATACGGGCTCGCACAAGATCAACAACGTGCTTGGCCAAGCTCTTTTGACGAAGGAACTGGGCAAAACCCGAGTCATCGCTGAAACCGGTGCCGGGCAACACGGTGTTGCGACCGCCACTGCAGCGGCGCTTCTTGGCTTGGAGTGCACCGTCTACATGGGCGAAGAAGATACTCGACGTCAAGCACTGAATGTTGCTCGAATGCAGATGCTTGGGGCGGAAGTTGTCGCCGTAGCATCCGGTTCGAAGACTCTGAAGGATGCAATCAATGAAGCATTCCGCGATTGGGTGACGAACGAAGCTACAACCAACTACATCTTCGGTACCGCGGCTGGTCCTCATCCATTCCCGGAACTTGTTCGTGATTTACAGCGAGTGATTGGTGATGAGGCTCGAGCACAGCTTCTGGCAATGGAAGGCCGTTTGCCGGACATCGTCTGCGCATGTATCGGTGGTGGTTCGAACGCAATCGGTACTTTCACCGCATTCCTCGACGATCCCGATGTCGAACTACTCGGGTGCGAAGCTGGTGGAGACGGGGTTGAGACCGGTCGCCATGCCGCTTCGATTACCGCGAATGAAACCGGTGTTCTTCACGGAGCCCGCACGTACCTGCTTCAAGAACGAGACGGTCAAACGAAGGAATCACATTCGATTTCGGCGGGTCTCGACTACCCGGGTGTTGGCCCCGAACATTCGTGGCTCGCTGCGATCGGTCGCGCTCGCTACATTCCCATCAACGATGCCGATGCGATGGATGCTTTCCGGTTGCTATCGCGCACCGAGGGTATTATTCCCGCAATTGAGTCTTCGCATGCTCTTGCAGGTATCCGCCAGTGGGCCGCGCAGAAGGTTTGCGAAAACGGCGGTCCCTTTGCTGAAGGTGAAGGTCCGATTGCCATTGTCACTGTGTCGGGACGCGGAGATAAAGACGTGGACACGGCATCGAAGTGGTTCAACTTGGGTCATGCGACTCGTCAAGTGATTGACCCCAGTGCCGGTTCGACTGGCATTTCCCAGTTGGACGATGATGAAGAGGCGGGCAAGTGAGCAAAGAATTGAAAGCTGGGCATCGCATCGACGAAGCTCATTCACGAGGCGACGCAGCTCTCATCGGATACCTTCCCGTTGGTTTTCCGTCGGTTGATAATTCCATTCGAGCGGGCAAAGTCCTTGCAGATTGTGGTTTTGACGTACTAGAACTGGGCTTCCCCTATTCCGATCCAGGAATGGATGGACCCACGATTCAGAAGGCAACAGTTGCTGCTCTTGAACACGGTACTCACCTTGAAGATCTGTTTCGAGCTGTTGAAGAACTGACCAGTTATGGACTGACCACCGCGGTGATGACCTACTGGAATCCTGTCGAGTGGTGGGGGGTGGAGCGCTTTGCCCGTGATTTTGCTACTGCGGGTGGTTCCGGTCTGATTACCCCCGACCTTCCTCCAGAAGAAGGGGCGCAGTGGGAAGCAAGCGCAGAAGAATACGGCTTGGAGCGCACGTACCTTGTCGCCCCCTCGTCTCCGAGGCGCCGGTTGGAACTGATCAGTGCGCATAGCGAAGGCTGGGTGTACGCTGCCTCGACAATGGGGGTTACCGGTGCTCGCGCATCCGTGGGAGAGCACGTCAAGGACCTCGTTGAACGCACGCGAGATGCCGGGGCTCAGCGCGTGTGCGTTGGTCTTGGTATTTCGAACGGCCAGCAGGCGAAAGAAATCGGTGCGTACGCCGACGGCGTTATCGTGGGCTCCGCACTGGTGAAGACACTGTTTAACGAGCCAATTGACCGCGGCCTTCGTCTTCTTGAAGAACGTGCTCACGACTTGGTTTCAGGAGTGAAAGGAGCCCGATTGTGATCAGCGCCTCCATCCCTTCGCCGTCGCAGGGTGTCTGGTACATCGGTCCGCTACCGCTACGCGCGTACGGATTAATCATCGTTATCGGCATGTTTATCGCCGTCTACTGGACGTCCAAGCGCTACGCACAACGTGGCGGTGACCCTGAACTGATGTATGACGTGGCCCTTTGGGCGATCCCGATCGGTATTATCGGAGCTCGCCTGTACCATGTCTTCACATCACCCGAAGCCTACTTTGGTCCAAACGGTGATCCGGCTCGAATCATTCAAATCTGGGAAGGTGGCTTGGGCATCTGGGGCGGTGTCGCTCTGGGTGCAGTCGGCGCTTGGATTGCAGTGAAACGTTCCGGGAAGCGCCTTGGCCCGCTTGCTGATTCGCTTGCACCAGCATTACTGGTCGCCCAGGCCATTGGTCGCTGGGGGAACTGGTTCAATCAAGAGCTTTTCGGTGGCCCCACGACGTTGCCATGGGGTTTGCAGATCGACGACGCGCATCTGCCCGATGGTTTTGCCTCGGGAACCCTGTTTCACCCAACATTCCTCTATGAGTGCCTGTGGAATTTGACGATGGCAGCAATCATCGTGTGGTGCGATCGTCGTTTCCGTTTCGCCTCTGGACAGGTGTTCGCGCTCTACCTGATCGCATATCCACTTGGACGAAGCTGGATTGAAATGATGCGCATCGACACGGCTCACACCTTCTTCGGAGTGCGCCTGAACGTATGGACATCGCTCGCCATTTTTGCGCTAGGCCTCATTGTCTACTTCGTTGCCGGGAGACTGGGACGATCCACTATCTTGCAGGGCGACGAACGCTTCGTGCCTGCTGAAAGTGGCGAAAACGCTTCTAAAATCGCTGAACATGGGAACGATCACCTTGAAATTGAATCCCAGGATAAGAGTTTTGACGCCCAATCACGGTAGACTTGGGCTATGCGTCGAGCAAAAATTGTATGTACTCTCGGCCCTGCCACTGATTCTTCGGAGCAAGTCCAAGCACTGGTTGACGCCGGTATGGATGTCGCCCGAATCAATCGATCACACGGCACGGCTGCAGAGCACGAAGCTGTTATTGAAAAGGTCCGTCGTGCTTCCGCGACTTCAGGGCGTGCCATTGCAATCCTCGTTGACCTGCAGGGCCCGAAGATTCGCCTGGAGACGTTCGAAGAAGGGCCCCAGGTCCTCGCTGTTGGTGACACGTTCACCATCACAACCCGCGACGTGCCTGGAACTAAGGAACTCGTTGGTACGACCTTCAAAGGTCTGCCTGGTGACTGTGCTCCCGGCGATCGCCTGCTGATTGACGACGGAAACGTCGCAGTCCGCGTTGTCGAGGTCACCGATACCGACGTCATCACCAAGGTTGAGGTCCCCGGCGTAGTTTCCGACCACAAGGGCTTGAACCTTCCCGGCGTCGCAGTGTCCGTTCCTGCTCTTTCCGAGAAGGATAAAGAGGACCTGCGTTGGGCAATGGAAAACGACGCAGACTTCATCGCTCTGTCGTTCGTCCGCAATGCAAAGGATATCAATGATGTCCACGCGATCATGGACGAATACGGTCGTCGTCTTCCGGTGATCGCCAAGATCGAAAAGCCGCAGGCTGTCGAAGCGCTCCAGGAAATCGTCGATGCGTTTGACGCGATCATGGTTGCCCGCGGTGACCTTGGCGTTGAAATGCCGCTCGAGTCCGTTCCGCTGGTTCAGAAGCGCGCCATCGAACTGGCTCGCCGTGCTGCGAAGCCGGTGATCGTCGCAACCCAGGTCATGGATTCCATGATTAAGAATCCTCGACCGACCCGCGCTGAAGCTTCTGACTGTGCAAACGCCATCCTTGACGGTGCCGATGCGGTCATGCTTTCCGGCGAAACTTCAGTGGGTGCGTTCCCGATCGAAGCTGTTCGCACGATGGCTCGTATTATCGAGTCCACCGAAGAAAACGGTGGCGAAATGATCGCCGCACTGACTGGTTTCTTCGTCAACGACCGTGCGGCCGTCATCTGTGAAGCTGCCGCTCAGATTGCTGAGCATCTTGATGCTCGCTACCTGGTGACCTTCACTCAGTCCGGTGCTTCGGCTCGCATGATGTCGCGTCTGCGTCGCCCGATTCCGATGCTCGCATTTACTCCGCTGGAATCAACGCGTCGTCGCCTGGCATTGACGTGGGGTATTCAGACCTACCGCGTTCCTGAGGTCCGTCACACCGATGACATGGTGTGGCAGGTCGACCAGGTTGCGCAGTCGTCGCGCCTCGCTGAAATTGGTGACGAACTCGTGATCGTTGCAGGTATGCCACCGGGGACCGCAGGTTCCTCGAACATGCTTCGCTTGCACAAGGTGGGCGATGAAGTCGACTACTCAATCGGTGGCGGACTTCGCTGACACCAGCATGTGAAAGGTGGCCAGACTGCTTCGGTAGTCTGGCCATTTTTATTCGTGACACGGACGCTTTGATTGTTCGTGATGGACTAGGGACTTCATGGCGTGCAACACGAAGGGGCGCTTCCGATGGCGGACTACGCGAAATCGTGTAGGGTAGTGGGAGTGCCACGGCGAGTAAGAATGCCGATGAGGGTATTTGAGAAAGCTTTCGGCACATACGACCTACCGTATGAGGTTGCCTGCGCGAACAACGCGCATACCTGCATACGGTCTGATGAATGAATGATGGAGAAGAAAAATGAATACGCGTACCCGGACTGTGTCAGTCCATTCTCAGGCACTGAATCGTCAGGCAAACAACCTGGATATCGACCAGCTGGCCAATGCAGTCAAGCCTTGGTTTGACGAAATGATTGATGTGAGTATTGCTCGCGCAATTTCAGATCTTTCCAACCCGCGTTCACGTGGACGCGCAGCTGACTTCCTCGGCCTTGAGCTGATCGAAGCAGCATGATCTGAACGGTGCAGTGGCCTCACTCAAACGGTGATGTAGCTGTGACCAGTACACACTCAAGGTGGCGGGCAGTTCGAAAGAACTGCCCGCCACCGTTTGTGTCAGCCTTCGGGTTTAGTCGTCAACCTGATCGATAACAGCGTCAGCGACCTCGCGCATTGACAGACGACGATCCATCGAGGTCTTTTGGATCCAGCGGAAGGCCTCGGGCTCGGTCATGCCCATGTTCTTCTGCAGCAGGCCCTTCGCGCGGTCAACGCGCTTACGCGTTTCGAAACGGTCAGAAAGATCGGCGATCTCCTCTTCGAGAGATTCGATTTCCTGATGACGCGAAAGGGCAATCTCAACGGCAGGAATCAAATCCGCGGGGCTGAAGGGCTTCACAACATACGCCATTGCGCCCGCATCGCGAGCACGTTCAACAAGCTCTGTTTGGCTAAACGCGGTCAGCATGACGACAGCACACGAAAGCTCCTGAAGGATCTTTTCAGCGGCGGTGATGCCATCCATGCGGGGCATCTTCACGTCCATGACACAGAGATCAGGTTCGAGCTCAAGTGCAAGCTGGACGGCTTCTTCACCGTCTGCGGCCTCACCAACAACCTCAAATCCGGCAGAAGTGAGGGTTTCAACGATATCCAGACGAATCAGGCCCTCATCTTCTGCGACAAGAACGCGGCGTGGTTCGTTTTGAACTTCAGTGGTCATAACTGATCCTCGGTTTGTAGGTTTCCTAGCTCTATCATAAACTTAAACGGCGCCGATTACGGCGACGCCCCGATAGCCCAACTGGCAGAGGCGGTCGGCTCAAACCCGGCTTGTTGTGGGTTCGAATCCCACTCGGGGTACTTGCGAAGGGCGCCACGGTAGTTTTCGTACTACCGTGGCACTTTTCATTTCGCTGATCGTGGTGTGCTGGGAACCATCAAGCTCGTCGCGCCATAATCCGGTTCGTTACGCGCGCCGACGAAATCAGCTTCCCGGCCTCGTTCTTTATTTCAACAAGATGGACTGTCGATGAACCACCCAGGTGAATAGCCGTTGCCGTCGCGATCACTCGACCGGTAGAAACCGACGAGATGTGGGAAATCGTCAGTTCAGTGCCCACCGCGAACCCGCGATCGGCGCCGTGAACGTTACGAGCGTGAATCTGGGAAGCAAATGATGCTGCGGTTTCCGCGAGCGCTGCGCTTGCCCCACCGTGAAGAATCCCAGCTGACTGGGTGTTTCCTTCGACGGGCATTAAGATCACTGTTTTTTCGGGCGAATGTTCTAACACATCCATTCGCATGGCTTCCATCAGGGAATGTGGCCAATGTGCGCCCACGAATCCGCCATTGTGGGAAGGATCGGGCGCGGTTTGTCGTGCGGTTTGTCCATGCATACCTCTAGGGTTACATGTGTGAGTGACACTTTGCTGATTATCGACGGCCATTCGATGGCTTTTCGCGCCTTCTATGCTCTTCCGGCTGACCGTTTCGTGACACATTCGGGGCAACATACGAATGCGGTGTACGGCTTCATCAAGATGATGGTGAAGATGCTCCAAGAGGAAAAGCCGACCCATGTTGCGGTGGCGTTTGACGTGTCGCGCCATTCTTTCCGCACCGAGGAGTATCCGGAGTATAAGGGAACGCGTGATGCGACGCCGGAACCCTTTAAAGGCCAAGTTGAACTGATTAGCCAGGTTTTGGAACTGATGGGTATTCGTTCCCTGCGCAAGGACGGCTACGAAGCCGACGATATTTTGGCGACGCTTGCTCACCGTGGTGAGAAAGCCGGGATGCGTGTCTTGGTCGCGTCGGGGGATAGGGATTCTTTCCAGACGGTGACTGAGAATGTGACGGTTCTCTATCCGGGTGCGTCGACCGAGAACTTGAAGCGCATGACGCCCGCTGCTATTGAAGAAAAGTACGGTGTCCCACCGTTCCGTTACCCGGAAATTGCGGCTCTTGTCGGTGAGACCTCCGATAATTTGCCCGGCGTTCCCGGTATTGGACCGAAGACAGCGGCAAAGCTGATTAACGAGTTCGATGGCCTCGATAACCTGATGGCGAATGCTGATCAGGTGAAGGGTAAGCGTGGCGAGGCTCTGCGCGAACATGGCGATGATGTTGCGCGTAATCGTCGTTTGAATCGTCTGCTCACGGATCTGGACCTGGGGGTTGAGCTGGGGGATCTTGTCCCCGGGGCTACTCAAAAGACTGAATTGCTTGCGTTGTTCGATACGTTGGAGTTTGGGCGCCTGCGTAACCAGGTGCTTGCGGTCAGTGTAGGCGATGACTCAGTAGAAGAATCGGGGAACGAGGCCGACCAGGCTTTTTGGACGGCGCCCTTAACGGTGTCGGTCGCTTCCGCTGCTACTGACATTTCCGGCTGGGCACGCTCGGTCGGCCATATTGATGCGATTTGGGCCGACGGGGAGGGGATCCCTGCTCATGGACACATCGATCTTCTTGCGTTGAGCGCAGGAAGTCGCGTCCTTGTCATTGACCCGACCACGCTCTCTCCGGTGCAGGATCAGGCTTTAGTGAAGGTCCTGAAGCACAGCGATTCGCACGTCGTTCATGATGCTAAAGCCTTGTCTCACGCTTTGGCAGGACACGGGTGGGCGATGGCCTGGCCTTCGAAGGACGTTCAGCTTGCCGCCTATCTTGCACGCCCCGATTCGAAGAACGTCGAGATCAAAGAAATCTTGAACCGCTATTTCAACATTGAGTTGCCCGAAGAAGAAAAGAAGACGGACGCTCTCTTCGAGATCGTTGGCAGCGGTGAGATTCAAGAACGTATTCAACGATGCGCGCGTATCTGCTACTCCCTGCCGTTTGTGTGGAAGACCTTGAGCGCGCTTTTAGCGGATAACGGTGAACTGGACCTGCTGACACAGATGGAGCTTCCCGTATCTAGGGTCTTGGCGAAGATGGAAGCGACAGGTATTGCCGTTGATAGTGACGAGCTGCGCTCCCAGTCGACGCAACTGGGATTCGAAGTTGATGCGGCCCGCAAGAGTGCTCTTGATGTGATTGGTGAAGATGTGAATCTTTCCAGTCCCAAGCAACTGCAGAGGATTCTTTTCGAGGTCCTCGATCTTCCCAAGACGAAGAAGACGAAGACCGGCTACACAACGAACGCTGAAGCTCTTGCTGACTTGCGCGAAAAGACGCGAGATTCGGGTGGTCCAGGCTTCGTATTCCTTGACTCGTTGCTGATGCACCGTGATCGAATCAAATTGAAGCAGATGGTGGACACGCTGATTTCCTCCACCAACCCCGATGGGCGCATTCACTCGACGTTCTCACAGGTTGTTACCACAACTGGCCGTTTGGCATCCAAGGACCCGAATCTGCAGAATATTCCAGCTCGTAGCCCAGATGGTCTGAAGATCCGTTCCGGTTTTGTTGCTGGCCCCAGCTTTGAGTCTTTGATGAGCGCCGACTATTCCCAGATTGAAATGCGCATCATGGCGCATTTGTCGGGAGATGAGGGCTTGATCGAAGCTTTCGCTACCGGCGAGGACCTGCACAAGACGATGGCTGCGATGGTTTTCGATACGCCCGTTGAAGACGTGACGGGTGAGCAACGCTCTCGCATCAAGGCCACGTCATATGGTCTCGCGTATGGATTGTCCTCGTACGGTCTGTCCGCACAACTGCATATTCCAGTCCACGAAGCAGCCGCGTTGCGTGACCGCTATTTCGAACGTTTCGCGGGGGTAGGCGACTATCTGAATTCGCTCGTCGACGAGGCTCGGATCAACGGCTACACGGAAACGATGTTCGGTCGTAGGCGCTATCTGCCCGACCTGACCTCATCGAACCGGCAGCGCCGCGAGATGGCCGAACGTGCTGCTTTGAATGCGCCGATTCAGGGGAGTGCAGCGGATATCGTGAAAATTGCGATGGTCAACCTCATCGACGCTCTGCATCAGGCTGACATGAAGTCACGCGTACTGCTCCAGATCCACGACGAATTGTTACTTGAAATAGCACCGGAAGAACGTCAGCAGGCTGAGGAGCTTGTCCGCGACAAGATGAGCTCGCCAGTCCAATTGAAGGTGCCTTTGGATGTCGCAGTGGGAGTGGGAGCGAACTGGATGGCCGCCGCCCACTAGGTGGATGGGTGATCACATGTGTGTCCGTAACAGATAAACGCGACCGAAACCACGTTTTTATCCACCAAACAGTGGAAAAGATCGCGTTAATGAACTGGTAGACTTACTAGCGGTGTCTTGGCACTCGTGTACGCGAATGCCGATTCGCCACTTCTGTACACCTACTATTCAGTCCGTTTCGGAGACACAACTACATGACCACCAATACGCCGCAGGTCGCGGTTAATGACATCGGCTCGACCGAAGATCTGCTTGCCGCCATCGACGCAACCATCAAGTACTTCAACGATGGCGACATCGTCGAGGGCACTGTCGTCAAGGTTGACCACGATGAGGTCCTCCTCGACATCGGCTACAAGACTGAGGGCGTTATCCTCTCTCGCGAGCTCTCCATCAAGCACGACGTGAACCCTGACGATGTTGTTGCTGTTGGCGACAAGATCGAAGCCCTCGTCCTCCAGAAGGAAGACAAGGAAGGCCGTCTGCTCCTGTCGAAGAAGCGCGCACAGTACGAGCGCGCCTGGGGCCAGATCGAAAAGGTCAAGGAAGAAGATGGCGTTGTTACCGGCACCGTCATCGAGGTCGTCAAGGGTGGTCTTATCCTCGACATCGGCCTTCGTGGCTTCCTCCCCGCATCCCTCGTTGAAATGCGTCGCGTCCGCGACCTCGCACCGTACATTGGTCGCGAGATCGAAGCGAAGATCATCGAGCTCGACAAGAACCGCAACAACGTTGTGCTCTCGCGTCGCGCATGGCTTGAACAGACCCAGTCCGAGGTTCGCACGAACTTCCTCCACACTCTTGGCAAGGGTCAGGTTCGTACCGGTAACGTCTCCTCGATCGTTAACTTCGGTGCGTTCGTCGACCTCGGTGGTGTCGACGGCCTCGTCCACGTCTCCGAACTCTCCTGGAAGCATATCGATCACCCGTCAGAGGTCGTTGAGGTTGGCCAGGAAGTCACCGTCGAGGTTCTCGACGTCGACATGGATCGCGAACGCGTCTCCCTGTCCCTCAAGGCAACCCAGGAAGATCCGTGGCAGGCATTTGCCCGTACCCATGCGATCGGTCAGGTCGTGCCGGGCAAGGTCACGAAGCTTGTTCCATTCGGCGCATTCGTCCGCGTCGAAGACGGCATCGAAGGCCTCGTCCATATTTCCGAGCTTGCTCAGCGTCACGTCGAGCTGCCGGATCAGGTCGTCAAGGTTGGCGACGACGCATTCGTGAAGGTCATCGATATCGACCTCGAACGTCGTCGCATCTCCCTGTCGCTCAAGCAGGCAAACGAAGGCATCGATCCGACCTCCGAAGAGTTTGATCCCTCGTTGTACGGCATGGCCGCTGAGTACGACGAAGACGGCAATTACAAGTACCCCGAAGGCTTCGATCCGGAAACCCAGGAATGGATGGAAGGCTACGAGGCACAGCGCGAGGCTTGGGAAGCACAGTATGCCGAAGCGCAGGCACGCTGGCAGGCCCACAAGGCTCAGGTCGTCAAGGCGCAGGAAGAAGATGCCGAAGCAGCTCCGGTTGCTCCCGAGGCCACCTCTTCCTCGTCCTCCGTCGAGCCGGAGACCGTTGGTACCCTCGCTTCCGATGAGGCTCTCGCAGCTCTGCGTGAGAAGCTCACGAACGGAAACTGAACTGATCACAGAGCCTCGGCTCTGATGTGATGAACGTGTGCCCCACGAACGGTGTTCGTGGGGCACACGCGTTTATTCACACCACGCGTCGAATGATTCTCCTATGACTGCATTCTCCAGCCTGTATGGACGTTGAAGAATATCGGACGCTAGTCGCTCGTCGACTCATATAGGACAATGAAGCTATGACTCATATTGAGGTGTGTTGAGGATCTTCCTAGCGTTGCGATTGCAACGGATCAGGATGAAGTCGCTCGGATCGTAACAGCCGTTAGGAATGCATCATGACCCAGATTCACATGGGAGGCGCATCTGCTGACCTTCTTCGTCCTTTCGTCATTCCAACAGACCGCGCACTGCTCGTCGGTTTGAGCGGTGGAATTGGCTCTGGAAAGTCATCTGTTGCCACTGCGTTTGCGAGTCTTGGCGCGGTCGTTGCCGACGCAGATGCCATCGCACGTGAAGTGGTCGAACCTGGAAGCGTCGGTCTTCGTCGTATCGAAGAAGTGTTCGGCGACGCCATCTTGAATGATGACGGGACTCTCAATCGAGGAGCACTAGCCCAGCAGGTCTTCACCGATGCCAGTGCTCGAAAGACAGTGGAAGCAATCACTCATCCTTTGATTGCTGAGCGTTCCCGCCAGATTCTTTCAAGCGCCCAACCGGGGAACATTGCTCTTTACGATGTTCCTCTGCTGACTGAGCAACATATGCAAGACCAGTTTGACGCCGTGATCATGGTCGATGTTCCGCTTGATATGCGCCTGAGCCGTCTACAAGCCCGCGGGATGACGATTGACGAGGCCCGAAAAAGAATCGCATCCCAAGCGAACAGTGATGAACGACGTGCGATCTGCCACATCTGGATAACCAACACCGGCTCGCTCGTGGATCTTCACCGTCTGGTTGCGACAGTTCATGCCCAATGGCTGACACACTCGGGCACAACTGGCAGTCCGACCGGCAGATGATTCCGGCCTCGTACATCACGAGCAGGCGATAGGTCCTCAATCGGCATGAGTCTGACAAAGTGACTACGGTAGGACTGTGAGCAAACGAGTTGTGCGGCAAGAAGCGTCGTTTGAGGTTGTCTCTGACTACACGCCATCGGGCGACCAGCCGACTGCAATCGCAGAATTGGTCAAGCGCCTGAATGACGGCGAACAGGATATTGTTCTCCTCGGCGCTACGGGCACGGGTAAAACCGCAACGACTGCGTGGCTCATTGAGCAGATTCAGCGACCGGCGCTCATTATCGAGCCGAATAAAACGCTTGCCGCCCAGCTTGCCGCTGAATTCCGCGAACTGTTGCCTAATAACGCTGTCGAGTACTTCGTGTCGTACTACGACTACTACCAGCCGGAAGCCTATATTCCGCAGACGGATACATACATCGAGAAAGACTCGTCGATCAACGATGAGGTCGAACGTCTGCGCCACTCGGCGACGAACAACCTGCTGACCCGTCGTGACACGGTGGTCGTTGCTTCCGTGTCGTGCATCTACGGCTTGGGTACTCCACAAGAGTACGTCGAGCGCATGATTGAGCTGGAACGTGGCATGATCGTCGACCGCGACACCCTTCTTCGCGCCTTCGTCAACATGCAGTACGTGCGCAATGATGTCGCCTTCACGCGAGGCACTTTCCGAGTTCGTGGCGACACCATCGAAATCATCCCAGTGTACGAGGAGCTGGCGATCCGCATCGAAATGTTTGGGGATGAAATCGATTCTCTGGCAGTCCTGCATCCCCTGACCGGTGACGTCATCAACGAAGTCGATCACGTCTATCTATTCCCGGCCAGCCATTACGTTGCCGGCGAAGAGCGCATGAAGCGAGCCATTGCCTCGATTGAAGAAGAACTGGCAGAACGCCTCACGTGGTTCGAATCCCAAGGCAAGTTACTTGAAGCCCAGCGTCTGCGCATGCGCACCACATACGACCTGGAAATGCTCAAAGAAATCGGATCGTGCGCGGGCATTGAAAACTATTCGCGTCATATCGATGGACGAGGTCCCGGCACTCCGCCCCATACGCTGATGGACTATTTTGCCGATGACTTTGTCCTGATCATCGACGAATCGCACGTGACAGTTCCGCAGATCGGTGCCATGTTCGAGGGCGATATGTCGCGCAAGCGTACCCTGGTCGATCATGGTTTCCGACTGCCCTCAGCAATGGACAACAGACCGTTGAAGTGGGACGAATTCGTTGAACGCATCGGCCAGACAGTCTACCTCTCGGCAACCCCGGGTGACTACGAACTTGAACGAAGCGATGGGGTAGTGGAACAGGTGATTCGCCCAACTGGTCTGGTGGATCCAAAGATTATCGTCAAGCCCACGAAGGGACAGGTTGACGATCTTCTGGAACAGATCCGCGAGCGTGTCGAAAAGGATGAGCGTGTTCTTGTCACGACGCTCACGAAGAAGATGGCGGAAGACCTGACCGAGTACCTCGCTCGCCGTGGCGTCCGTGTCGAGTACCTGCACTCTGACATCGATACCCTGCGTCGCGTTGAGTTGCTCAGAGAACTGCGTCAAGGCAACTTCGACGTCCTGGTCGGCATCAACCTGCTACGTGAAGGTCTGGATTTACCGGAAGTTTCCCTTGTTTCGATCCTCGATGCGGACAAGGAAGGCTTCCTGCGTTCGACCCGATCGCTGATCCAGACTATCGGTCGTGCAGCACGCAACGTGTCGGGCGAAGTGCATATGTATGCCGACAACATCACGCCATCTATGGAAGCTGCGATCAGCGAAACTGAACGTCGTCGTGAGAAACAGATTGCCTACAACACCGAGCATGGTATCGACCCGAAGCCACTGCGTAAGAAGATCGCTGACGTCACCGACATGCTTGTGCGTGAAGAAGTTGATACGCGCACGCTACTCGACGGCGGATACCGTAAGGAAAAATCAGCGTCTGCTCGTTCGAAGCCTGATGCACTCAGCCTCGCGGGTGTAGCGCAAGCAGATCTTGAAGAATTGATCGAAGACCTGACGAAGCAAATGATGCTAGCCGCCGAAAACCTACAGTTCGAGGTCGCTGCGCGTCTACGCGATGAGTTGCAGGATCTGAAGAAGGAACTGCGCCACATGAGGGCAGCTCAGTAGTGAGAGCTGAAGCGTCCGCTTGGGGGTAATCTCGTTAGGTTCTCCACATACTGGCTTTTCATCGGGGCATCGTAGCGCGATCTAGGTAGACTAGTTCGCGAGGGGAGTAATCCCACGAAGTGCTGGTTCGTCACCACGGCGTTGGACACGAGCATCGCTCGGATCAGCAGCCCGAACATCGGGTGGGAAGAGACCTCACCATAGTTGCTCGTACCTCAGAGAGGTTCCCACCCGTGCATGTTCACGCCCTCGGCTGGTTTGGTCTGGCCGTCGCAATTCTTGCCCTCATTACCGTTGACATCGTTGGCCACGTCCGTAAACCGCACGCTCCGACTCTTAAAGAATCGACCTGGTGGTCGATCGGTTACGTTCTTCTTGGTCTTGCCTTTGGCCTCATCATTTGGGGCGTCTACGGTGGCCAATTTGCCGGCGAATACTACGCTGGCTTTCTGACAGAAAAAGCTCTGTCACTCGATAATCTGTTCGTCTTTATCATCATTATGTCGTCGTTCAGGGTGCCTCGTAACTATCAACAGAAGGCACTGCTATCCGGCATCATCATCGCCCTCGTTCTGCGCCTCGTCTTCATTCTTGTTGGCGCAGCGCTGATTGAACGCTTCACGTGGATCTTCTTTATCTTTGGCGCCTGGCTACTCTGGACCGCCTTCTCGCAAGCACGTGAAGGTGTTGGCGGAGAAGATGAACACGAAGAGGAGGAATACCACGAGAATTCCTTCGTCAAACTGATGCGTCACGTTTTCCCGGTGACCGACGGTTTCATTGGTGACAAGTTCCTGCACCGCCACGGTGGTCGCACGTACCTGACGCCGATGCTCCTGGTGGTCTTCGCGCTGGGCACTGCTGACCTGATGTTTGCCTTCGACTCGATTCCGGCAATTTTCGGCCTGACCCATGAACCCTATTTGGTGTTCGCATCGAACGCGTTCGCTCTGCTTGGTCTGCGTCAGCTGTATTTCCTGATCGAACGTCTGCTGGAAAGACTGGTCTACCTGAACTACGGCTTGGCAGCAATCCTTGCCTTCATCGGAATGAAACTGGTTTTCCACGCGATGCACGAGAATACGCTTCCGTTCCTTAACGGAGGCGAAGGCATTCACTGGGCACCGGAAATCGGAATCCTTCCATCCCTGTCCTTTATCATCGTGACTATCGTGGTGACGGTCGTGACATCGTTGCTGAAGAGCCGTTCGATGGCGTTAAAGGACGCTCCAGACACCCACGTTCTGGAGAAGGAAAAGCCCGCTCGTACTTTTGACTGACACGTTGCCCCGACGGGGCTTACGTACCCGTCCAACGTAAAACCGTCGCCCACACCGAAGGACGTAATGACGCACTCTTCAACACTCTCCGGTCTGACGCACGCTGAGGTGAGAGAACGCGTTGCACGCGGTGAAACGAATGATGTTCGCCAAAGGACCTCGCGATCGATTGCCTCGATTATTCGCGAGAATGTTCTCACGCTGTTTAACGCGATCCTGATCAGTGCTGCGGTGCTGGTGCTCATCTTTGGGCATCCTCAGGATGTTGTCTTCGGGGGAGTGCTGATTATCAACGCGATTATCGGCATTGCTTCGGAATTGAAGGCGAAGCGGACTCTTGATTCACTCGCAATCGTCGATGCTCCAACAGCGTTGGTTATTCGTGGTGGAAAAACTCAAGAGATCCTGGCCAAGGATGTTGTGCTTGATGATGTCATGTGCCTTGAACTGGGTACGCAGATTTGCGCAGATGGCGTCGTTGAAGAATCCTCGGGCCTCGAGGTTGACGAGGCACTACTGACCGGTGAATCAACACCCGTCAAGAAGAAAGTGGGCGATCAGGTTCTTGCAGGAACCTCGGTCGTTGCTGGTAGTGCACTCATGGTTGCCCACGCGGTGGGAGCACAGACATACGCGCAGGATCTTTCTCGCCGAGCTCGCGTCTACACGCGGACTATTTCGCATATTCAGGTGAGTATCAACAAGGTTCTGCGTGTCATTTCCGCGCTACTCATTCCGGTGATTGTGCTGACCATGTGGTCGCAAACCCGTATTGCCGGCACTGATGCGGCCTGGAACCAAGCGATCGTGTTGGCGGTCGCGAGCGTTGTGGGAATGATTCCACAGGGCCTCGTGCTCCTGACTTCAATGAACTTCGCGATCGGTTCGGCGACGTTGGCGCGCAGGGGAGTGCTTGTCCAAGAACTGCCCGCGGTGGAAGTCCTCGCACGAGTCGACAGTGTCTGCGTTGATAAGACGGGCACTCTCACCACAGGCCATATTCGGGTGCGCACGCTTCGCATTGGTGCGAATGTTTCGGAGGATGAGGCCACGCTCGCTTTGAAAGCTCTGAGCGCCAATCGTGCGAATGCAACAGCGCAGGCGATTGACGACTATTATTCCGACGCGGATCTAGGCCAGGTGAATTGGGCGATTCCGTTCTCATCAGCTCGCAAGTGGTCAGCGTGTGGGACTACGAGTGGCAGCTGGTATTTGGGCGCTCCGGAGATTCTTCGTTCTTCGGAAGAACCCGGGGACTTTGATCAGCTCATCGACGAGTATTCGGCGGAAGGTTTGCGCGTTGTTGCCCTGGCTCGTAGCCAAGAGTGCGACGAGGCAACGGCATTCGACGCCTCTTCCGGTGACTACTTGCTTCCAGACACACGACGCGTTGTGGGCATCATTGTCTTGGAAGAAGACTTGCGTGTAGACGTAGCCGATACGCTGACATATTTTGCTCGCCAAGACGTCCGCGTTCGAGTGATTTCGGGTGATAATCCGGTGACTGTTGGCGCTCTGGCACGCCAAGCGGGTTTGAGTCGTCCTGACGGGAAGCCTTTGGTCATCACGGATGCGCGCACTCTCCCCGTAGATACTTTGTCAGATGAGTTCGGCCAGATCGTTGAGAAAACGGATGTGTTCGGGCGTGTGACGCCGGAGCAAAAGCGCGCGATGGTCCAGGCACTGCAGGCTAATGGACACACGGTCGCAATGACAGGCGACGGAGTGAACGATGCCCTTGCTCTGAAAGATTCCGACCTTGGAATCGCGATGGGCAACGGGTCTCAGGCAACGAAGGCTGTTGCGCAGATCGTCTTGATTGATTCAAAGTTTGCTGTATTACCAGGAGTGGTGGGCGAAGGGCGACGCATCATTGCGAATATGGAACGCGTTTGTGCTCTCTTCCTTGCCAAAACCGTTTACGCGGCGTTGATTGTTGTGACGTGTGCTCTGATGGCGTGGGAATACCCGTTCCTTCCACGTCACTTCACCTACATCGATGCACTGACGATCGGCATCCCCGCATTCTTCCTTGCTCTCGCACCGAATGCTAGGCGTTACGTGCCTGGGTTCCTGCACCGAACACTTGCCTTAGCGCTACCCGCAGGAATTGCCTTGACGCTGGCAGCGCTAGGTAGCTACGCAATCGTGGGCCCTGGAGATGAGTACGCGAGGACCATTGCCACGCTTTCGCTGATTGTCGGTGCGCTCTGGCTAGTCTCGGTCACCGCTCGTCCGCTCTTAGGCTGGCGTGGTGGACTCGTGCTCCTCATGGCGCTCGGAGCGTTCATGGGAGTCTCCATTCCCACCATCCGCACCTTCTTAGCGCTCAGCTGGCCCACGCACGAACATTGGCTTGTGATCGGGGTGTCAGGAGTCGGTGCCGGACTTTTGATTGAAGCCAGCCACCGCCTGTACCACAAGCGTCAACACGCTCATGCAGAGGCCATCGGTGCCTCTGACACGGCGCAATTCTGAGCATCGGCGCGAGCTTTAACAGATGCCGTACATGCATGTGTGGGAGAACGCCAAAACGTTCTCCCACACTGTACTGAACAATCAGAAGCGGTTAATCACCGGATTCCACTCGCCGATGATACGTTCACGAATGACACCGGCCTCCTTGAACGGATCCTCATCAAGAAGTGACGCGACCTTATCGGCGTTCTCAGCTTCGAAAATCAGCAGAGCCGTCGGATGACCGCCGGTAACGGGGCCCGAGGCCACGTTAAATCCGTCGTCCTTCAACTGCGTTAAGAATGCGCGGTGCTTGGGACGAACCTCGTCCATCAGCGCTGATTGGGCAGGGTCATAAACGTAAGTCACTGCAAAGTAAGCCATGACTCAACGGTAGGCGCAACGGGCGGTGATTGCATATGAAACGCCACGCCAGGCCTCGTCAATTCTCTTACGAAAAGGGGAATTCCGTATCGAACCCTTCGGCCCCGAAGCCGATCGTCGGCACCCATTCGCGAATCTTGCAGGTTTCGACAAAACCCTGAAGAGCAAAAGGGTCGTCAGCGAGGATCTTGAAAACATCCTGAGCCGAATTGGCGCGAAGAATAATCAGCGCATCATTTTCTCCCCTATCACGCAGGAAGCCGGAAGCCACCACAATGTCGCGTGAATGCAGGTCTCGCAGGAACTGGCGGTGAGCGGGCCTGAATGACTGGATCAACGACTCGAGTGAATGGTCGTAGGTGTATTCGATCATGTAGAGGCTCATTGCCTCATAATGCCAGTTAAACTGCCGTTTGACGATGGAACACATGTACGACATTCGAACTCGGCGCCGAGTAGACTGTTAGGGTGCATGAATCTTTAGTTATTTCTGGTGCTCGCGAGCATAACTTGAAGGATGTCAGCCTCGAGTTGCCTCGAGACACAATGATTGTTTTTACGGGACTTTCCGGCTCCGGTAAGTCATCGTTGGCATTCGATACGATCTTCGCAGAGGGCCAGCGTCGATACGTGGAGTCTCTGTCGTCGTACGCGCGCCAGTTCCTCGGTCAGATGGACAAACCCGACGTCGATTTCATCGAGGGTCTGTCGCCCGCGGTCTCGATTGACCAGAAGTCGACATCGCGCAACCCGCGTTCCACGGTTGGCACGATTACTGAGATTCACGACTACCTGCGTTTGCTGTACGCGCGTGCGGGGATCGCTCACTGCCCGAAGTGTGGCGCACGCATTCAGGCGCAGACTCCCCAGCAGATTGTGGACCGAGTGCGTTCCATGGACGAGGGAACGCGTTTCCAGGTTCTGTCGCCGGTCGTGCGTGGACGCAAGGGTGAGTATCAGGACCTGATCAATGAGCTGAAGACGTCCGGCTACACGCGTGCGATCATCGACGGCGAATTGGTTCGACTCGAGAACGCTCCGGTTTTGGAAAAGAAACTGCGCCACACGATCGAGGTCGTCATTGACCGGCTCGTGGTGCGTTCCGGTATGCGCCAGCGCCTTACTGATTCGGTAGAAACAGCTCTCCGTCTGTCCGATGGCCTCGTCATTATTGACATGGTCGACTTGGACGAGGACGATCCTGATCGTCGTCGCCGATACTCGGAAAAGCGTTCGTGCCCGAACGACCACCCGCTAGCGTTGGAAGAAATCGAACCTCGTACATTCTCTTTTAACGCTCCCTACGGTGCCTGCCCAGACTGTACGGGTATTGGGTCGAAACTTGAAGTTGATCCTGACCTACTGGTTCCCGACGAGGAACTGTCGCTGGCCGACGGTGCGGTGATCGTGTGGAACTCGAACTTCAAGTACCACAAGCGCCTGCTGGAGTCCTTGTCCGGTGAACTCGGATTCGAGATGACAACTCCGTGGAAGGCCCTGCCCGACAACGTCCGCGAAGCCATCCTGTTTGGTAAGGACTACGAGGTCAAGGTCAAGTTCCGCAACAGATGGGGACGCGAACGCTCGTACACGACGGGCTTCGAAGGTGCCGTCACCTACGTTGAGCGCAAGCGCCAGGAAACCGAATCGGAATGGGTGTCGGAGAAGCTCAACGCCTATATGCGTGAGGTTCCGTGTCCGACGTGTCAGGGGGCTCGTCTGCGTCCCGAGGTTCTTGCGGTGACAGTGGGCGATCTATCGATTGCTGAACTGTCTGACCTGTCGATTTCAGATGCCCGCGCACACCTCAATGCGTTGGAGTTGGATCAGCGTTCGCAGGCGATTGCCAAGCCAATCCTGCAGGAGATTCGTGCTCGCCTCGATTTCCTTGTCGATGTTGGCCTGACCTATCTGACGCTGTCACGTGGTGCCGGAACACTGTCGGGCGGCGAAGCGCAGCGTATTCGTCTAGCCACGCAGATTGGCTCCGGTTTGGTTGGCGTCCTGTATGTGCTCGACGAACCGTCGATCGGTCTGCACCAGCGTGACAATCGCAAGCTCATCGATACCTTGAAGCGTCTTCGCGACCTTGGCAATACGCTGATTATTGTCGAGCACGATGAAGAAACGATGGAAGCCGCTGACTGGATCGTCGATATCGGTCCAGGCGCCGGTGAAACGGGTGGCTGGATTGTCCACTCCGGCACTCTGGAAGACTTGAAGAACAACAAGAAATCACTGACTGGCGACTACCTGTCGGGCCGTCGTTCCATCGGAGTGCCAGCTACTCGTCGCCCGGTTGATCCCGAGCGCATGCTGACGATCAAGGGTGCACGCGAGCATAACCTCAACGACGTGACAGTTTCGTTCCCTCTCGGCACCTTTACCGCTGTGACGGGCGTGTCCGGTTCGGGAAAGTCCACGCTGGTGAATTCGATTCTGTACCGCACGCTGGCATCGCGCTTGAACGGTGCGCGCCTTGTGTCAGGTCGTTACCGTTCAATGAGTGGCCTCGAGCATCTCGATAAGGTTGTCCACGTTGATCAGTCGCCGATCGGTCGTACGCCACGTTCGAACCCTGCGACGTATACGGGCGTGTGGGATGCGATTCGTAAGCTGTTCGCGGAAACACAGGAAGCGAAGGTACGAGGCTACGGTCCGGGCCGTTTCTCCTTCAATGTGAAAGGCGGACGCTGTGAATCCTGCAAGGGCGACGGCACGTTAAAGATCGAAATGAACTTCCTGCCTGACGTGTACGTTCCCTGCGAAGTGTGCCATGGTGCACGGTACAACCGTGAAACCTTGGAGATTCTTTACAAGGGGAAGTCAGTCGCAGACGTTCTGAATATGCCGGTGTCTGAAGCGGCGGAGTTTTTCGCGCCGATCTCCAGGATTGCGCGACATCTCAATACCCTTGTCGAGGTTGGCCTGGGTTACGTGCGATTGGGGCAGGCGGCAACAACACTGTCGGGTGGCGAAGCACAGCGTGTGAAGCTCGCGTCCGAACTGCAGCGTCGTTCGACTGGACGAACGATCTATGTGCTGGACGAGCCGACGACCGGCTTACATTCCGAGGATATTCGCAAGCTCCTGCTGGTTTTGCAATCGCTGGTTGACAAAGGCAATACGGTCATCGTCATTGAGCACAACCTGGACGTCATCAAGTGCGCTGATTGGATCGTTGATATGGGCCCCGAAGGTGGTTCCGGTGGTGGTCGCGTCATTGCTGAAGGAACACCAGAAGCAGTTGCGAAGGTGAAGGGGTCGTTTACCGGGGAGTTCCTGGCAGATATTCTCGCGAGTGCGAAGAACCAGTCTGTCGCGAAGAAGAAGGTCTGAGCCAAGAAGAAGTAAGGACGATGCTTCTGCTACTCCTTTGATCTGCGAATAGGCGAGCATAACGAGGGGGCACCGATCATGATTGATCGGCGACCCCCTTTTGTCCGGTCAAGTTCGGGCAGTAACAGTGGCGGCGGGTCCAGGAAAATTCGATATCCGCGGTTTCGGCGGCGCAGCCATGGGCGGATACAAGCAGCTTCCCATCCGTTTTCTCCGGGTTGCAGATATAGTCAATGGCTGCTTTCAGCGTTGACTTGATAGGATGCGTCTTTGTAACTGCCATATCTCGTCCAGCCTTTCCCGTATCTCATCCATGTCGGCCTGATACGCAGTGCCTCCGGCATTGATCCGCTTGGCGATCTGGTTGATGTTCCGACCGATGATGGAAAGCTCTTTGGTAAATGCCTTGATATCTGCGGTGTCCGTATAGGTGATATACCCGTCAATCGCCATCTTTCGGAGGTAGGCGCCATATCTGCGTGTCGGTAACTGGCTCATTTTTGTCTATGAGCCGTTTTTATCCTCCGTGACATAAAATTTCATTTGAATATTCCGTTTTCGACTTGCCATGTGCCGCCGACCTTCCGCATAAGGGTTTGGAATTATCCCAACAAGCAGAAATTTCGCAAGTGGGTACTCACTTGCTGTGCTTGCTACCGTATCTTATCCCTACTTATAAAGCGTTTCGGAAACCTTAAAATGCCCGCAAAATAAGAAAAACAGAGGATGTTCAGACACCCTCCGTTTCTTCATTCGGCTTTTCAATTTTTAAGGCCCCGTCAATGGCACCCTCCACGATAGGAAAATACTGTTCTGGGCAGGGCTTTAACTTCTGTCCGACCCGCTGGCGCAGCTCGCTTTCCTCTCGCATGACCTCTGGATTGAAATATCTCTCCATCGACAGGCCGCAGATTTTTACAAGCTGTATGATGACCGGCAGGCTGGTGATCGTACCCTCGTTTTCAATGTTGGCAAGATACCTGGTATCAATATTCACCTTTTCGGCTAAATCTTTTCGTGCAAGGTTCTTCGCCTTCCGTGCTTCTTTTACATCCGCACCGAAGGTTTCAAAGCCAGGGCAGTCTTTAACTTTTGCTATTTAGCATCACCCACATACATTCTATATTTCATAGATTGCCCGTGGAATGATGTCATATGCAGTTTTCTTAAACTTTATATTTCATATTTCTGTGAACTAATCAGAATTCGAAAATGTCAATATCGTCTTACATCCATGTGGCACTACGTTTTCGATTTGCATTGTGCCTTTATGTGCTGCCATAATCTGCTGAACAATCAAAATCCCCAACCCATGCCGCAAATCCAGACGCTCATCTATACTTTCCATGTAGTGTGGCTTTTCTTCTAGGTCTTGTCGCTTTTCAGGAGACAGACCTACTCCGTTATCTGCAACAGAGAGCGTAAGACCATCATGTGCATTTTCCAGATCAAGCCGAATTTCGCAGCCTCCCGGATTGTGTTTGATGCTGTTCTGCACAAGATTGTTGATTGCCCGTGAAATCAAGCGGGTATCACATTCCAGCCTGGCATTTTCTGCTTCTGGCGTAATTTCAATTTCAACCGTATAGGCATCCAAAATCCCGGAGTTGAGCAGTTCCGACACATAGGAACGAAGGAGTTTAGACAGGCGTATTTTCTCCTTGTGAAGCGGCTGCATTTCATATTCCAGTTGAGACACTAAATTCAAATCCTGCACGAGTTCTTTGATTTTAGCGCTTTGCTTTTGCACGATCAGAGCCTGCTCTTTTACCCCCTCACTGGCTGTTTTGTCTGCGGCGATCCGGTCTGCATAGCCCATAATCATAGAAAGCGGAGTTCGGATGTCATGAGAGACCCCGCTGATCCAGTTGGCTCTGGCTTCGTTTTGCCTGCTTAATATCAGAGAGGCTTTATTTACGCTGCCCGCAATTTCGGATAACTCTCTATCAATATGGAGAGAAACGGGTTTGCCATCGGCCAATGTTTCAATGGCATCTACAATCGGTTCCGTGTTCTGGATGATCCTGCGTTTTGAAAAATAGTAGGCCAAAAACAGGCACAGCACATCCATGCCCAACGTTCCTATCACATAGAGGGGAATTTTCTGAATAGCCTCCATGGAATAGTAGTTGCTGGTGAGCTTCATATAGCTATTCTTTGGATACCCTAAAACTAACAATCCATCCTCTGTACTCCAGACAAAAACGGGATAATCCTCCAGATAGCCTTTGGAAAATGAAGCTACCTCTTGAATGCTGTAATGTTGCGGCACTTCTTGTGGCACATCGAGCCGCCAGAAACATTCGCCCGTTGACGTTAGATACATGGCCCAGATATTGTACTGGCGCAATTTCTGCTCTGCGTAATCGGGCAAACCCTCTATGGTAGCCGCAGTAGAGGTCAGCTCAAGCATGGCGCGCGGGGACGCTTCTCCGTAATCCTCTGAAACTGTGTGATAGAAAGTCACGCCAAACAGAACGACATTGACAATTACCAGGATCAGAAGAAATGCAGCGAAAGACACCAAGTGCTTTGAAATATAGGTGCCAAAAGATTTCAAGGCGTCACTTCCTTGTAATCAGTTTATAACCCAGCCCCTTAATCGTAATCAGGGAAACGGGCTTTGAGGGATCGGCTTCAATTTTTTCCCGAATCCGCCGTACATGGGCATTCAGGCTATTTTCATAGCCGAAAGGATTGTCGCCCCATAATGCTTCACAAAGAGCGTCAACCGTAACAATCTTTCCCTCGTTGCGGGCCAGCGTTTCCAACAGGGTATGCTCTTTTGCGGTCAGGAGGATAATCTCGCCGCCTTTGTTGACCTCTGCCCGGCTAAAATCAATCGTACATCCATCCAGGAAAACCCGCGGGCTGTCCTCTTTATAAGTTCGGCGCAAAACCGCATAGACACGCAGCAATAGCTCCTGCGGCATAAAAGGCTTTGAAATATAATCGTCTGCTCCAAGGCCAAGACCGGCCAGCTTGTCTGCTGCTTCGTCTTTTGCGGTCAGAAAGATGATTGGCACATTTGTAAAAGTGCGGAGCTGCTTCATCAGGGAAAAGCCGTCCCCATCTGGCAACATGACATCCAAAACCATCAAGTTGGGTTTTTCTTTTTCTGTCATTAGTATGGCTTCTTTTACTGTTGCGGCAGTAAGTATGGTTTCAAAACCGGCATCGCTTAAAATATCGGATACCATTTTCAGCAGATCCGGCTCATCGTCTACAAGCAAGAGCTTCTTTCGATGCAGAAAAGAGTTGTCCATAGCGTCACCTCCCGAAAGTATTATAAAAAAGGATTTAAAGTCTGCGGAGGGCATCCTCAAAAAGTAAGGTAAAAGTAAGGACGGGAGAATGTAGATGTCAGGTTGAAGTTGTACCGTAGAAGCATCGAAAGGAGATGTTTCTATGGACTATATCATTACAACGGAACATTTGACCAAGAAATATAAGAACTTCACTTCGGTCAATCATGTTTCGCTTCATATTCGCAAGGGCAGCATTTATGGTTTTCTTGGCCCGAACGGGGCAGGCAAATCCACTACCATGAAAATGCTGTTGGGGTTGACCGCTCCCACAAAAGGCAGCTTTACCATTGATGGGAAACAGTTTCCGCAGGATCGGATTGCCATTCTCAAAGAGATCGGCTCTTTCATCGAAGCGCCATCTTTCTACGCAAATCTCACCGGGCGGGAAAATCTTGACATTATCCGCCGCATTTTGGGACTGCCGAAAGCTGATGTGGAAGATGCTCTGGAACTGGTAGGGCTGACCGAGTTTGGCGACCGGCTGGCAAAACAGTATTCGCTGGGAATGAAGCAACGCTTGGGCCTTGCCGGGGCGCTCTTGGGGCGTCCGCCGATTCTGATTCTGGACGAACCCACAAACGGTCTTGACCCGTCTGGTATCCACGAAATCCGCAATCTGGTAAAATCTTTGCCCAGCCTTTACGACTGCACGGTGCTGATCTCGTCCCATATGCTGTCTGAAATCGAATTGATTGCAGATGACATTGGGATTCTCAACCACGGGCGGCTGCTGTTTGAGGGAAGCATGAATGATCTGCGTCAATACGCCCTGCAATCCGGCTTCGCTGCGAACAATCTGGAAGATGTGTTCCTTTCTATGGTTGAGAAAGATAACATGGACAGAAAGCAGCGGGCAAAATTATGAAAACGCTGGCAATCGAACTTCGGAAAGAAAAGCGAACCGGCGCGATTCCCGTGCTGCTGGCCGTTGGTGTCTTGGGAGCCGCCTGCGCATTTGTCGATTTCATTGTGCGGAAAGACACGCTTCTGAATCTGCCGCTGGCCCCGATGGATGTCTTGTTGACCCAGCTCTACGGCATGATTATGGTGCTGAATCTGTTCGGTATCGTAGTTGCTACCTGCATGATCTACAACATGGAATTTAAGGGAAGTGCCGTAAAGAAGATGTATATGCTTCCCGTCAGCGTCCCGACCATGTATCTGTGCAAATTTCTGATTCTGACGGTCATGTTTTTGATTGCAATCGTGCTGCAAAACCTGGCACTTGCACAGATCGGAATGACGGACTTGCCGGACGGAGCATTTGAGATGGGTACGCTGGTACGCTTTGCCGGATACTCTTTTCTCACATCCATGCCGGTACTGTCGTTTATGCTGCTGATTTCCTCGCGCTTTGAAAATATGTGGGTGCCGCTTGGAATTGGTGTTGCCGGTTTTCTGAGTGGTATGGCCCTTGCAAATTCGGGACTGACGCTTTTGCTGGTGCATCCTGTTGTGATTATTCTGAAACCAGCAGTAGCCAAGAGCGCCCAGCCTGATTCGACGGTTGCCCTTGTCGCTTTGGTGGAAACACTGTTGTTCCTTGCTGTGGGCTTGTGGCTGGCGAAGTACAGACGCTACGAGTAAGGAGGGATAATAAGAAATGAGCTTTTTGGATTTACTCAAAATCGAGTTTATGAAAGTAAAACGCTCCAAAATCGTACCCCTGATTTTCATTGCACCTTTATTGGTGGTGGTTTCCGGGGTTGCGAGTTTGAGCAACTACTTTACACCGGAATACACCAATGCGTGGCCTGCCATGTTTATTCAAAGTGCGCTTGTTTACGCCTACTATCTGCTTCCATTCAGCATGATCGTGGTTTGCGTGATGATCGCAGGACGAGAAACAGGAAATAACGGGATTCTGAAAATGCTGGCGCTACCGGTCAGCCGCTGCGCATTATCCATTGCCAAATTCTGTGTGCTTACCTTTTATCTGTTTATGGAGATGGTGGTGTTTCTTGTCGTATTTGTAATCGCTGGGCTGATTGCGACACAGACAATGGGAGTAACAGAAACCCTGCCGATCCTATATCTTCTGAAATGGTGCTTGGGGCTGTTTCTGACTATGTTGCCGTGCATTGCGGCTATGTGGGCCATCACTGTGCTGTTTGAAAAACCGCTTCTTTCTGTTGGATTAAATCTGCTGCTTGTGATTCCCGGTGTATTGGTTGCAAATACGCCGCTGTGGATCGCCTACCCGTACTGTTACAGCGGTTATCTCGTTTCCTGCTCTCTCCATGACTTTACAGCAGAAACTTCCGACGCCGCTTTTTCGGTGTTTCCGTTCCTGCCGTGCGCGATTGTGGTGTTTGGCCTGTTTTTCGCGCTGGCTGTCACCCAATTTGGGAAAAAAGAAATGAGGTAAAACTATGGAAAAGAAAAAACTTCAACCAGTTAGTATCGCTGCGCTCATTGTGAGCATCCTACCGCTGGCGGCTCTTGCCCCATCGCTTCTGCACCTTTCGCTGTCGGACGGAGTCCGAACCGCTTGGGCCGGAGCCAATATCGCTTTTGTCCTGCTGGGCCTGATTCTTTCGGTGGTATGTGTGCGGAGCAGGGAAAGCCGCAGTATAATCAATATTGTATCAACTGCAATCAGCGTTTTTTGGCTGCTGCTGATGGTGGGAATTGTCGCGCTTGCCATGTTCCTTACTTTCGTTCAGTGAAGAAACAGTTATGCGTAGAGTTGAGAAATTTATTGGATGATGCCTGATCGCGGTTTCTTTGCTGGCTTGTATTGCCTGCTCCGGCTTCGATAGGTTAAGTGATAACCTCAAAGACAGAGCAGAGCAGACATATTTTCATGCGCGTATGAAGCGGCGGCTTTGATTTTCAGAGCCGCCGCTGATGACCTGCAAGGGCGCGGTAGCCGATTGGAGGTTAATTTGCCGTATCCTTCTTCTTATTTCGCAGTATCCATGATCTGCACCAGTTAAAAAGCGTAGCCCCTCCGTTGGAGTTGTACGGCTTTGGATATGAACTATACCATGTATAGCAATCATCTTTATAAAACATTTCTGCGCCCAGCAGGTCCATTGCGACTTGCTGGGCGCTTTTGCTGTTTTCCGAAGACAAGCCCACTTCGAAAAAATTTTTTAAGAAATTTTCAAAAAGGAGGCTTTTAGCGGGTAGCGAGCGGCTTTGCGTTCGCCTTGTTAGCGGAAAGGGAGAAACCCACCTCATTCCCCCAGGAAAGGGGGGGGAAAAGATGGATGTGATCCCCCGCAATGACTATGGCGAGCGGTGCCAGTTTGATGCTTACTGCAAGCTTGTACTATACCATGAGGCAATCGACTACCTCCGGGAAATGCAGAGGCGCCGTGACAGGGAACTGTCATTCAGCGACCTTCCACAAATGGAGATGGACAAGCTCTGCGTTGTAGATCATTACCCCAGTGACAGATTTACATTCTCGTCCCACGGGTATGACCTGCATATCGAAAACGAGCTTGTGGCTGATGCCTTCGCCGGTTTGTCCGTTCAGGAGCAGAGTATTTTGATCCCGCATTTTGTTCTGGACTTGCCGGATCAGGAGGTTGGCCGCCTTGTTGGAATGTCTTGCAGCGCCGTTCAGCGGCGAAGGGCAAAATCATTGACCGAGCGGCGGATCAAGTTGGCCGCACTCATGCCGAAGGGAGGTTGAAGGTATGAAGAAACCCACTTACAAGGGCAAGGAGCTTCTTCCTCTTTCGGTGATTGACGCCGCCCGTGACGGGGACTCTCAGGCTGTGGATCAGGTACTCCGGTATTATGAGGGTTTCGTAGCGAAGAAACTCAGATAGACGGGTTGGTTTTCTTCGCTTCGGTCGTTCGAATGTGTAGCTCGTCGACATTCGTCGAGGCTGGCATATCGACGGCAAGACGCACAGTCTTCGCAACATCAAAAGCACGCATGTGATCATCAGGGTTGTAGGTCTTGCCAGCCTGAGCCTGCATAGCGACCTGCATATCAGTATCGATACGTCCAGGGTGAATAGCGACAACGCGAACCCGGCCACGTTCAGCTTCACGCAGACAATCGGTGAAAGAACGCAATGCCCACTTCGAGACCGTGTACGCAGCATCAGAGGGATAGATGCGCACACCAGCACCGGAGTTGATGACAACGACCGTGCCGCAATTCTCGCGTAGCTTCGGCAGACACATCCGTGTCAGGTCAGCGGCAGCAATGACGTTGGTTTCCAAGACCCAGCGCCAATCGTCGCGAGTCGTGTGATCAAGCGTCGCCTTCTTGCCAACACCAGCATTGTTGACGAGGACATTGAGACGCCCCACTGTGGCCAACACGTCCGAAAGAGCTTGGGCGGCCTCGTCCTCATTCGTCAGATCGGCGACAAAGGCGGAAGCATCACCCAACTCGTCGACCACGCGACCTACTGCTTCGGCTGATCGTCCGCCAACGATGACGTGATGCGTCTTCGCCAGTTCAACGGCAATCGCATGTCCGAGGCCACGAGTGGCACCGGTGACCAGAGCGACTGGGCGATTGGACGATACTGTAGCGGTCATCGCGCGTCTCCATTCTGAGTTGTGTCGGAGTAGAGTGCATCGACCTCGTGGGCAAAGTCGCGCAGAACGACGTTGCGCTTCAGCTTCTGGGACGGGGTCATGTAGCCGTTCTCGACTGTGAATTCGGCGTTGACGATGCGATATCGGCGGATCGATTCTGCGCGCGACACCTTTTCATTCGCTCGAGCAATCGCCTTTTCGAGCGATTTACGCACGACCGGAAGGTTCGCAGCAGATGCCGTATCTACAACATCCTGTCCCTTCGATGCGAGCCACATCGGGAGCATTTCAGCATCCAAGGTGATGAGCGCTCCAATGTACGGGCGAGCATCACCGACAACAACCACGCTCGAAATCAACGGGTGTGTTTGCAAGGAATCTTCCAAAACCTCGGGCGAAACATTCTTACCACCCGCGGTGACAATCAATTCCTTCTTACGGCCCGTAATACGCAGGTGGCCCGTTTCGTCGATAGCACCCAAATCACCGGACTTGAACCAGCCATCAACGAAGGAGGCTTGAGTTTCCTCCGGCAGGTTGTGATAGCCCTTCATGACGCTGACACCCTTCATCAGGATCTCACCGTCGTCATCGATACGAATCGTGTTACCCGGCCAGGGGAAGCCCACCGAATCCGGCGGGAAGTCCGAGGGCCATTCGACGGCAATCGGCCCAGTCGACTCCGACAGACCGTAGCCCTGCAGAAGGGTAATACCAAGGCCACGGTAGAAGTGAGCAAGGTCAGCTGCCAGGGGAGCGCCACCGCAAATGATCGTGTGGAGGTTCGGGCCAAGCACTGACTTCACCTTGCGCAGAGCCAGAGCATCGGCAACACGTAGGCGAGACTTCAACGCAAAGGAAGGACCGGGAGAAGGGGCTGCAGACGCTGAAGGAATCTGAGTTGTGTGGCTGGTCGGAGCGCCTACGGCCGAGGTCTGTTCGATTTCAGGAGCCTTCGTGTATGCGGTCGCATGCGACAGTTGTTTCGCCTGGTTTGCTGCCCATGAGAAAAGCGAGCCCTTGATACCGCCACCGGCCTTCGCGGTTGCAGCGTTGTACACCTTCTCCAGAACACGAGGCACGACAAGGAGCATTGTGGGCTTGAAGGTCGAAATGTCCGTCAGCAGGTTACGCATATCCGGAACGAACGCGACGCGTCCCTGACCGCCAAGCAACGCGTACATGACGAAGCGTGCCAGAGAGTGCGCGACGGGCAGGAAGAGCAGTGAGCGCGACTTTGGAGAATTGATGAGGTCCGGGAGGAAGTCGTAGGCCTGAATGGCAGAAGAAATGAAGTTTCCGTGCGTCAGCTCAATGCCCTTTGGGCGACCCGTTGTCCCCGAGGTGTAGATGATCGTTGCAACGTCGTGAAGTTTACGGAGCTCAAGGCGTTCGTTGACCTGTTCGAGCCTCACGCCTTTAGCAGCAGCGAGAATTGTGCGCTCGGCGCCTTTATCGAGCGACATGATGGTCACGTTATCGCGTGCAACCGAACGGACAAGGTCTGCCTGTTGCGTTGTTGCCGTGACAACAATCGTCACTTCAGAGTCGACAAGGATGTGTTCGATCTGTGCTGCAGAATCTGTTTCATAGATCGGAACCGTGACTGCGCCACAGCTGAGCGCTGCGAGGTCAATGAGCGCCCATTCGAACGACGTGGGCGCAAGAATGGCAAGATGCGCGCCCGGTTGCAGGCCAAGGCCGATCATGCCACGTGCCGTATCGTCGATACGACGAACGAACTCATTGATCGTCATCGGACGCCACTGACCAACGCCGTTTCGGCGTTCAATCGCCACTTGATTCGGGTGGTCAATTGCGCGCTGTCGGATCATCTTGGGCAGGTTCCAGTCAGGATCGGCTACGCGAGTAGCAGGATTATCCCATGTTGATGCGTCAACGTGGATCAATGTCATTTCTTTTGCCCTTCGGCGTAGAGTGCGTCGACCTCGTGAGCGAAGTCTTTGATCACAGCATGGCGACGAAGCTTCAGCGACGGAGTCATATATCCATTTTCCACCGTAAACGTCTGATCGATGATCCTCAACCGCCGAATGGACTCTGCACGCGACACCCTTTTGTTTGCACGCGTGACTGCTTTCTCCAAGGAATCGCGTACTTCTGGCATATCCGCAGCCTGTGCGGCGTCCACAATTGGGAGACCGTGATTCTTCAGCCATGTGGGCAACATATCGGAATCGAGGGTGATCAGCGCGCCAATGTAGGGGCGAGCATCACCGACGACAACAATATGTGCGATCAGCGGGTGGGTGATCAGCTGTTCTTCGAGGACCTCGGGCGAAACATTCTTTCCACCGGCGGTGACGATCAATTCCTTCTTACGGCCGGTGATTGATACTCCGAGGTTCTTATCCACGGTGCCAAGGTCACCTGTACGGAACCATCCGTCAATAAAAGAGTCTGCGGTCGCGTCGGAGAGATTGTAGTACCCCGACATCACCGAAACGCCTTTCAGAAGAATCTCGCCGTCATCAGCGATCTTGACGTAATTACCAGGCAGAACGGGGCCGACATAACCAGACGGGTGGTTATTCAGTAGCTGGACACATGCGGGACCGGTCGTTTCAGAAAGACCGTAGCCCTGCAGCACCTTCAGGCCGAGGCCACCGAAAAACTGTGCAAGATCCGATGCAAGCGGGGCTCCGCCGGACACGATGTACTTCAGGTTCGGGCCCAGGATCTCACGAATCTTCTTCAGAACCAGAGTGTCAGCAACCGAGTGGCGCACGCGCTTCAACGGCGATGGGCCAAGCGTCTTTTCTTTCGAAGTTGCCCACGACCTTGCCTGCTTGGCGGACCAGGAGAAAATCTTGCCTTTAATGCCCTTACCGGCCTTCGCGGCTGCGGAGTTGTAGACCTTTTCCAGGACGCGCGGGACAACCAACAACACGGAGGGCTTGAATGAGGCAATGTCGGGAAGCAGGTTCTTAATGTCGGGGGAGAATCCGAGTGTTCCTTGGCCGGAGATCACCACGTGCATGACGAAGCGAGCGAGTACGTGTGCCACGGGAAGGAACAGAAGCAGGCGGGTGTCGGGGGAGTCAATGACCGCTCCGAGTACCTGTCGAGTTGCGTAGGCTGTGCCGACAAAGTTGGCGTGAGTCAGGCAGACACCCTTCGGCATGCCGGTTGTTCCCGACGTGTAAATGATGGTTGCCAGATCACTGCTCTTGATTTTGATACGGCGTGCTTCAACTTCTGAAGCCTCGATGCCGAGCGCAGCTGTAGCGATATTGCGCATGGCGCCACGGTCAATGGAATCAATGAAGCGAACGTTGGGAGTACGGACGCTTTCCACAAGTTCCGCCTGCTGGCTGGTCTGGGTGAAGACCTGAATAACCTTCGCGTCGGTCAGGATGTGTTCGATTTGAGCAGCAGAGTCTGATTCGTAAATGGGAACGGTGATAGCTCCGATAGACAGGATGGCATAGTCCAGTAGCATCCATTCATACGAGGTTGATGAAAGGATCGCGACGGCATCGCCGGGGTGAATGCCCTGGCCGATCAAGCCGCGAGCCACATCGTTGACTTGAGCAAGAAGCTCTTCGGCGGTCACCGGTTGGGGAAGACCAACGGGAGTGCGCTGTTCGACGGCGACCTGTTTGGGGTGCTTCTGAGCACGCGCAATCAAGAGTGAGGATACTGATTCGTGTGCCCCAACCTTGAACTTTGGTTTCACTGTGAATGAGCCGTCGCGTAGCTTTTTCATGGATTCCTCCCGTGGTCGCGAACTTATTTCAATTCTTTTATTAACTTGAGCCTACCTACATCTCCTTCAACTAGTGTGCGACCCTCCGGTTTTGGGTGGCGTTTGATTGCTCACGATTCGCGCGGTGGTGTGTATGACAATGTGTATGACAAAAGGCCCCGCCGATCCGAAAACGGATGAGCGGGGCCTCCCTCAAGTACTCGGCTCAGAGATCGAAGTACATGTGATACTCGTAGGGGTGTGGGTACACGCGCATAGGAGCGACCTCGTTCGCCTCCTTGTAGTCGAGCCATGTGTCGATGAGGTCCTGGGTGAAGACGTCGCCTTCAGTGAGGAACTCATGGTCGTTGCTCAGGGCCTCAAGGGCTGCTTCGAGTGAGCTCGGGAGCTTCGTGATGTCCTGGTATTCAGCCGGCGGAAGCTCGTAGAGATCCTTATCGATTGGGGCAGCAGGCTCAATACGACGCTTGATGCCGTCGATGCCGGCCATCAGGCAGGCCGCGAAAGACAGGTACGGGTTGGCCGACGGGTCCGGGACACGGTATTCGACGCGCTTCGCCTTCGGGGACGTACCTGTAACAGGAATGCGGATACATGCCGAGCGGTTACGCGCCGAGTACACCAGGTTAATCGGGGCTTCGAAGCCGGGAACCAAGCGACGGAAAGAATTGACCGACGGGTTCGTGAAAGCAAGCAGTGCCGGAGCGTGTTCAAGCAGACCTCCGATGAACCAACGAGCAGTGTCGGAGAGTGAACCGTAGCCTCGTTCGTCGTAGAACAGCGGCTCGCCGTTCTTCCAGAGCGAAAGGTGGGTGTGCATACCCGAACCGTTGTCACCGAACAGTGGCTTCGGCATGAAGGTTGCCGTGTGGTCAAAGTCAAGAGCGGTGTTCTTGATGACGTACTTGAACTTCATCATGTCGTCCGCAGCCTTTTGCAGGGTTGCGAAACGGTAGTTGATTTCCTGCTGACCACCGGAACCAACCTCGTGGTGAGCGCGCTCAATCTTCAGGCCGACTGCGGCAAGGTTGCGAACCATTTCATCGCGGATATCCGCGTACTGGTCCTGGGGTGAAACAGGGAAGTAGCCGCCCTTAACGCCAACCTTGTATCCGCGGTTGCCGCCTTCTTCTTGCCGGCCTGTGTTCCACCATGCTTCGGGGGAGTCAACCTTGAAGAACGTTGAGTTCGGCTTGACCTCGTAACGGACATCGTTGAAGAGATAGAACTCAGCTTCGGCGCCGATGAAGCATTCGTCAGCGATACCGGTGGAACGTAGGTAGGCCTCAGCCTTGGCTGCAACCTGACGAGGATCGCGAGAGAAGGGCTCGTCGGTGAAGGGGTCAACGATCGAGAAATTGACGACGAGAGTCTTGGCGACGCGGAAAGGGTCGACGAATGCTGACGTGATGTCGGGGATGAGCTTCATGTCAGACTCGTGAATAGCAGTGAAACCGCGCACGGACGATCCGTCGAACATCAAACCATTCTCAAGGGCGTCGTCAATGAACTCCTGTGCAGGAATTGTGAAGTGCTGCTGGACGCCGGGAACGTCGCAGAAGCGAACATCAACAAATTCAATGTCCTGTTCAGTAATAAACGAAACAACCTCTTCGGAGGTGGTGAACATAAGGTGTCCTTCCATCGCACGTTATTAATGCGTTGATGCCAAGACGTTTGGTAAAAACTTTGCCAAACAACCGCTAAATAGATGGTATTACATAGCGTTTCATGCGCGAAAAAGATTGTCCGAAATGTGGCGCATTTGTCCTGTTTGTGGCGTGAATTCTCCAAGATGAGCCCGTTCTTTCCACAAGTGTTTACTATTACTTTGCAATTGTGGAATAGATGCATTTTCGACGCGAGAAGACATCATGAGTGCTCGAGTGCGTGAACAACGCGCCAGTGGTCTCTATGATCCGGCGAATAAACACGATGCGTGCAGTGGCAACGGTTGAAACGATTGCTCGTGAAGAGGGGCTGCGCGTTCTGGCGTGGCGAGACGTTCCGGTCGAAGATGGTGTTTCATTCCTCGTTCTTTCTGACCGTGAAACAAACGCTGAAATGGCGCCAATCCCGTCACTTCTGGCTACTGCAGCTGTCCATCATCATCTTCTGCGTCGGCATACGCGCACCCAGGTACGTACACTATTCAGGTGGCCGATCCGTCAACGTACCGTCCGAAAACCGGTGATATTCCTTCGTCACCGGGCGTCTATCGTTTTTCCGATAAAGACGGTCGAGTTATCTATGTCGGTAAAGCAAAGAACCTTCGTAATCGTCTGACGAACTATTTCCAGGATCCAGGCAATCTTCACCCTCGTACGCGCCAAATGGTGTTTACGGCGACGCACGTTCAATGGACCGTTGTTCGTAGCGAAATTGAAGCCCTGACGCTTGAATTCACGTGGATCAAAGAGTTTAATCCACAGTTCAACGTCATGTTTAAGGACGATAAGTCCTATCCTTACTTGGCTGTGACCATGGGGGAGAGATACCCCCGCGTTCATGTCACGCGTCAGGCGAAACGTGCCGGAACGCGTTACTACGGCCCGTATACGCAGGTGTGGGCGATTCGTGAAACGATCGATTTGCTCTCACGTATCTACCCCGTGCGTACGTGCACCCCGGGAGTTTTTCAGCGTGCGAAAGCCCAAAAGCGAGCCTGTCTTCTGGCGCATATCGACAGGTGTTCTGCTCCCTGTATCGGTGCGATTAGCGAAGAAGATCATCGTCAGCTTGCGCAGAATTACTGCGATTTCATGGAGGGGAAGACCGGTCCCATTGTCCGTGAGTTGAAAGAACGGATGAAAGAATCCGCAGAGAACCTTGACTTTGAAACTGCCGCGAAGACCCGCGACGACCTGAAAGCGATTGAGAACGTTCTGGAAAAGAACGTTGTTGTCCTCGATGATGGTACAGACGCTGATGTCTTCGCGCTTGTTGCTGATGAACTCGATGCTGCTGTCCACGTTTTCTTCGTTCGTGGTGGTCGTATCCGTGGCACGCGAGGATGGGTGATCGATCGCGTCGATGGTGCAGATGAGCAGGTCTTGATGGCTCGTTTGCTTGAACAGGTCTACTCGCAGCTTCCTCCTTCTGATCCGAGCACCCCGACAAGGCGCGAGAAGGTCAAAAAGAAGTCGGTTGACGACATCGCACACACTCCAACGTCGGCGATTCCGCACGAAGTTTTCGTCTCGATCGAGCCGGACAACAAGCAAATGATTGCGTCCTGGCTGAGTGAAGTGCGAGGGGCGTCCGTGCGCATTCACGTGCCCTCGCGCGGTCCGAAAGCCCAGCTGATGGAAACGGTGCGTGAGAACGCTCGCCAAGCGCTGGAACTCCATCAGACCAAGCGAGCAGGCGATCTGACTGTTCGTTCCCAAGCACTTGAAGAACTGGCTGAAAACCTCGGACTGGATGCTGCCCCGTTGCGCATTGAGTGCTACGACATCTCGCACACCATGGGTACCCACCAGGTCGGTTCCATGGTCGTCTTCGAAGACGGCGCTCCGCGTAAAGACGCTTATCGGACATTCAATATTCGAGGCACAGATGGCAACGGTACCCCCGATGATACGTCCGCGATGGACGAGGTTCTGCGCAGGCGTTTCTCCCGTCTGCTTGCAGAAGAAGCAGGGGTTGCCGGTGAAGACGATGAGGGCGTCGCCTTCGAGTCCGGTCCGATTGATTCACTCACAGGAAAGCCACGCAGGTTTTCTTATCGGCCCGACCTTGTGGTCGTCGACGGTGGTCTGCCTCAGGTGAATGCAGCGCGTACTGCACTCGATGATCTTGGCGTCGACATTCCTCTTGTGGGATTGGCTAAGCGTCTTGAAGAAGTCTGGATTCCCGGCGACGAATTTCCAATGATCTTCCCGCGCGGCTCGTCTGCCCTCCACTTGCTGCAGTACCTGCGCGATGAATCCCACCGATTCGCAATTACGAAGCACCGTAAGCGTCGAACGAAAGCACTAACGAGGTCCGCCCTTGACGCCATTGAAGGCGTCGGCCCCGCGCGGCAATCAGCGCTACTCACGCGATTCGGATCAGTGAAAAAGCTTCGCGAAGCAAGCGTCGACGAAGTAGCTTCGGTGCCCGGCATTGGCTCAGTGCTTGCTCAATCGATCCTCGAAGCACTGAATCCACAGTCCGAACACGCCTGATCGGCCTCGTGATACTTTCGTTCAGTCGCCCGAGTCAAACGTGAGCACACCCGCACACGCGCGCTTTGGTCCACTAACCTGAAGAAAACTCAATTCACCAACGGGGAGCACACTATGACGCCGGCGTTTCATCTTCCGTGTCGCGTTTTGTTGCTGGGTAGCGGAGAACTAGGAAAAGAAGTCACAATCTGTCTGAAACGCTACGGCGTATACGTGATTGCTGTAGATGTCTACCCGGTAGCTCCCGCGATGCAGGTCGCCGACGAGTACGCGGTTCTCGATATGTCGGATGATGACGAGCTTTTCGCGTTGCTCGACCGGGTGAAACCAGACCTTGTTGTCCCCGAAGTTGAAGCAATCGCCACTGACGCACTGGCAAAGTTTGAAGCAACGCATCAGGACACGCGTATCGTGCCCAACGCATTTGCCGTCCAAGCAACGATGGATCGCAATCGCATTCGTGGCCTTGCTGCGAGCCTCGATGGTGTTGTCACTTCTCAGTTCCGCTTTGCTTCAAGCGCCGATGATATTCGCGAGGCACTGAATCACACCGGCCTGCCTGCTTTCATCAAACCAACAATGTCATCGTCTGGCCACGGACAGTCCCGCATTACCTCCGAGGAACAGGTTAATGAGGCCTGGAATGCGGCTCAGGAAGGCGCCCGCTCTCAAACTGGTGAAGTTATCGTCGAAGAAGAAGTACGGTTCGACTGCGAAATCACGCTTCTGACCGTCCGCTGGTGGAATGGCGAATCGGTCGAAACGTCCTACTGCAGTCCCATCGGACACCGACAGGTCAACGGTGACTATGTTGAATCGTGGCAACCGGCAGCGATTTCGCCACTGGCGCTTGAGCGCTGCCAGGCCATGGCGAAGCTCGTAACAGACGCATTGGCATCCAACGGAGCATCGCCTGCTCTCGGCCTCTTTGGCGTCGAGTTCTTCATCAAGGGCGACGACGTCTGGTTCTCCGAATTATCCCCACGCCCGCACGATACTGGCATGACCACTATGGTGTCCCAAGCACAGTCTGAGTTCGAGCTTCACGTCCGCGCAATCCTCGGCCTGCCCATCGATACGACGCTACGCACACCGGGTGCATCTGCAGTCATCAAATCAACAAAACCCCTCAAACACCCCGAATACCTAGGCGTCGCCGAAGCCTTGTCCAAGGCCGATGGAGTCAGAATATTCGGCAAGCCCGTCACACGAGCCGGTCGTCGAGTCGGCGTTGTTCTGGCAAGCGGTGCCAGCAGCGACCTGGCACGCGAGCGCGCAAATCGAGGAGCCGACGCTATCACGCTTGTTGAAGCAACGTCGCTACCCGGCGAAAACAATTGAAAAGTGCGATAGTTACACCATGACTGACGAACTCGATAACAACCCGCCAACCGTACCTGCAGGCATCCCGTTGCTTGACATGAACAGCCCGGTCGTTGCCCCCATAGCATCGAACGAGGTCCTCATCATCACCGGTGCATCTGGCGCTGGACGTACCGGGGCAGGCAGAGCGCTTGAAGACCTCGACTGGTACGTCGTTGATAACCTGCCACCTTCAATGTTGCCCGCGTTGGTTGGCATGATGTCACCGGCAGGCGGAGGCGTCCACCGTCTGGCAGCAATCGTTGACGTACGCTCACGCACATTCTTTGCCGATCTGACGAAGACGCTGGATCAAATGAGAGAAATGGGTGTCGCCTACCGGGTTATCTTCCTCGAGGCAGACGAACGCACTCTGGTGAAACGCTACGAGTCCAACCGTCGCCCACACCCGTTGCAGGGGCAGAAGACAATCCTGGACGGCATTGAAGCCGAACGACGCATGCTTGCTCCCGTTCGTCGCATCGCAGATGAAGTGATTGACACGTCGAATATGTCCGTCCATGACCTGACGCGTCATATCCGCGATGTCGTTGCGGGAGAGGGCGATCGTCCGCTCCAAATCACAGTTGAATCTTTCGGCTTCAAACGAGGAATCCCGATTGACGCTGATCATGTGCTTGACGTGCGTTTCTTGAAGAACCCGTACTGGGTGGATGAACTCCGTCATCTGACCGGTCGCGATAAGCCGGTTGCGGATTATGTGCTGGATCAGCCCGGAGCTCGACAGTTCGTTGTGTCATATGCGGACCTGCTTGCCCCCATGCTTCAGGGCTACATTAGTGAGCTCAAACCATTCGCAACAATTGCCGTGGGATGTACCGGCGGTCAGCATCGCTCGGTCGCATGTGCGGAACTGATTGCCAACAGGCTTCGTGAAAACGGCTATCCTGTCCGAGTCCACCACCGTGACCTCGGGAGAGAGTAAATGTCATACGTCGATGCAGCAGGTTGGACACTACGCGGAGAAACCGGTCCTTCCGTTGTCGCTCTCGGTGGTGGCCACGGTCTTTCCGTCACTCTGCGCGCTCTTTGTCACATCACGCGATCGCTGACTGCGGTAGTTACCGTCGCCGATGATGGGGGATCATCAGGTCGTCTGCGTCAAGAGATGGAGATCCTGCCACCCGGTGATCTTCGCATGGCTCTTGCTTCTCTCTGCGAAGAAACCGAGTGGGGTCTGACGTGGCGCGATGTCCTGCAAACGCGTCTTGAAACAACCGGGCCGTTGAATGGGCACGCTTTAGGTAACCTTTTGATCTCCGGCTTGTGGCAGTTGCTTGACGACCCGGTTGAGGGTCTTGATTGGGTTGGGCGCCTTCTTGGTGCGAGCGGCCGTGTGCTTCCAATGTCCATCGATCCTCTCCAGATCGAAGCGGACATGGATGATGACGGACGTAAGTACACGGTTTCGGGACAGTCGAAGGTGGCGGTTGCACCAGGAACTGTCGAACATATTCGTCTTCTTCCCAAAAGCCCGCGTGTTCCAGCAGAAGTTGGGACGGCGATCGAACAGGCGGATTGGGTTTTGCTTGGTCCTGGCTCGTGGTACACGTCCGTGATTCCGCATGTGTTGGTGCCAGACGTTCACCGTGCACTTGTGACGACCGATGCCCACCGTGCGTTGATCTTGAACCTATCGCGCCAGCGTGGCGAGACAGATCGTATGACCACTGCCGATCATGTTCGCGTGATCCGCGACTATGCTCCAGATTTCAAACTGGATGTGATTATTGCCGATCCAACCGCCATCGATGATGTCGACGACCTTATTGTTGCTTCAGAGGGGGTGGGCGCTCGCGTGCTACTTCGACAGGTTCGTACCGGTGATGGGCAACCGCACCACGACCCGCTCCGCCTTGCCGCAGCGCTGAGGGATGCGTTTGACGGCTTCCTTGGAGAAGTCGGCAAAACTGAGACTTGGTTGCCCTGAAGCGACATCTGAGGAAATGAACGTGTCACTAACTACTGATTTAAAAGACGAACTTGCGCGCGTTGCGCCACAAACTCAGTCTGAGATGGCTGCTGAAACCGCTGCGATTCTGCGGTTCGCTGGTGGACTGCACCTTGTTTCCGGCCACATTCTGATCGAAGCAGAACTGGATACCCCCGCAGCGGCGCTCCGTCTTCGCCTGTTTTTGCAGACGCTCTACAACGCTGAATCAACGGTTGTCGTTGTTTCAGGTGGTTCGCTGCGTCGCGGTAAGCGTTTTGTTGTTCGCGTTGTGCATAAGGCTGACGAGCTTGCTCGTATGACCGGTCTTGTCGATTCTCTTCGCCGGCCAGTACGCGGTCTCCCCGCCACCTTAGTAGCGTCGGGGAACGGTGAAGCGGCCGCGGTCTGGCGTGGAGCGTTCCTTGCGCGGGGGTCGCTGATGGAGCCCGGGCGCTCGACTTCGCTGGAAGTGACATGCCCGGGACCTGAGGTTGCGCTCGCTATGGTCGGATGTGCGCGAAAGTTGGGCGCCGCTGCACGTTCGAAAGAAGTACGAGGAACGGACCGCGTCTCTGTCCGCGATTCAGAGGCCATCGGACAACTGATTGGCAAGATGGGTGCCTCCTCTACTCAGAAGACGTGGCAGGACCGTCGAGAGAAGCGCGAAGCCCGCGGATCGGCGAATCGTCTGGCGAACTTTGATGACGCAAACCTGCGTCGTTCTGCGCGTGCTGCTGTAGCCGCGGGAGCCCGACTAGAACGTGCCTTCGAAATCCTTGGCGACGACATTCCGCCTCATCTTCTTGAAGCGGGAACTCTGCGTCTGAAGTACAAGCAGGCGTCCTTGGAGGAACTGGGAAAGCACACGGATCCGCCGTTGACGAAAGATGCTGTTGCCGGTCGTATTCGTCGCCTGCTGGCCATGGCTGACAAGGTTGCTCACGATCGCGGGATTCCGGATACGGAAGCTGCACTCACGATCGAAATGCTCGAGGACGACTGAGGACTTTAGTCCACCTCAAGCCACGAACGTTATTATTGCCACGTAGGGGTTCGTTCCCTGAAGGTGCCGTAGACCACCGTGGGGTGTAAATTGGATCTTGCTAGAACCGCAGATAACTGCGGGCCGGATTCGCACCGTGCGGATACCGGTTGCACATTCGAAAACGTGCCCGTGCAGGGCATGAGCAGGAGGACAATAGTGACCACCCGCGTTGGCATCAATGGCTTTGGCCGTATTGGACGCAACTTCTTCCGCGCAGCACTCGAGCAGGGCGCGGACATCGAGATCGTTGCAGTGAACGACCTCACCGACACCAAGACTCTCGCTCACCTTCTCAAGTACGACTCGATTCTCGGTCGTTTCAATGGTGAAGTTTCCTACGACGAGTCCTCCATTATCGTGAACGGCAAGGCCATCAAGGTCCTCGCACAGCGCAACCCGGCCGACCTCCCCTGGGGCGAGCTCGGCGTTGAGGTCGTTGTCGAGTCCACCGGCTTCTTCACCGATGGCACCAAGGCTGTAGCTCACATCGAAGCTGGCGCCAAGAAGGTCGTTATCTCCGCTCCGGCGAAGAATGTTGACGGCACCTTCGTTATGGGCGTGAACCACGAGGATTACGACAACGCAACGATGAACATCGTTTCGAACGCTTCGTGCACCACCAACTGCCTCGCACCGCTGGCCAAGGTTCTCCACCAGGAGTTCGGCATCGTTCGTGGCATCATGACCACCATCCACTCCTACACCGGCGATCAGCGCGTCCTTGACGCACCGCACTCGGACCTCCGTCGTGCACGTGCAGCAGCACTGAACATGATCCCGACCAAGACCGGTGCGGCACAGGCTGTTGCTCTGGTTCTCCCGGAGCTCGCTGGCAAGTTCGACGGCCTCGCAGTCCGCGTTCCCACCCCGACCGGCTCCCTCACCGACCTCACCTTCCAGGCAGAGAAGCCCGTCACCGTTGAATCCCTCAACGCTGCAGTCAAGGCTGCTGCTGAAGGCGAACTCAAGGGCATCCTCGAGTACACCGAAGATCCGATCGTTTCCACCGATATCGTCGGCGATCCGCACTCCTCGATCTTCGATGCATCCGAGACCAAGGTCATCGGCGACCTCGTCAAGGTCCTGTCCTGGTACGACAACGAGTGGGGCTACTCCAACCGCCTCGTCCAGCTGACCGCTCTGGTTGGCTCGAAGCTCGCCTGAATCGCACCTCGTACGCTGTGAGCAGCAAACACTTGCGCCCGCGCACCCCTATGAGGTGTGCGGGCGCTTGTGTACTCACGATTTTCGGGCGGATACTCCGCCCCTTTAATGAAAGGTTGGTTCTATGAGGACCATCGAAACTCTCGGCGAACTGCGTGGCAAGCGCGTTCTGGTTCGTTCTGACTTCAACGTTCCGTTGAAGGACGGTGTCATCACCGATGACGGTCGTATTCGCGCAGCACTGCCGACTCTGAACCTGCTGACCAAGGCTGGCGCCAAGGTTATCATCATGGCTCACCTCGGTCGCCCGAAGGGCAAGGTCGATCCGGCATTCTCGCTGGCACCTGCCGCAGCTCGTCTCGGCGAACTCATCGACGCCCCCGTCAGCCTTGCAGGCGACGTTGTTGGCGAATCCGCCAAGGCTACCGTTGCAGCTCTCGGAGAAGGCGAAATCGCTCTTCTCGAAAACGTCCGCTTCGACGCACGCGAGACCTCCAAGGTTGACGAAGAACGCGAAGAACTGGCCAAGGCATACGCAGAACTCGGCGACGCATTCGTCTCCGATGGCTTCGGTGTTGTGCACCGCAAGCAGGCTTCCGTCTACGACATCGCCAAGCTCGTTCCTTCCGCTTCCGGCCTGTTGGTTCTGAAGGAAATCGAATCCCTGCGCAAGGCAACTGAGAACCCGGAGCGTCCCTACGGTGTCGTCCTCGGCGGTTCCAAGGTTTCTGACAAGCTCGGTGTTATCGCCAACTTGCTGAAGAAGGCTGACCGCCTCTTCATCGGTGGCGGCATGGCCTTCACCTTCCTTGCAGCTCAGGGCTACTCGGTCGGCAAGTCCCTGCTCGAAGCAGACCAGATCGAAACCGTGAAGGGCTACATCGCCGAAGCAGCAGAGCGTGGCGTTGAACTGATCCTCCCGGTCGACGTCGTCGTTGCTCCCGAATTTGCAGCTGACGCACCGGCAACCAACGTTGCTGTCGACGCTATTCCGGATGACCAGATGGGCCTCGATATCGGCGTTGAATCGCAGAAGCTCTTCGCCGAAAAAATTGCATCGGCGAAGACCATCGCATGGAATGGCCCGATGGGCGTCTTCGAATTCCCGGCATTTGCAGCAGGCACCAAGGCAGTTGCTCAGGCACTGTCTGACGGCAATATGTTCTCCGTCATCGGTGGTGGCGACTCTGCAGCTGCAGTTCGTACCCTCGGCTTCGACGAATCCACCTTCTCCCACATTTCCACCGGTGGTGGCGCTTCCCTCGAACTCCTCGAGGGCAAGGTTCTGCCGGGTATTGCAGTTCTGGAGGACTGAAAAATGACACGTACCCCGCTGATGGCCGGCAACTGGAAGATGAACCTCGATCACCTCGAGGCCAATCATCTTGTCCAGGGCCTGGCAATGGAACTGAAGGATCACAACCACGACTACTCCAAGTGTGAGGTCCTGGTTATTCCTCCGTTCACTGACATCCGTACCGTTCAGACTATCGTTGACGCCGATGAACTCGGCATCAAGTACGGTGCACAGGACGTTTCCATCCACGACAACGGTGCATACACCGGTGAAATCTCCACCGCTATGCTCGACAAGCTCGGCTGTACGTACGTCGTCATGGGCCACTCGGAGCGTCGTGAGTACCACAACGAATCCGACGAACTCGTTGGTGCGAAGGCACGTAAGACCCTCGACGCAGGCATGACTCCGATCCTCTGCTGCGGTGAAGCCCTTGAAATCCGCAAGGCCGGCACCCACGTTGAGTTCGTCCTCGGCCAGATCCGCGCAGCACTCGCTGGCTGGTCCGCTGAAGACGTCGCCAAGATCGTCATCGCCTACGAACCCATCTGGGCAATCGGCACTGGCGAAACCGCGACCAGCGAAGATGCACAGGAAGTCTGCGGTGCAATCCGTGCAGCACTGGCTGAAGACTTCGGTGCAGACACCGCTGAAGCAACTCGCGTTCTCTACGGTGGTTCGGCAAAGCCGGGCAACATCAAGGAACTCATGGCTCAGCCCGACATCGATGGTGCACTCATCGGTGGCGCATCGCTGAAGGCTGATTCCTTCGCCGAGATGGCACGCTTCTACGCCTGAGCAATTCTTAACAATTGGCTCTGAAGGGGGAGTCAACCGGCTTGCCGGTTGGCTCCCTCGGGCTTTAACCCGCTAGACTAGCGACAGTTACGTTTCAGCGATGCGCTTACGCGTGTATCGCCTACTCAAGAATCGGATTCAACAGTGACCGCACTCAAAATTACCCTGCTCGTCCTCATCGTGCTGACCAGCCTTTTGCTGACCCTCACGGTCCTTATGCACAAGGGCAAGGGTGGCGGTATCTCCGATATGTTCGGTGGTGGCATTTCGTCTACCGCCGGTTCATCCGGTGTTGCAGAGCGTAACCTGAATCGAATCACCCTCGGCATTTTGATCGTGTGGGTCGTGTGCATCGTTGCCTACGGTCTGATGCAAAAGTGGGTTTTCTGACCCGTTAGTCTTTCGAAAGTTTGGGCTCCAACCGCGCGTGATCTGTCCCCCGGAAGTTGGACTGATTTATTCAGTTTTTCTTCCGGGGGATTTGTATGCATTCGGGTTCTCAGTTGACTGATGACCGGTTGGCGGCGTGGGTGGGTTTGTTTGAGCAGGGGTTTGGTTATAGAGGTTCGGCTAGGCAGGTCGGTGTGGGTCTTGAATCGGCTAGGTCTTTGTATAGGCGCTGGAGGATTCGCGGCAGTTTTTGTATGATTTTTTGCTTTTATATATCTCTCTTTCCGTCATACCTGTTTCCGATTTTCGTACCCCTCGGAGAGCAATCGTTAAAAAGTGTCAGTAATCGTTAAAAGGTTCAGATTGCTCATCAATTTGCCAAAAATTCAACAACGAACGCCTGAACGGCAGCTACGATTGGTATCAATAAAAATGGCACGAACAAAAAATGCTCCGCAAGAGCCAAGTGCTTCATCCAATTCTTAAATTTATAGTCCTTGTGGCCCTCTGTGCCGGGAATAACAATTTTTTCCTTATATTTACCTTGAAATAACAGGCAATCTAGCAGCAAAAAATCTCCTGCATTTAAGATACTCCAGTGAATATAGCTCATCCAAAATAAATTCCAAAAACCAAAAGTTTTTGAATGCAAAAGGCTTACAACTGAATAAACAAAACACATCCCGGTGAGAGTGATGCTTAATATGAGATTTATTTTTTTCTCTTGCTTTGTCATGGGTAAAGGAGCTGCCTTTTGAATGGCTTTAGGATAAGAGTCAAAAAACCATCTCGGATTTATAAGCACCAAACTTGCGACTGCCCCGTTAAAAATAGTAGCGATAGCTACCCCATCCAGTATTGCTCGAAGGGTATCCATAAACCCATATTCTCCTTAATCTATACATCCTTTTACAAAAGCCCTATAGGCCTCTGTGTTTTGTGTCATTTCTTCGCAGTGTCCATAGCCTTGCCAGATTTTTAATTTTGCCTTGGGATAATGTTTCTTGATGCTTCTTCTTGCGTGTTCGACATTCGGATCCTTATCCCCATAAGAAAAGATGGTATCTTGTTGCGTATCCTCCGATAAATGTGGCAAGCGGATATGTCCGCAATCATAAACAATATTTTTGATACTCTGCTTGTCCATCGTAACAAGCGTATCAACCAGCATGTTCGCATAGATCCCATAGCGTTTGGCGACCTTATCGATCACCGGTTTTGGATCTTGCCGCGCCTTCTTTTGTTTGCTCAGAAACACATGCTCCAGCATTTTTGATAGAAGTCCGGCTTGTTCAAAAAGCTGGTCCCTTCAAAGAACAGAGGTCTGCGTTCCGTTTCACGGTTGGAAGGTATCCGCATGCAAATCAATGCTGGCAATGATGCGATGATTTTGGATTAGCCATTCTCGGATATATCCAAGTCCGGGAGAGCCGAGGATAGAATCCGGCAACACGATACCCATGCGACCGCCCGACTTTAAGAACTGTGTGCAGCGCTCGATGAATAATATCTCCGGAGGAACAGATGATTGCAGGCGTTCGGCCATCGTCCAAATGTTATTTTCTTATCCTGCTGCCAGATATGAGCCAGCTCAAACTGCTCCAGAATGGCTTTATCCTTAATGGGGATCTTGCTGCCAAAAGGTGGATTCGTCACAATCACGTCAAAGTATCCGAAACGTGTGTCATCGCCGTAACCAAAAACCCACCTGTGCCGCACACGAGCTATCGTGTTTTGCAGGAGAGGAGGACAAGTGAAGCTGTACCGCTACGCCAGCAAGCACCCCTCTTTTTCGCGAATCGTTTTGGCTCTGTTGATCGGAATCACCGGAGCGATTGCCTCCCTCGTATCCCAACCTCCTTCAGGCGCAAGTCAGATTCTCGGGCAGATTCTGGTTGGAGGAGCCCTCGTCGCGCTCGTGGTCGGTTACCCAGTAGCGCTGACTGTCAGCCAAATAATCCGTGCGGCCAGAGCGGGGAGTGGTAAGGACCTGCCGGTTCTCGATGCAGGCCTGGACGTTTGGACCCTGTGTGTCTTAGCGGTTTATGAGTTCGGATACCTAGGGTTCTTCAAAGAGGTTGTGCCTACTGCGGACTGGCACGTTCAGCTGGCAAACTATCAAACTCATGCGCCGATTTACACGCGGGCATGGCCACACGTGCTGTTCATCTCGTTACTGTTCGTATTCGGGTTCCTCATTTTGCGCTTCAACGAGGCCAAGCAGTTGCCGCCCCTCGTAGTTGTGATTGCGATTGCGGGGCTCTACTTGGGTGTCGCGTTCGACCTGGCGTGGACTATTCAGATCACAACCTTTGAAAAGCGCCTAGACGCGCTGTTAGTTCTACCTTTGCTGGCTGTGCTTGCGATTGTGGTGAAAATAGTTGCGATCCAAGTTCGAGCCTACGAAGCTGATGAAGACAGACGAGGCCGCATTGATGGCTCCTCGATATTGAGCACACTGGATGCAATGGTGGCTGATGCGAAACGCTGGCCCCTTCTGGGGTTTGTAGCGGCGCTCCCGCTGCTTGCCGTGCTGGTCGGGATTCTAGCTTTGTTTGGCCAATCGCCGAGCTTAGTGGTGAGGGCGTTTACAGAGACCAGTGATTGGAACCTGTCACAGCAGGTTGCCCCGCAAAACGTGTATTTTGACGAACACTACCTGTGCACCGTGGCGGCTGGCGGACACCGAACGGTGGTAAAGCCGATTCGCATGGGATTGCGTCATGGACGGCCGGTAGTTGTCAATCGCCAGTTGCTTGTGGCAAATGCGTTTGAGCAGATGCTGGAAGAGCGTGTGCCCAGAACCCATCGGGTTATTCGGCGCTTATATGACACGTATGGCTTCCCGATTGCCAAGCTGATCAGATCGCAATGGGCGGCTGATGCTGTATGGTTTTTGATGAAACCAGCGGAGTGGTTCTTCCTGGCCGTCCTCTATCTGAATGATCGTCATCCGGAAGATCGCATAGCCCTCCAGTACACGGCCTAACGGAGCCGTACACTTTTAACGCCCGTGTTTCGTGGATTTCGTGGACCCGAGCACGGATTGAGCCAGGTTTCGGTTACTGGTTTTCTATGATCTTCGCGTTGGTTCAGCAGACCCAGGATTATCCCGATGTAAACCATATTTCTTCCAGGCGGGATTTCTGCCAGGCGGGACATAAGTCCAAATTCGCTTCAAAAATTCGGGTATGCTGAACTTAATTTTCGGATACCCGAAATTTTAGGAGAGATGAATATGGATAACATTGCCAAGATCCTCAGCGATGCCGGACTGGAAAATCCTGCAGTGGCTGAGTACGTAGCGCATTGGGCTGGAATTACCGAACCCGATGCCATTGAAGTCATTTCCGCAAAGGATGACGATCGGCTCATCGCCGAAGGCCTAGACACCGGTGAGATCGCACCTGCGGGCGAGGGACTCTACTACTCCCGCTCCTACTACAAGGACACGGCGCGCAGCGAGGAACGCACCGTCGTAGCCACTCACAAGCCGCAAGAAGCCGGAATCTACAACAACTGGCACGACGCCACGGAAGTAACTGCCCGGCAGCTGGAAAGTATGAAGGGCGCCTCCCGGGGTAAAACCATGTACGTGGTGCCCTACCTGATGGCACCGCCGAAAGCGCCGCTGGAAAAGTGGGCTCGCGGGGTGGAACTTACCGACAACCTCACCGTGGTTCTTCACATGATCCGCATGGCCCGGGTTGGTGTAGAACATCTGAACAATTTGGAAGATCCGGGACATTTTGTGCGTGCAGTGCACGTGACCGGCGACCTGGAGAACTTGGGGCAGGGCACCGATAAGGATAAGCGTCTGTTTGCCACGGTAGCCGACGAACGCACAATTTTGCACTTCGGTTCCTCCTACGGTGGCAACGCGCTACTTGGGAAGATCGCCCACGGTCTGCGCCAAGCTTCTTACGACGGCTGGGCTTCCGGGGAATTCCTTTCCGAACAGTTCATGCTGATCGGGATTAAGGATAAGCTCAAGGATCACACCTACTATGTGTGCGGCGGCTTCCCCTCAGCTTCCGGTAAAACCAACCTTGCTATGATGCTAGCCCCGGACGCCTTGGGTGAGCGCTACGAAGTTTACTTCTACGGCGATGACATCGTGTGGCTGCGCGTTGGCGAAGACGGCAAGATTTACGGCATGAACCCCGAATACGGCGCGTTCGGCGTGGCAAAGGACACCAACTGGAAGTCTAATCCCACCGCCATGGACGCCATCAAAGAAGGCTCTAAGACGCTCTTCACCAACGTCGCTTACAACCCCGAAACCCAGGAGCTGTGGTGGGAAGGTAAGACCCCGGATTACCCCGAAGATGTTACCGGATGGCTGGATTGGAAGGGTGAAAAGATTTCCGACCGCCCGGCCGATCGGCAGCGCTCCGAGGCCAAGGGCGACGAGTGGGCACACCCCAATTCCCGCTTCACCACGTCTTTGGCTAACGTGCCCAACGTGGCCCCCGACTACGAAGAACCGCAAGGTGTGCCAATTGACGCCATCATTTTTGGCGGGCGAGTAAAGGACCGGGAGCCGCTTATCCGGGCAATCACCGACCTAACCGAGGGCGTTTACGACGGCTTGACCCTGGGCGCCCAGGCTACTTTCGCGGCCGAGGGCAAGGAGGGCGTGCTGCGTTACGATCCGATGTCGATGCGCCCCTTCATGTCCTACCCCGAAGGGGACTATGCGGCCCACTGGTTGAAGGTAATTGGTTCCGCGAAGGAGCAGCCCATTTTTGCGCACGTGAACTGGTTCCAGCGTGATTCGGAAGACGGTCACTTCCTCTGGCCTGGCTACCGCGACAACCTGCGGGCACTGCTTTGGCTGCTAGATGTTAAGGAAGGGCGCGCTGAGGGCGTGCAAACGCCAGTAGGTATTTTGCCGAAAAAGGAAGAGTTGAATCTTGATGGTTTCGAAGGTGACGACGCCGATCTGGATAAGCTTCTTTCCATCGACGCCGAACTGTGGAAGAAGGAGATGAGCTACCGCCGCGAACACCTTGCACAGTTCAAGAATCTGCCTGAGCAGATCTGGGCCGCGCACGAGCGCATAGAGCAGGCGTTTAACGCCTAATCGGCCACCTGGTTTTGCACTAGCGACGGGTGAATTTCCTCCAGGCGGGTTAATTCCAACGGGCAGCTACAATTCCTGTTGGGATTAACCCGCCGCTTTCGTCGTAGGGGTCTGCTGAAGGTTTGGTTGAGTCCGGGGGTTTATGTCGCCACACGCGCCGTTCACTGATCTTGTAGCCGAGGTCGTGCAGATCATCGGCCAGAACTCGGTAGCCGCCTTCGGGGTCGTCTTCGTGGAGCTGGCGCAGCGCCCCGATGAGGTCTTCCTCCTCGACCTCGCGCGCGGATCTCAGGCTTTCAGCCACTGATAGTAGGCCTGCTCACTGAAGCCAAGTAGCCGGCACGTCACCGCGACCGGCACCCGAACCCGGGCTCCGGTCGCGGCCAGCTCTCGGACGAGCGGGTAGATCATTTGGGGGGCGTGAAATGCTATTCGCTCGACAGTCCAGTAGGAATCCTTACTGGCGCGCATTGCGGATACGTGAGCCGATTGCTCCCACAGCAAGGCCTACGAGTGCGATCGCAAGGTAGCCCCAAATGTTATCGCTACTGGTTTGAATGTTCTCTGGCGGTGCAGGAGTGTTTTCTGCAGTGAGAACGCTTTGGGTGTCGCGGCCAGAGATAATGTTGTCGATCCATTCGGCGGTGCCTGCAACTGCGGTGATTGCAGCACTAGGGGAGGGAAGATCCGGATCCCCATTGGCAGTTCCAGCGGCGGTAGCAAGTCCCGCAAGCTTTCCGTCGACAAAGAACGGGCCACCAGAGTCACCACCCTGCATGCCAGCTCCAGAAACTGACTGCACATCCAAGATAGAGGTTTCGATCCTAGGCTGTATGGAGTTGTCGGCTGGGCCTTCCGACATCCCCTCAGGCTTAGACTCGGTTTGGCCAGTTTCTGTCATTCCAGGTTTTGACTGTGGAGCCTGTGGCGGGGCAGTCTCTGTAGACGCATCAGCGCCGGTAGGTGCCTTGGAATCGGAAGGAGTTTCGGGAGCACTCGGCGTGTCAGAACCGGAAGGCGCGCCACCTAGTAGCTCTTTGACAACCATTGTGGCCATTGGTAGCTGTCCAGATCGTGCCATTGACGAGCTGCTACTCCAACCGTAAAGAGTTCCCGTCTGCCCTGGGGTTGGAATATCGTGGGAGATTTTTGCGGGGGTTGCGTTAGTCACTTTCTCAGTCAGGTGAAGTAACCCCGCGTCAGATGTGGGCGAAAGAGCCCAGGAATCAGCGTTGTAGACCTTTCCAGCGATGCGTGCCTGGGTGCCTTCATTGTTGACTGACTCTAGACAGTGGCGGGCTGTGAGTACCCACTGGTCGGCAACGAGTGTGCCCGTGCAGTCACCAAAGCTACCGATTTTGCCCATTTTGAGCGCGGCAACGGAACTGCTTTCCGCATTTTCTGGCGCCGGCTCGCCATATTCGAGTGCGAGAGCCGGAGTGGCAGTCATGAGCAGGGTGGCGCTGACAATGGCAGCGACCGAAAAAAGTGATTTTTTCACGGTTAATTCCCTTTCTGAGAAGGAACAATGGCCTTGATCGTGGTGGCAACGAGTTTCTCAGCAGGACCCTGTCCTACAAACTTCTTCCACAGGCTGGCTGCGATGAGGAAAAATACGATGAAACCGATTGCTGACACAGTGGAATGTAACGCGACGTTTTGCTGCCAGTAGAAAGCGGTAAGAATGTGCAGAATGTAAATGGTTAGCGACATTGTTCCCATGGCCGCGAAAGGATAGGCCACGATTCGAGAGTGGTCTCCTACAATCAGGCACAGGTGAATCACTACGGCTGCAACGGCAACGGCGAGGATAACTTCGCCTAGGACGCCGGTGTGACCGGTAAAGCTGAGCCAGCTGGGAATGTTTGGGTCAAATCGGAAGTAGATTCCGATACCAGCGATGACAACGCTGATAGCGGTTACGATCCAGCTCAGTCGAGTGTGAGGGGTGCTGTTCGCATCGGGGGTGCGCTGTAGTCGGCCGCGCAGGTACACATCGAAAAGGAGCATGCCACCGATGAAGTATGCAATCCATGCCAATAGCGGATAAATCTGTGGCAGTTCGATGGGGGCGTACACGATTGTTGCGGCGATTGTGGCGGCAATAAATAGACCGAGCCTCCACCACGTTCCCAATGCGGGCATCCAGGAAACTAGGATCATTACCAGGCCCATTACGATGAGGACCACTTGGATTTGTCCGCCCACGGGCAGCAGTGCCAGGCCGATGAGGATGATTAAAGCGCCTCGGGCTATCAGCCGCAAGAAAGTGGTGCTGGTGTAGTTTCGTCCAATAATCATCATCGTTACGCCGGCGATGACGGCAAATAATGATGCGGGTAGGCCAGAGAGCATTACTTTGGTACTCCAAAGTAGCGAGGCCATGTGGATAACTATCATTCCGATGATCGCGAGTGAGCGCGCTACATCAAGCCCCACGATTCGTGAAGGTTTAGACACTCAGTTCTCTCCTTTACTCATACTTTAGAGAACTGTTCTTTGGCTAAACATGCTCCCTAAAAGCGACGTGTCACAAATGACTATCTATAAATAACTGCCAAATCTGGCAAAATATTTAGAGAATTCTGAGTGTCTTCTGAATTTTATTTTGACAGTTTGCGATAGCAAATCGAACGCGGGATTCCATGACACCAGTAGGCGGTTGCCATCCACAACTCAGTTTTGATCTGATGAGAATGTGTAGAAGATGCTTCTATTCAAGGCTGACCTTGGCATGGAAGAAAGCGTGATGCCGTGATGGATTTGCTTACGATTTCGCCTCAGGTTCTGCATACGAACCGTTGGTTTCATTCATGCAGGTTAGACATCCGGGGGATGAGGGAGTTAAAAGCTCCCGTCTAATGCGAAATATTTAATGCAGCTGGGGAGTGCCAAAAGGCACGCCCCAGCGCTATGTGATTGTTGAAGCTTGCCGGACGCGACTAAGCCGAAACAGCACAGCTATCTATATAAACGGACGTAGCCACAGAGGATGTTCCCCTGTGGCTACATCCGTTGTATTTCAGTGGGTTAGACCTTACCTAAAAGGCGACCTCACTGTGCAGCTGCGATCGATTCCTTAGCAGCCGCAACAACGTGGTCAGCATCGATTCCGTATTCCTTGAACAGGAAGTCACCGGGTGCCGAGGCACCGAAGTGTTCGATGGAGACTGCGCGACCTGCATCACCAAGGTAGCGGTACCACGGCAGAGCGATACCGGCTTCGACGCTAACGCGAGCCTTGACGGCCGACGGTAGAACCTCTTCGCGGTATTCGGCATCCTGCTGCTCGAACCAGTCGAGGCAGGGCACGGACACGACGCGAGCCTTCACACCTTCACCCGCGAGTGCTTCGCGGGCTTCGAGTGCCACGGAGACCTCGGAACCGGAAGCCATGATGATGACGTCCGGGGTGCCCTCGGTGTCAGCGAGCACGTATGCGCCACGGACGAGGCCGTCAGCGGTGGCAAGCTCGGTGCCTTCACCGCGTGCCGGGTTTGGCAGGTTCTGACGGGAGAGAACCAGGGCAGCCGGGTGACGTTGCTCGAGGACTGCTCGCCATGCAGCTGCGGTTTCGGTTGCGTCGCCGGGGCGAATCACTGCGAGGTTCGGGATTGCACGGTAGGAAGCGAGGTGCTCGATTGGCTGGTGGGTCGGGCCGTCTTCGCCAACGCCGATGGAGTCATGCGTCCACACGTAGGTGACGGGCAGATCCATGAGGGCTGCGAGGCGGACAGCACCACGCATGAAGTCGGAGAACACGAAGAACGTGCCACCGTAGGGGCGGGTGAGGCCGTCGGCTGCGATGCCGTTCATGATGGCGCCCATGGCGAATTCGCGGACACCGAAGTGCATGTTGCGACCGAATTCGTTGCCCTGGAATGCGTCGGAGGATGCGCCTTCAGGCAGGAAGGAGGGCTGGCCCTTCATGTAGGTGTTGTTCGAACCTGCAAGGTCAGCAGAACCACCCCAGAGTTCCGGAACAGCTTCGGCGATCGCGTTGAGGACTGTGCCCGATGCTGCACGGGTTGCGATTGCCTTGCCAGCTTCGAAGGTCGGCAGTGCTTCTTCCCAGCCTTCGGGGAGCTTGCCGGACTGCAGACGCTCAAGAAGCTCTGCGCGCTGGGGGTTCGCTACCTTCCATGCCTCGAAACGTGCGTCCCAATCCTTGCGGTATTCGGCGCAACGCTTGGCAACATTCGCACGTGCAGCTTCGACTGCCTCAACGTCGACGTCGAACATCTTCTCCGGGTCAGCTCCGAGGGCTTCCTTGAGACCGGAGAGTGCTTCACCACCGAGCTTGGAGCCATGGATGCCACCAGTGTTGGTCTTGCCGGGGGTCGGCCAGCCGATCAGGGTGCGAACTGCGATGATGGACGGCTTGTCGGTGACAGCCTTGGCAGCGTCGAGTGCCTCGGAGAGGGCTGCGACGTCTTCGGTGTAGGAGCCATCTTCCTGCAGCCAGTTGACGCGCTGAACGTGCCAGCCGTAGGCCTCGTAGCGTGCTAGGACGTCTTCGGAGAAGGCGATCTTGGTGTCGTCTTCAATGGAGATGTGGTTGTCGTCCCAGATGAGGGTCAGGTTGCCGAGCTTCTGGGTGCCTGCAAGCGAGGAGGCTTCAGCGGAGACGCCTTCTTCGAAGCAACCGTCGCCAGCGAGCGCGTAGACGTTGGTGTCGAAGACGGATTCGCCGAGGGCAGCTTCCGGATCCAGCAGGCCGTGCATACGTCGCGATGCCATTGCGAAGCCGACGGCGGAAGCAATGCCGGTGCCGAGCGGGCCGGTGGTGATTTCGACGCCCTTGGTGTGGCCGTACTCCGGGTGCCCCGGGGTCAGGGAGCCTGCGGTGCGCAGGGTCTTGAGGTCATTGAGCTCGAGGCCGATGCCTGCCAGGTAGAGCTGGACGTACTGGGTGAGTGAGGAGTGACCTGCCGACAGGACGAAGCGGTCTCGGCCGAGCCAGCGATCATCCTTCGGGTCAATGTGCATGTGGCGCTGGTAGAGCAGGTACGCGGCCGGTGCGATGGAAATCGCAGTGCCTGGGTGTCCGGATCCTGCCTGTTCAACGGCATCTGCCGCAAGAATTTTTGCCGTGGTCACTGCACGGTCATCAATTGTGTCCCACTTGAGTGTCACTTCGGCCTCCAGCCGGGTTAGGCCCCATCATTGGGGCATTCTTTTTACGATTGTTAGTTTAGCGAAAGAAAAATCGAAAAGTTGAGGGGAAAGTCTGCTCACTTGTGCACGTGTCGCTGGCAATTGTTCTCCCTCAGATACGCGCCTACTTGAGCAGATGGACTCAACGCCTCGATAGTGTCTCATTCGAGCCTCGCCCTCGTCTTCGATTCACGAGGCTGCCCACCGGTGTGGGAACACGCGGGCGTTCGTAGGGCGGGTATTTGCGGGTCTAGGGTCGGAGTGCCACTAGGCTGAGTGCGTGAGCGAAATCGGTGAGTACATTGACGAGTGGCTTGGCTATTTGCGGGTTGAACGAGGTTCGTCGATCAACACGGTTTCCAACTACAAACGCGATATTGAGCGCTATCGCTTAGACCTTGAAAGTCACGGGATGAGCGACCTGAAAACGATCACGTCTGCTGATATCGAACGTCACCTCGCCGACCTGAGCGCAGGCACGCTGAGTGGCAAGCCAGCGGCGGCCTCGTCAATTGCGCGGGCAAGTGCTGCGATTCGTAGCTTCCACACATTTGTTTCGGCGACCAGCCCCGACATCCATAATCCGGCCGCTCGCATTACTTCGCCGAAACAGGGGAGTCACCTTCCTCACGCACTGTCAGTTGAGCAGGTGAGCGCGTTGCTTGACGCTGCCCGAGTCGGAGATGACGTGATCAGCCTGCGCGACAGTGCGCTGTTGGAATTGCTCTATGCGACAGGAGCGCGCGTTTCAGAGGGTGTCGGTCTTGCACTTGATGATCTTGACCTTGACGAAGAGCTTCCCGTTATCCGCCTCTTTGGTAAAGGGCGTAAAGAACGCATTGTGCCCCTCGGCTCGTACGCGAAAGTGGCAATCGAGGCGTACATTGTGCGCTCCCGTCCTGTGCTCGCCCAGCGCGGGCAGGGGAGTCCCGCTCTGTTTTTGAATTCACGAGGCCGGGCGCTTTCACGTCAAAGCGCATGGGAAATAATCCAGCGCGCCGCAGGCAGGGCTGGGATTGATGAAGACGTTTCACCCCATACATTGCGCCATTCATTCGCAACGCATTTGTTGGAAGGTGGAGCATCGATTCGTGACGTCCAAGAACTACTTGGCCACGCATCAGTGCAAACAACCCAGATCTATACACGAGTCACACCAACAACATTGAAAGAGGTCTACCAGCTGGCACATCCGCGAGCAAAGGCCACCCACGCGAACTAGCGAATATGAACTAACATTGAGGTGTGACGAAAGACGTGCAGCCAACATTGAACGGTGACATCGCAGATGACACCGAAGGTTTTCCGATTCCAGCACCCCTGAACGGACATGGTCCAGCCAGGGTGATTGCCGTATGCAATCAAAAAGGTGGTGTCGGCAAAACCACCACCACAATTAACTTGGCTGCAGCTCTTGCCGAATACGGTCGAAAAGTACTGATCGTCGACCTCGATCCCCAAGGTGCCGCATCCGTTGGTCTTGGAATCAATACCTTGGACATGGATTGCACGATCTACAACCTGTTGCTTGACCCCAAAGCAGATGTCCGCTCCACTATCTGCCACACCTTGCTTGACGGCCTCGACATTATCCCCGCCAACATCGACCTGTCAGCGGCAGAAGTCCAACTGGTCAACGAAGTGGCCCGCGAATCCGCGCTGGCTCGCGTCATCCGTCATATTGAAGACGACTATGACGTGATTTTCATTGACTGCCAGCCGTCGCTGGGTCTGCTTGCAGTAAATGCCCTGACCGCCGCGCACGGCGTGATTATTCCCGTCGAAACCGAGTTCTTCGCTCTTAGAGGCGTTGCCCTTCTTGTGGACACCATTGAAACTGTCCGCGACCGCATTAATCCGCGTTTGAAGATCGATGGAATCATCCCGACGATGGTCAATCTGCGCACCTTGCACTCGCGTGAGGTTCTTGCTCGCCTCGACGAGAGATTCGGTGATCTTATCTACACCACGCATATTGCTCGTACCGTGAAGTTCCCTGACGCATCGGTCGCAACCGAGCCGATTATTACCTACGCGCCCAATCATCCCGGTGCTCGTGCATACCGTCGTCTTGCACGTGAGGTCATAGCCCGTGGTGACGCCGCCTGAGCCCAGCGCAGTCGAACAGGGGGCGATAGATGACTTCCGTGTCACCCTGGACGTTTTCGAGGGGCCATTTGACCTTCTCCTTCAGCTGATCACGCGCAAACGTCTTGACATTACTCAAATATCGCTGGCCGAGGTCACCGACGAGTTCATCGCTCATATGCGGATCTTTCCAGATCTGTCTCGTACTACCGAATTCTTGGTCGTCGCGGCGACACTTCTCGATATCAAAGCAGCGTCACTTTTACCACGAACTGAAGCTGACCCAGATATCGCATCTGAAGACCTAGAGGCACGCGACCTCTTGTTCTCACGCCTGTTGCAATACCGTGCTTTCAAAATGGTGGCAGCTGACATTGAATCAGTATTGGATGACAACGCCGGCTATATTCCTCGCCAGGTTCCGCTTGAACCCCAGTTCGCAGCCCTCCTCCCAGAATTAAAGTGGGAGGTTCGTCCGAACGACCTGCTCAACGCCGCGGTCCGCGCATTTACAACCGTCGAGCCTGAAGTGGTCACCACGCACCTTCATGACCCGGTCGTTCCGGTGCGCGAGCAAGCACGTGTTGTTGCAAGCAAATTGAAACACTACTCTCGCCTTACGTTTGCCGATCTGGTGGCGGACGCCGAGTCGCGCGCCGTCGTCATTTCCAGGTTCCTTGCCGTTCTCGAGCTGTTTAGGAGGCGTGCGCTCGAGGTCGCTCAAGACGAACCGCTTGCAGAACTCATCCTGACCTGGACGGGCGCTGACGATACAGACATTGACATTGACGAAGCAGAATATGGGGCTCACCTCGACAGGGAACAGGAGACGAGCAATGACTGATACCGGTGAAATGTCAGGCTACGAAGAACTCTTCGCTCCGCTCGAAGCTATCCTGATGGTCGCTCCAGAACCCGTGGATGTTGGCGACCTAGCTGAAGCTCTCCACGTCAATCCCCAAACAGTGCATGACGCCCTTTGTGCCTTATCGGCCTCGTACCGCGGAGAAAACGGGCAGAGAACGGCAGGTTTCGAACTACGCCAAACTGGGGGAGCATGGCGAATCTACTCCGCGAGGCGCTGGGCCAGCCTCGTTGGGCGCTTCATTGTGGGCAGTGCGCAGTCTCGTCTGTCACAGGCAGCACTGGAAACTTTAGCCGTCGTTGCCTATCGCCAGCCAATCTCAAGGTCGCGTATCTCGCACATTAGAGGCGTGAACGTTGACGCCGTAGTGCGTACGCTTGTAGCTAGAGGTCTGATCGAAGAAGTCGGTGAGACAGATTCGGGTGCGCACCTGTACGGAACGACGCGCGAATTCTTAGAAAAGATGGGTTTTAAATCCCTGGATGACCTGGTGCCCTTGGCACCGTATTTGCCGGACAGCGATGAGCTGGACGAACTGGAGGAACAGCTGTGAGAAACGATCCCTACATTGAGGGCGGTATTCGCCTGCAGAAGGCACTGTCTCAGGCGGGAATCGCTTCGCGGCGCGCTGGAGAAGACATGATCGCGGACGGACGTGTTCAGGTCGATGGTCAGGTTGTGCGTTCCCAGGGCATGCGCGTTGATCCAACGAAGCAGGTCATTCACGTTGATGGTGAGCGCGTGTTCTTCTCAGACACGAAGCCGATCGTCCTGGCAATCAACAAGCCCGTCGGCGTTGTCTCCACGATGTCTGACCCCGAAGGTCGCCCGACTCTCTTAGACATGATCGCAGACTACCCGGAGCGCCTGTACCACGTCGGTCGACTCGATATCGACACATCCGGCCTTCTGCTACTGACGAACGATGGGGAACTCGCGAACCGTCTGACCCACCCCTCGTACGAAGTCCCGAAGACCTACGTTGCCCGTCTGCACGGCGAAGTGAAGCCTTACATTCGTCGCACGTTGCTTGACGGAATCGAGCTGGAAGACGGTCCGATTGCCGTTGACTCTTTCCGCGTTGTCGACACCTACGGTGACATCACGACCGTTGAGATCGTTGTTCACGAAGGTCGAAACCGCCTGGTTCGTCGCATGATGGACGAGGTTGGCTTCCCGGTTCGTGAACTCGTGCGCACCGCATTCGGCCCGATCCACCTGGATCGCCTGCAACCGGGCACCACACGTCGCGTGAAGGGCAATGCTCTGGTTGCTCTGTACTCTTCCGTGGGTCTCTGATGCCCACTCGGCCTATCGCCACAACCGGCCCGATCCTGATTATTGGATCGGGCTTGCTGGGCGCTTCGCTCGGATTGAATCTCCGCGCGGCAGGTGTCGACGTATATCTCGAGGATTCTTCACCAACTTCATTGCGCCTCGCGCAAGATATCGGTGCTGGCTTCCCATTTTCCGAGGCCAGCGATGTCACACCCGCCTTGGTTGTTGTGGCTACGCCACCGGATGTTGCAGACGTCTGCGTAGTCGGGGCCTTGCAACGATTCCCGTCCGCGTTCGTTACGGATGTTGCTTCAGTAAAGAAGGCCGTTGCACAGGGGGTGCTTGAAGCTGGCACTGCAAAGGGCGATCCAACACTCGCTTCACGCTACGTTGGTTCGCACCCTATGGCAGGTCGTGAGCGATCAGGCGCCGGCGCCGCCGATGCTGACCTGTTCTACGGTCGCCCCTGGGTTGTCGTCGCACACGAAACCTCGGATCCAACAGCAGTCCTCGCCGTGCGCACTCTGGCAACTGACGTCGGATCTGTTCCCTACGAAATGGATGCGTCGACTCACGATGAGTCGGTGGCGCTTGTCTCGCATGTACCACAGTTGGTGTCGTCCCTGATCGCCGCACGTCTTGAAGAGGCACGTTCTGAATCAATGAACCTGGCGGGGCAGGGACTACGTGACACAACCCGTATCGCTGCCTCGGATCCTCGCCTGTGGACCGCGATTCTAGCCGGTAATGCCGGACCTGTTGCCTCGATTCTTACAGCTTTGCGCTGTGACCTCGATGATCTGATTGTTCACCTGGATGCTGCGAACCAGCATGGCCCCCTTCGCGGTGGCATCGTCGGAGCCGTTAACCGCGTTATGGAAGCAGGCAACAGGGGAGTGTCGCGTATTCCTGGCAAACACGGTGGAGCCCCCAGTCGCTACGGCGAACTCGAGGTGCTGATTCCCGACACGCCCGGTGCTCTCGGCCGACTTTTCAGCGAGCTTGGCGAGATTGACATCAACATTGAAGACCTTGTGCTCGAGCACTCTGCTGGTCAGCAGGTGGGCTTAGCTCGAATCATGATTGATCCGGCGCGCGTTGGTGAAGCTGAGGCTGACTTGGAACGTCGCGGATGGCGACTCATCAACTACTCAAACTGAAACATGGGTATGGAGGACACAATGACTTTCACTGATGACTCTCGACGCGACGCTATTAGCCACGTTGGCATCACTATCGCCATCGATGGTCCCGCAGGGTCTGGTAAATCAACGATCTCCAAAGCTCTTGCCTCACGTCTGGGCATTGGCTATCTCGATACTGGCGCGATGTACCGCGCACTCACGTGGTATGCGCTTGATCGTGAGATCGATCTTGATGATCAGGAGAGAGTCCGCGCTCTGGCTGACGAAATGCCACTGATCATGGACTCTGATCCGGTCAGCCCAGTTTTCCATGTCGGCGCCACGGACGTGACAGTGGCGATCCGTGAACCTCGTATTGCGTTGGCCATTCCGAAGGTGTCGACGAACCTGCCGGTTCGAAAGTGGATGGCGAGCGAACAGCGCCGACGCATGATGGAGGCCCGCGCTAACGGTTCCGGCATGATTGCTGAAGGGCGAGATATTACGACCGTTGTCTGCCCCGATGCTGACGTGCGAGTTCTTCTTCTTGCTGACGAGGAAGAACGCCTCCGTCGACGCACATTGGAACTTCACGGGAAGGTCACTGACGAACTTTTGGAGTCTGTCCGCGATCAAGTGGGCAAACGAGACGCTGCCGATTCCGAGGTTTCTGAGTTCATGACACCGGCCGAAGGCGTAGATGTCGTCGACTCTACTGGTCTGGGAATTGATGGTGTCGTGGAGGAAATCCTCAAGCTGATCGACGCTGATCTTGTGTCGAGGATGTGACAAAAGCCGTTTTATTGTCGTGGGACTGCTCCCAAGTGGAATTTAATTCCACAAGTGGGCTATGATCGTCAGGTCGATAAAATGACAGTAAAACCGAATACGGGCTATGGCGCAGTTTGGTAGCGCACTTGACTGGGGGTCAAGGGGTCGTGGGTTCAAATCCCGCTAGCCCGACAAAAAGCCCGGAATCTCAACGATTGAGGTTCCGGGCTTCGTCGTTTCCTCCCCGATCTCATGTTGAATCTCATGGTGAGATTCCTCAGAAATTGTTTAATAGCAATTCCGGGCTTTTTCTTCTCGCTTGATCTCAGCCATCGCGGTCGGCCTCGTTGCTTACGTTCACGAAGCCGAGCACATGACTGTGACGTTCTTTCTGATCTCGTTCGATTTCAAAGCACACAGATGTGGCCGGCTCGGCGGCCTCGTGCCACCCAATCGGCCACATCACGTGTAAGCCGAAACGTCAGCTGACGTACCCAACTTCCGCGGGAGTCTTACCGATACGCTGGGCGATCAGTTCTTTGTCCTCATCGGTTGCAAGATCACGTACCCATTCGACGTAGGTCGGAGTATCGGAGTAAATCTCCTGCTTGAACGGGTTACGACGCAGTTTCACGATGCGATAGGCATGGCGGCCGAACACAATGATGTTCGCAACCAATGCAGCAAACGAGATGATGAACATCGCGTATGGATTGTGCGCACTGCGGTGAGCGAACATCGAATCCTGCATGAAGTGCGGGAACGTCAACACCACCGCAGACCAGAACGTCAGCGTGTACGCACGATACTGGATCCACGCGCCCTTACCGAACTTCATAAACGCGGGAATCGTACACGAGGCAAGCAACGCGATTGCCGAGTACCACGCTCGGTCTGCAAGACAGTTGTACACGTAGGCAACATTCCAAATGTCGTACGCAATAATCCAACCGATCGTCAGATCGCCCCAGATTAGCCCCCGTTCCTTGCCTTTCGACACGAAGATACCGATCCAACCGGAAATCGCGAGAAGGTTCAAGATGCCAGCGATGCCGTTCATGATGTTCCACGGACCACCCCAGGTCACCATTCCCTGAGAGGGATCAATGCCGTGAATGAAGTAGCACTGGAAATCGCGAACAACAGCCTCGGCAATGTTGACGCTAAGCAACAGTGGGGGGATCAGTAGATACCACTTGTTGTGTCGTAGCTTCGGGAAAACCTGCAATGCAACCAAACAGAGGCTACCAAGCAGAGCCGAATACTGCTTCACAATCGGGAACCAGCCTGCGGAGTTCGTCCCAGCGGTCGAATGAGGCCACCAGAAGATACTCAGCGATACTGGCACCACGATGAACAGAGCAAGAACGACCCACATGTTCCGCTGGGCAAGCCAGGCGGCGAATGCGAGGGCAGCGATGACGATCAACAACATCACATAGTCCCACCATTCTCCCTTCTCAAAGAAGAAGAGGGTCGCATAGTCGGGAGGCGTGATGTTACCCATCACTTGGCCTCCTTACCCCAGTTGGGCAAGTAGGTCTTTTCCATCTTCTGACGGATCTGCTCGTTCCAATCGAATGCGGGTTCGCTCCATCCATCGAAGTATTCGGCGTCAACCTCGTGCTCCCATGGGGTTCCCGGTCCTACTGGTGGCCAGCTGGGATCTTCGGTAACGGGCATACGAATCTCAGCAACTGCAGGCGACTTACGGCCGTATCGGAACCACTGTGTGTACGTGTCGTCGAACAGGGGAGTCCCGTCGTAGCGACCAGCTGGAGTACCGGACTTGAAGAACTGGCCGCCAAGCACTCCACGCATGAACTTGCCGGTGTGATGCTGCTTCTTACGGAACTCCAAAACGCGCTTCACGTAGATGTTCTGCATGTGGGTCATGCATCCGCCAATAAACTCGATATTGACCCAGTTCAAGGCCTTCATGGCAACTGAGTCAGGTTCGTATCCGATACGCCAGTGATTGATCAGACGCGTGCGACCGCCCTCAAGCGGAACGACGTAGAAGCACCATGCTGCTGCGAAGTGGGTCATTCCAGGGAAACGGAATGCGTAGGAGCCAGGTGCCTTTGGCGGATTCTTGGTGTCGACCCACTGGACCATGTATTTGCCGGGGACAATATCGGCCCATTCCATTGACATTCCGTGGTAATCGAAGGCGGCGATATCGCCGGGCATCATGGAATCTGGCTGTTGGAATTCTTCTTGAATTTCGTAGGAATTAAAGAAGGGGAGTCGAGCAAATGTTCTTTCTAAGAATTCTGAAGAAAATGAACCACTCTTTTCCGCACCGATTTGTTTGAATAATCTCCACACTGCGTAAGCGGGGGCTTCAATTGTAATAGCGTAGGTTGAAGAATAACCATTATCGTAATTTGCGTCGATTAAATCGTCGCCCGGATAACGCCATGCTTGTTCTTCCGGAGTTGCTTTGCCGCTGAGCTGGCTGAAGCCATACATCCCGCTCAGGACACCTAAAGCCCCCAGACCGATAGCGGTGCGAAGGCCACGTTTCGACGAATTCTTTGACATTTTCTTCCTCTCGTCAAGGCCCAGTTGTGGGCAAGCAGAGGAGATAAATAAAACCCCGGCCAAAAGTCCTAAGCGTCTTTGCTAAAAAAACTTTCTGCGGAATTATAAATCCCTCTTTGGGTCAATCTCGCTCCGCGTTTTTTCTTGTTCACTAGACTAGCCGAATAACTACTATCCCGTCTGTGTTTCAAGGAGGAAACTGATGGAGTCACTTTGGCTGTGGGAAATTGGCTCCCCGAAGGTCTATGCACTGTGGCTAGCGGTATTCGTCGCTCAGATGCTTGTTGCTGAGATCAACCGGCGGTGGAACTGGACCATCTTCGTTATCTGGACGATCGGTGGCATTGCACTTATGCCCTATGCTTGGATTCACGGCACACCAATGGTCGGTTGGTTCCCATTCGGCAAATACGCCATCATGATCCTTACTGCAACAATGACCGGAACCGTCCTTGTCTATGCGAAGAAAAATCCGCAAAAGGCGCACAAATACGCTATTTGGCTGGGTGTTGCACTCTGGATCGGTCTCGCAGTCAACATCATGGAAGCCAATATCCGTGACCTCACCATCTATTTCAACGCGGACACCTACTATGCGTGCGGAGCAGATTGGCAGTGCCTGAAACATGTCAATGACACTCACACTCTCGATATGATCGCGGGCCTTCCGGAAGCTAGGGGCGTGACCGCCGAACTCCATTCACAAGCATGGTACGAAGCAGTCGCGTCGAATCTTTCCGCTCGCCATATCGGTATTGATCCAGAAACCGGTTTTAGAACTATTGGTGGCTACTGGAACCTGATCAGCGCGGCAGCTGGCTTGCTCAACATCATCACAATTACCGGTCTAGGCAAGATCATCGCCACATCGCCAGGCAAGCAGAAGGTTCGTGGCCTGATCTGGGTTGACATGGTGTGGCCGTGGGTTATTGCCTACGACCTGTGGAACCATGCTTTCCTCTACAACTCGCTCGCTGACTACACCTGGTACTGCACAGCAGCCCTTCTTCTGGCATGCACAATTCCCGCCTTCACATGGGCAAAGGGCCAGTGGATTTGGTTCAGGTGCTTCACGTTAGTGTTCTGGATTTCTATGAACACATTGCTACCGGAAATCCTCGTTCCACCAAACTCCACCTTTAACTTCTCCACGATGGATCCGAACGCGAACATCATCTGTGCAGTCCTAGCATTGATCGCAAACGTTGCCCTGTTCGTCTACTGGCTCTACAAGATCATTCGCTACCGCCGCAATCCGATCACCGGTGTTTTGTACCCCGAGCTCGCCGAATTCAAGACGATCGTCCGCACCCACTGCGATGACAGGGACAAGTACTTCCTTGTTGATCGCATTCCCGAAACTCCGACAGAACTCGGCTTCGAACCCGATTCTCCAAACCCGCCAGCTGACGGTTATGTGTCATACATGCCGTGGTGGGGAGATAAGGACCATCGCTACCCGAAGGCTCGAACCGAGCGCTGACTGTCATCAGCGTTCGTGTGCTACAGCAGAGTTTGGGGGTGTTATCGTCATTGATGACACCCCCAAACGAATTTCATGGTGGTGTATTTAGTCTGACGTTGGAGCAGGAATCCCGACATAGCGAGGCCTGAGTATGGGCTGAGGGACATAGGTTTTTGCGTCGATTTCCTTCTCAAACGTCAGAAGGTACTCTTTGGCTTCGCGCCCGCCAGCGTAGTCACCATATGATCCGTCTTTTCGCGTGATCCGATGGCATGGAGCAAGGATAGGCAACGGGTTATGGGAACAGGCTGACGCAGCCGCGCGATGAGCTTTCTTATTACCTGCAAGCAGTGCCAGGCCTGAATACGGCAATGTCGTACCGAAGGGAACCATCGTCATTTGTTGGGCAGCGCGCGCATAGAACCCCGAGATCAGGGACCAGTCCAGTGCAAGATCGAAAGTCTTACGCTGACCAGCGAAATACTCTTCAATCTGATCGACGGCCTCAAACAGTTCTTTACTGTCTTCGACCATCTCATCATTCAACGAGTGTGCGACATCACGTCGTACTGTGGCGAAGTCTTCGCATTCGAAGGCAACTCTGACGATGCCTTTGCCGGACTTGATGAGCATCAGGTCGCCAATGGGGGAAGAAAGTGTTGTCCAGTGAAGCATCATTACTCCTTGGGTGAGCTCAACAGCGAATGGTACGAAACAGACTTTATGCACAAAGTCAACCCCGTGGTAGTTATCCACAGGGTTGACGTGTAAAACGAGTTGGTTCAGTGCCCGTTACTTGCGGCGGCGTTCGCGAACGCGCATACCGATCTGAATCGGAGTTCCTTCAAAGCCGAATTCCTCACGCAAACGGCGTTCAATGAAACGGCGATATTGCGGGTCAAGGAAACCCGTTGTAAACAGGACAAAACGCGGGGGACGTGATGACACCTGCGTGCCAAAAAGAATACGAGGTTGCTTACCGCCACGTAGCGGGTGCGGGTGGGCGGCAACGAGTTGGCCGAGGAACGCGTTCAACTGACCTGTGGGGATACGCGTTTCCCAACCGGCAAGAGCCGTGTCGAGTGCACGCGTAATTCGGTTCGTATGCCACGCGGTCAGAGCGGACACGTTGATTCGCGGAGCCCACTGGACCTGGACAAGTTCGCGTTCGATTTCGTTCTTCAGTTCGTTCTGGCGGTCTTCGTCAACGAGATCCCACTTGTTCGTGACAATCACCAGTGCACGACCAGCATCAACGACCTGCTGAACGACGCGAATATCCTGTTCTGTCAGTGGCTGGGAGCCATCGAAGAGGACAAGAGCAACTTCCGCCTTCTCAATTGCTGCCTGGGTGCGAATCGACGCGTAGTAATCAGCACCGGTCGTACGGTGCATCTTGCGACGAATACCGGCGGTGTCAACAAACCACCAGAGGCGCCCATCAAGCTCAATGAGTTCGTCGACAGGATCGCGGGTCGTGCCAGCAAGTTCGTTGACGACAACACGTTCGGCTTGCGCGAGCGCGTTGAGCAGAGAAGATTTGCCGACATTCGGGCGTCCGACAAGTGCGATGCGACGAGGCCCCCCCTGAGGCAGTGCGCTTGCCACGGCGGATTCATCGGGCAGAACATCCATGATGGTGTCCAGCAAGTCGCCGATACCGCGGCCGTGGAGTGCAGAAATCGGGTGGGGCTCACCCATTCCGAGGCTCCACAGGTAAGCGGCGTCAGCTTCTTGTTGAGGAGAATCAACCTTATTTGCTGCCAGAATCACCGGCTTACCTTTTGATCGAAGCATCGTAACGATGCGTTCGTCTGAAGCGGTGACGCCAACGGTTGCGTCAAGAACCAGAACGACGGCGTCGGCAAGATCAACGGCAATTTCTGCCTGCTCAGCAACCGAACGGTCTAGACCTTTAACGTCGATTTCCCAACCACCGGTGTCGACGACTGTGAAGTCGCGACCTGCCCATTCGGCGGGGTAGGAGACCCTGTCACGAGTAACACCGGGAGTGTCCTGAACGACAGCTTCGCGACGACCAATAATGCGGTTGACCAGCGTTGATTTGCCGACGTTCGGGCGTCCAACGATGGCGAGAACCGGTAGACCGGCGAGTTCTTCTTTACGCTCATCGAAAGAAGCTTCACCGTCGATCAGTGCAAGATCGTCCTCGTCAAGCTCGAATTGAGCGAGAGAAGCTCGCATGTGCTGAGCGCGTAGCTCAGCTTCTTCTTCGGCGGCTAGGTCCTGATTCAGGTTCTCGTCATTCACCCGTTCATCTTACGTGGCATCACACCCATAAGCGGTGTCAGCCTTGCGCTCACGCGCAATCTCACACGTTCTTAGATGTGCGAACGAACGTCGTAGTAGAGCACTTCGCGCGATACGGGAACATCGTTGTACTCGTGTTTAATGCCTTCGAAATCTTGATACCACTCCGAGCCTTTGCCGGTGATAATCACCGTGTCACCTGGCTGGGCTGCCAAGATTGCTTTGCGCACTGCATCGCGACGGCACGTCTTAATTTCTGTTACATCGTGCATGTCCGGACGTACCGAAGTAATACCGCGCAACAGATAGTCGCGAATAGACTGCGGGTCTTCAGTACGTGGATTTTCGTCGGTCACCCACAAGACGTCAGCTTCTCGTGCCGCGATTTCGGCAAGGTATTCACGCTTTGATGCGTCACGGTCTCCATCGGTACCGAATACGATATGAAGCTTTCCATTCGTCAGCTCAGCTGTTGAGCGCAGAGTCCACTCAAGAGCCTCGGGAGTATGGGCGTAGTCGACGATGACGAGTGGTTGATTATGAGGCTTGGGATTAATCATTTCCATGCGCCCTGGAACCTGCTCCGCCTTTTCAATGGCGGCGATGACTGCATCCACGTCATAGCCAAGCTGAACGGCAGCAACAATGGCGACGGCAGTGTTCTGAACGTTCACTTCACCAAGAATCGGCATTGCAACATCATGCCCTGCGCCATTCGGATCCACCAACGTAAAGACCGTGCGACCGATCGAACGGTCGGGGTGAGTATTTTCAACGTGCCACTCGGCTTCGTTCGAGCTCAGCGCGGCAACGGTTGTCACCGGTACTTCAGCTTCGCGGGCAAGACGCTGGCCCCACTCGTCATCGACGCATACAACACCGCGTCGTGAGTGTTCTTGAGTAAACAGCGACTTCTTCGCGACGAAGTAGTTCTCCATGTCGCCGTAGTAGTCGAGGTGATCGTGTTGCAAATTCGTGAAGCCGACAACGTCAAACACAATGTCGTCAACGCGCTCGAAGCTCAGAGCGTGAGAGCTTGTTTCAATAACCGCTGCGCCAAGTCCTTCTTCCAGTGTTTGGGCAAGGAAGCGCTGGATGACAGGGGACTCAGCCGTAGTCTGATCGGAACGGAAACGTAGGTTACCGATGCGTGTTTCGACGGTTCCGCAGATGGAGGGATTCGGAAACTCAACGCCCAGAGCTGCACGCATGAGGAACGACGTAGTGGTCTTCCCGTTTGTGCCGGTCACGGCCATCGTCTTCAACTTTGTCGCAGGCTGGCCGTAGAGAGTTGCGGCTATAGTCGCTGCGCATCGACGAGGATCCTTAAGAATAACGATCGGCAGTCCGACTTTCTGATCGATTGCTCGCTTCGCTCCCTCACTATCCGTGACAAGGAGGGTTGCACCAGCCTCGGCTGCCGCGTGGGCAAAACGAACTCCGTGCTGGGTGAGCCCAGGAACAGCGACGAACGCCCAGCCTTCTTCGCAGTCGTTCGAGGAAACGGTAATGCCCGTGATGGTAAGCCCGTTTGGATCCCTGAGAGGATTTCCCAAGGCGTCGCACACCGAATAGGAACCAACGTTGGCCAGAGCAACCGGAACACTCAGTGGCACAACTGAGGGGCGAATATCTACGACTGAGCTCATGCCTCATACTGTAGCGCCGGATAGCGAAACGCTTACAATCGCTTCTCGAAGTGTTCAAGAACGCGCCGTAAACTACGGTTATGCACGTCCTATCCCGCGATGAAGCCCGTCAACGTTCACACGCAATCGACCTTTCGACGATGAAGGTCAATCTTGATGTGCGCGGTGGGGATAGCCAAGACAATACCGAGTTTGTGGTTACGTCCACCTTCACCCTGACTTCCCACGCGGATTCCACCTTCGTCGACATCGCAGGCCAGGTTACCCGGCTCAGTGTGAATGGCGAGGCGCGAGAGATCACGCAAAATGACGAGTGTCTGGCCCTCAGTGGCCTGCCCGTCGATACTGAGTGCACGGTTGAGGTTCAGGCGCGGTGCCCGTATTCACACTCCGGTGAAGGTCTGCATCGGTACATTGACCCAGAAGATGGACACGTTTACCTGTACACGCAGTTTGAACCCCAAGACGCTCACCGCGCATGGCCATGCTTCGACCAACCAGATTTGAAAGCCGAGTGGTCATTCATCGTCGATGCACCGGAACACTGGGTTGTTGCCTCCAACGGAGCAGAGCTACATACCGAACCCATTGAAAACGGCACACGACATGTCTTTGCTCGAACGCGCCTGTTGTCCAGCTACATCACCGCCGTCGTTGCCGGTGACTGGGCTGTCATTGACGGAGGTACGTGGAGTGGGGGAGCAAACGACGGTCAGAAGATTGATGTTCCACTGCGCTTGATGTGCCGTTCAAGCTTGGCTCAAGCGATTGATTCCAACGACATTCTTTCCGTTACGCGCGCTGGCTTGGACTTCTACCACCAGCACTATGGCATCACATACCCTTGGGGCAAGTACGATCAGATCTTCGTTCCCGAATACAACTTGGGAGCCATGGAGAATCCGGGATGCGTGACCTTTAACGACTCATACCTCTCACGTGACACCCCGACCTTCGCCCAGCGTCAGCGTCGAGCAAACACGATTCTTCACGAAATGTGCCACATGTGGTTTGGGGATCTTGTAACACCTCGATGGTGGGACGACCTCTGGTTGAAGGAGTCATTCGCCGAGAATCAGGGTGCCCTGGCAGCAAGCCGAGCAACCGTGTACACGGGGGAGAGGGCCACATTTGCTACAGGTCGCAAAATCTGGGCCTACGAGCAAGACCTCATGCCTACAACTCACCCGATCATTGCTGACATTCCCGACGTTGGCGCAGCCAAGACCAACTTTGACGGCATCACCTATGCCAAGGGCGCTTCGGTACTCAACCAGTTGGTAGCAACCGTCGGCGAAGAAGCCTTCTTTGAAGCCGCGCAAATTTACTTCCAACGCCATGCTTTCGGATCGACCTCATTCCAGGACCTCGTCGACTGCCTGCAGGAAGCAACGGGCAAAGACTTATCCCACTGGGTGTCCACATGGCTTACTACCTCCGGTCCTTCGAAACTCGTTCCTCACTTTGATATCTCCCGTATTGGTAGCGTCACCAATTTCCAGATCACGGATGAGTCTGAGTCAGATACGACTCGCCCGCATCGTTTCGATGTCACAACGTGGGCGATGAAACGCGATCAGCTCCAGATGACGCATCGTTTTGAGCTAACAATGGAAGGTCGATCCCAAGAGGTTGATCCCGCGGGGCTTCTTAGCCAACCAGCCGGTATTACGGATATGGATCTACTCGTCGTCAATGACGGCGATCTGACGTATGCGGTCACCTACCTCGACGATCGCTCAGCATCCAATGCGCTTGCCTTCATTTCGGCATGTCCCGACCTGATGACGCGATGCGTCGTGTGGGGTGCCCTGTTCAACGGTGTCCGTGACTGCCGCTTGAACCCCAGTGACTTCGCTCTTGCAGCATTCCGTCATGCAGAAAACGAAATCGACGAAACACTTGCGGATCGCTTGTTGGAGCTCGGTCGCATTACCCTGGGCACCTACGTGCCAAAGGAACAGCGTGCCGCGATTGCGACAACGGTAGGAAGGCTTGCGCTACGTCTGTCGCGTAAGCACGCCACGGATCGTGGTCGCGCATGGTTGAAGACCCTGTTCTTTACCTATCCAATGACCGATGATCCCGCGATTAGTCAGACCGTGGAATCGTATGCGAATACTTTGACCAGCGAGATCGTTTGGACAGCTCGTACTGTCATTGCTGCTTCTGGTTCGATCGGACGCGATCGTATTGAAGCATGGCTCGCCACTTCCCCAACAGGCGAAGCAAAGACCGCATCAGAACGCGCAATTGCAGCTCTGCCGTACGAAAAAGAACGTGAGGCCTCGTGGTCGAAACTCTTCGTTGACGGGATCGCAAACGACACGCTGAGCGCAATCCTCGACGGATTTGCTGCATCCTCGTGGCAAGGCTCAAGCTTCATTGACCGCGGTCTTGGCTCACTTGAATACTTCTGGAATACGCACTCAATTGCCCTGTCGATTCGCTACATCAAGGGCCTTCTTTCGCTCCCGGTTTATGCCGACAGCCCCGAAAGCGTCGAGGACCATATTGGTCGGGTGAATCGTTGGCTCGGCGAACACGAGAATGCAGCATGGCCGTTAAGACGTCTTCTCATTGAGCATGTTGATTACGCATCTCGCGCAATTAACGTACAACGCACCTGGATGTAGGCGTGCAAGAATACAACACGCACACAACGTCTTCTTCGCCGGCGCAAGGCAATGATCCTGCTACGTCGATGTCGTTGCTGACCTCGTTGCTGAATAATCCGCTCGATGTTGGGTACGAAAGCTATGACGATACTCAGCATCCCAAGCATTGGTGGCATCGCCCGATCGCTTTTGTTTTCACGCTGGCGCTCGGCTTCACGCTCACAATCGCAGTGATGTCATTGCGTACCGCTCAGGACACTGACATTACTCAAAGCCTTCGCGATCAGGCACAATCTAGTCAAAGCGTCGTGGCTTCCCTTCAGGACAACGTTCAATCGTTGTCCACCCGCGTCAACCAAGCTGCGTCGTCGACAGCTCCTCAGGTCCTCGTTGATCCTTCGGTTGCACTGACGAATGCAATGGAACCCGTGGTTGGTCCGGGAATTACGGTCACGGTCAAGGACTCGTCATCAGCAAAAACGCTGACACAAGGGTCCCGAGGTCAGGTCCGCGACATTGACTTGAATGTGATCGTGAATGCCCTCTGGGCTGGGGGAGCCGAGGCAATTTCAATCAATGACCTACGAATTGGCCCAGGCACGTTTATTCGTACTGCTGGTTCGGCAATTCTTGTGAACGTCACTCCCGTTGAATCTCCGTACGAGGTGAGAGCTATCGGAGATGCGAACACACTGTCCGTTGGTCTTGTGCGCGGGTCAACAGGTGATTTTCTTTCAACTGCGAAGTCAATGAACGGCATTGAAATCTCGGCTGCGGGCACCGCCGAAATTCAAATGCCAGCGCTTAATGTCCGTACTCCGCAGTATGCGGTAGCGTCGAATTCCCAAGGAGAATAGTCATGGTTGTTGTCATTGGCCTAGCGGCTGGCATTATCTTGGGACTTTTCCTTGATCCGACGATTCCGGTTTGGCTTCAGCCGTTCTTGCCGGTTGCGGTAATCGCGGGCTTGGACGCTCTCTTTGGCGCGACACGCGCTTGGCTTGAAGGGGTGTTCCATGATCGCGTGTTCATCACGTCGTTCTTCTGGAATGTCGTTGTTGCCTGTTTGCTTGTGTGGTTGGGAACTCAGCTTGGGGTGGGGTCCGCGATTACGACGGCCGTCATCGTCGTGTTGGGTATTCGTATCTTTTCGAATACAGCGTCGATTCGTCGTCTGATTTTTAAGGCGTAAAGTCCATGAGTTTAGATTCGAAGAATTCGCGTCATGGGCGACATGGAGCTTCTCGAAGGGACGAGGTTGCGTCCGCTGAAAAGGACATGAAGCCGGGTCGCGCGCAGTTTGTTCAAGCTCTTTTTGCCGTTCCGCGCACGATTCACCTTGTCCTTGTTCTGATCTGTTTCATTCTTGGTTTTGCGCTGGTGACAACCGTTCGTGCTCAACGGGAAGATCCCTTGGAAGCCTTGAGCGAACAAGACTTGGTTGCGTTGCTTTCTGAGCTGAATTCTCAGGAGAATAACCTTCGTCAGGAGCGTTCTGCTTTGCAACAGCAGGTTGCCGAGATTGAAGCCAACGAGTCGGAGCAAGAAGCGGCGGCTCAGACGGCTCGGAAGATTAATCAGCTCGCTCAGATCAATTCAGGCAGAGTTCCTGTCGAGGGACCCGGGGTGCTCATACACATCGGTGATGAAGCGAATCGTTTAACGGCTACCGAGTTCGTGATGACGCTAGGGGAGTTACGTAATGCCGGGGCTGAGGCAATCGAGTTGAACGGCGTGCGTCTTTCCACCCGGAGCGCGTTTACGTCTGACAATAATATGATTGCGGTCGATGGCGTTGTCTTGTCGCAACCGTATGATTGGCATGTGATCGGCGAGGGTCAGACGATCGCGACTGCTCTAGAGATTCAAGCTGGCTCGGCTGCCCAGATGCGCGCAAAGGACGCGAATGTGACGGTTTCAGTGGTTGGGCACATTTCGATTGATTCTGTGTCTTCTGTACCTCAGCCTCAATATGCCGTGGTTGATACGTCAGAAGAGTCCAAATCTTCTGACGAGTAAGTACGTTTGCCCTGTACCCGTTAGACTATTGAGGGTAATGAATGCGTCTATCACAGGGGGAGATCATGGAATCCACTAACGATTTCGATCCAACCGCAACTTCCATCTTTGGGCTTTCGCCGGTTGAAGAGCAAGTTGATGCTCCTCTTGTGTTGTCTGCACGCGACCAGGAAGCGGTGAATTCACTTCCTGCTGGTTCTGCTCTGCTGATCGTTCAGCGTGGCCCGAACTCGGGTGCTCGTTTTCTTCTCGACAGTGAGGTAACGAATGCTGGTCGTTCCCCGAAATCCGATATTTTCTTAGACGATGTGACCGTTTCCCGTAAGCATTGCCAGTTCAAGGCTGAAGACGGCGGTCATATTGTGCGTGATTCCGGTTCGTTGAACGGCACGTATGTGAATCGGGAGCGCGTTGACTCCATTCGTTTAAACGCTGGCGACGAGGTCCAGATTGGAAAGTATCGCCTGACATACCAGCCTTCGCCCTTGCAAGCATGAGTTCTCAGGCTGCACAGTTCAGCTCTGAGGCTGAACATACGAGTATTACGGGGCCGTGGCCACACGATGCGTCCAGGGATCCGGTTCTTTCGATCGGTAGAGTTGTCGAGGAACTAAAGAAAGAGTTTCCTGCTATCTCTGTGTCGAAGGTTCGCTACCTCGATGACCAGGGGTTGGTAACTCCTGCGCGTACGAAGTCGGGCTATCGCAAGTACTCGCAGACCGATGTGGAACGTATGCGTTATGTTCTGACACAACAGCGCGACTCTTTTACTCCTCTTCGAGTAATCGGTGAGCACCTGCGCGCCCTTGATGCGGGTCATCAGGTTGAAGCGGTCAGGCGGCCTCGTATCGTTTCGTCTGAGGGCGTTAGTGTCGTGCCGTCTTCTCCCTATCTGTCGGCTAGGGAACTGACCGATCTGGCCGGCGTCGATATTTCAACGCTGGAACGTTATTCTTCTGCGGGATTGATTGCCCCTGATATTGCGGGCTATTTCCCAGTGCGCTCGTTGCAGATTGTGCGACACGTTGCCACTCTTGAATCCCAAGGATTCGATATTCGTCTGTTGCGTGCAGTGAAACTCAGTGCGGATCGTTGTTCTGACGTGATTGATCAGACTGTTCAATCTACTCGTTCGCGTGGACGTTCATCTGACAATGAACGTTTGAACGCGAAGGTGACTGAATCTGCCGAAATCATTGCTGACCTGCACAGAGAGTTCTTGCGAATCTCTGTTGGTCAGATTCTCTAAGAGGGGATCTCAACCCTCAAGTTCAACTTGAACTTGAGGCTCGCCGGTCGTGTCATTGACCTTGCGTTCAATAACGCATAGCGTGGTATCACCATCAACTGATACGTCTTTCATTATTGCAGGAGTCCTAGTGAGCGCCGAACCATACGAGGCCGAATCGCGCCAAGCGATGCTCTTCGGTGATCCCCTTGAAGGCATTGACTGTGAAGGCCTCGGATACCGTGGTCCCGTCGCATGTGCAGCCGCTGGCATCACCTACCGCCAGCTCGACTACTGGGCTCGCACCGGTCTCCTTCAGCCTTCCGTTCGTGCCGCACGAGGTTCAGGTTCGCAGCGCCTGTACTCGTTCAAAGACATTCTTGTTTTAAAGATCGTCAAGAAGCTTCTGGATACCGGCGTTTCTCTTCAGCAGGTTCGTCAAGCAGTTTCGCAACTCCAGAACAGGGGAGTGGACGACCTCGCATCCATCACGTTGATGAGTGACGGCGCGTCAGTCTACGAATGCACGTCGACGGATGAGGTGATTGACCTTCTTCAGGGTGGTCAGGGCGTTTTCGGCATTGCCGTTGGTCGCGTGTGGCGCGAGGTTGAAGGCTCTCTTGCTGAGCTTCCTATTGAACGTTTGAGCGACCACGTTGATGAACTGGCAGAACTTCGCAAGCGTAAGCTCCGTTCGATTTCCTAAAGCTTTGCTTTCATAGGTCATCGCCTATGTCAGAGGGGCAGTGATTATTCATCACCGCCCCTCTTTTCGTTGATCGCTTGTCGCTCAGCCCAGGCGCGCAGACCGCGTGTAACCGGTTTCAGTGTCAACAATTTCAACGTCAACGATTCCGTTCTCATCTACTCGGTAGCGTTCCTCGATAAGGTGCCCGATGTCAGTGCGCTCAACCGAAACATGTTTCAGGTCAACGTCTTCACCCTGTAGCACAGGATCAAACGGCATGATGATTTCGCCGGCTGGGCTTACCTGACCACGCGGAACGCCCTGCTCGTCCACGCTGCGATACTCAACAAAGCGGTAGTAGCCAACGTTGTGGGCAGCCATGTAACGCCGAACAACAAGGGTGTCTTCGCCCGGTGTCCATCGATCATCGGGGGTAAGTAACGGGTCGAAGGAGAGGGATGCGCCCGAATCGTATTCACGGAAGACGCCAAGCCCGCGCGCAAGACGTTCTGACACGGTGTATCCGGCCTGTTCATCGGCCGCAATGGCAAGGCCGATAGCCGTCGAGCCGGCGTTGTGAGTCGAACGATGGACGCGACGACCAAATCGACGACGGAGCACCCTCGAGACTAGTGGGAATTCAGAAGCGCCACCAACAACATAAAGACCGGCAACGTCCTCTGGAATCACGCGTTCGCCACCGTTTTCTGTGGGGGAAAGGAGTGAATTTAAGACCTCCAGCGTGTGTTCAACAAGCGGAGTTGCAGCCTCGTAGTAGTCCTTGACGGAAAACGAGATCGGAGTGTCACCAACGGTGACGACAACGTTGCGACTGTTGGGGTTCAGCGATTCTTTAACAACGCGGCATTCTTCGATCAGCGCTTGCCACTCCATATCACTCAGAGAAGCGGGCATCACGTTGGCGTTGCGAAGTGCAACCTGTGCCAGCACCATGTCGAAGTCGTCTCCGCCCAGTAGATTATCGCCGGCGGAATCGAGGACAGCGTGGTCGCGCCCGACTGCTTCGACAAGAGAAGCATCGAAGGTGCCACCGCCCAAGTCGTAAACGAGGACCCGAGTGCGTTTTGCGTTCAAGCTGGAAGCATGGCGGTGGGTGTATTCAAAACCTGCAGCTGAGGGCTCGTTCATCATTTCGATGACGTGCCAACCGGCTGCTTTAAATGCTTCAAGGGTCATAAAACGCTGAGCAGACCACGCATGCGCGGGGATACCGATGACCGCTTCAAGCGGTTCATCGCCTTCGATAACGGCGGATGAATTCTCTCGTACCATACCTGCGACGTACTCCAGGAAGCGAGTAAGAACATCGATGATCAGGAAGTCGCGGTTTCCGAGGCGAAGAGTTGTCCGAGGTGTGACGTCAGGGTCGGATAGAAGGCGCTTGAAAGATCGGATGTGTTCGCCGCCTCCGAGAGCTGCTTCGTGAGCTTCAAAGCCAAAGAGCAAGCCTTTGTCATCCAGAGCAACAACCGAAGGGACGTGGTCAAAGGCGTCACCATCGGGGGAGATGAATGAGATCAGGGGATAGTTGCCTCGATCAACGAGGGCAACGGTTGTGCGGGTGGTGCCAAAATCTACTCCGAACTTCATAGGTTCAAGAGTATCGGCTAGGCCGAATGCCCCCGCTCAGACACCTCGGGCTTCAAGTGATTGACGCTGTGATACTCGAGTAATGATGAGGGTGGTCAGAAGGAAACCAAGTAAGCAGAACACAATACCACCCACTGCGTCCAGCACGTAGTGATTGGCGGTCGCAAGGATTACCCAGATTGTGTAGAGGGGATGCAGGGCAAGAATTGCTCGGGCTCGCCAGGTCTTAAAGACAAATGTACCTAGAACAATGGCACTCCATACAGCCCAGCCCGTGTGCATGGATGGCATCGCAGCATAAGAGTTCGCCAAATAAGAAAAGGCAGTCGAGTATCCAGAGCCAAGCGTTGATTGGGTAGCTACGGCATCGACGTACCCCAGTGAGGGAAAGAATCGCGGAGGAGCCAGGGGATACACCCAATAGGTGATCATTGCGCCACCAGTCATCACGAAGAGTGAGTTGCGAACGAAATCGTAGCGGTCTGGGCGTTTCACCCACACGATGGCCAAGGCTGTGAATGTCACGGCAAAGAATGAAACGGAATAGAAAACCGCTGAAACATTGGCGAGCCACGGGTGGTGGGAGAGCCATGTGTTGAGCGCGAGTTCGACGTTGATCCCGAGATAGTTTTCGAGGCGCAGAATCTGACGCGCATGCCGAACTGCAGCAACTCGCGTAACGGGCGCAATGGCGCACATCAGCGAATAGAGCAGAGCACAGGTTCCGACAAGAGCAATTTCAGGGAGGGGTTTTCGGACATTCGCTGAAGCACCAGAAACGGCGGTCCGCTGATCGGTTTTCAGTGCAACACTCATGTCATCCCTTCCTTTCGCATTCCATAGATGTCCTTACCTATCGTTGTCTACTTTTCTTCCGGTTGCACGGTGGATTCATCGTGGTGTTGGCAACCATTTGTGAGAGGAGTGCATGGAATTGAAGATGGATCAAAACCCCAACAATTCTGACATAATGTACATTATCGGCTTTAGCTTCGTGTGCGAGAGATCCGCTAGTAATGCAAATGCTGATATCTCCGCTAAAATAGAGTGCTAGCTTCAATGACCTTAAGGAGATCACCATGGCAGATCGCGCGCTCCGAGGAATGCAGATCGGCGCAAAGTCTATGGAGTCTGAAGACGGTGTCGTCTTTGCCGAACGCTACACTGTTTCGTACGTCTGCCCGAACGGTCACGAGTTCGAGGTTCCTCTTGCTAGCGAAGCAACTCCGCCAGCAACTTGGGAATGCCGGTGCGGTAGTTCTGCTGAACTGATTGGCGATGCGCCAGAAGATGAAGAAACAAAGCCCGCCAAGGCTGTTCGCACCCACTGGGATATGCTTCGCGAGCGCCGCAGTCTTGAAGAACTTGAAGTTGTCCTTAACGAACAGCTCACCGCATACCGCGAAGGGCGCCTTCAACCCGAAGGTCACTATCGTAAGGGCTGACACCCCTGGGCTTGGCTTGCTCAACTCAATAAAGCCTCCAGATACTCCTGACTTCCTGAGCGAAGCGAGGAGTATCTGACATAATAATACCCTCTATCGAACGTTTCACGCACAATTTAAAGCATATTTATGCAGGTCAGATCCTATTTTGACGCCTTAGAGAGTTCCAGTTCACCACAGCCTGAATCGACGCATAGAGCAAGGCAAAAACGCCGTACACACCCGTTGCTCCCATAACCATCTGAGCGGGCAACTCCCCCAACTCAGCAGTCTTCGTCATCGACGTCCTCAGAGGCACCGAGTCAGCAAGCCACGCAGCACTGTGAGGATCGGTTGTCGCCTTCATACGACCATCCGGCAAAATCACTGACGACATTCCGGTAGTCGACGCTTGGATCGCTGAACGCGAATACTCCATTGCTCTCAAACGCAGAAGCTGATTCTGCTGGGCAGACTCCGATGAAGATTGGAAATGATAGTTATTCGACGGAGTGACAATGAGCTGTCCACCTGCCATAACACCAGGACCAATCACCGCCGGGTAAGCGGATTCAAAACAAATCCCTACAGCGATCGGAATCGTCCGCGAATCATGGAGATGAACATTCATTAATGCAAGATTATCAGCGGCAGCCATGTCCATATTGATCTGAGCAGCCTGGGTAGCAAGCTTCGAAATCAGCGAACGGAAAGGAATGAATTCTCCAAAAGGAACAGGCTTTTGCTTAGCATAGAGGCTTTCTTCATCGAGTCCCTCGGACTCGTACCAGACGCCCAACCAATTCCAACGCTTGTCATCTTTAACGTTCGCGAAACCGAAGAGCAACGGCGCATGAGCCAACGTGGCCGAAGAATCAACAAGCTGGGCAACCAAACCGGATTCTCTCGGGTCACGATCGGCGCCGGTTTCTCCCCAGATCAGCAGATCGACAGGATCAGACTGAGCCACAAGCTCCTGAGTCATCGCAGAATTGTTCGTTGTGACCTTACCTTCGATACCAAAGGTGTGTGCTCCCGGTAGTTCAACGTCTCCCTGAACAACTCCCACACGAATCGTGCCTGCCTCTTGCGACAAAGGAAGCGGAATCATCCACGCGGCAAAAAATACGCCGAGACTTCCAACAAGCAGAGCCGGCCTCGTGAACCAATGCTCATCGCCCAAATCTGAGCGGAAATAGAACACTCTCCGAAGCGCAACTGCGAGGGCAACGCTCACAAATGACACCACCACTTCCCCACCCCACGGGGCAAGGTGACCAAGTGGTGAATCAACCTGTGGCATCGCGACATTTCCCCACGGAAAACCAGTCCAGGGATAGTGACTACGAAGCTGCTCGACACCCACCCACGTCAATGCATAGACAAAAGGCTGTCCCAACGGAGAATTCACCACTGGAATCGACTGTGACAGACGCGCGATCACTGCCCACAGGCACAACGCAATCACCTGAGTCGTAGCAAGAGCGGCCCACGGTAAATATCCTCCGGTCGCCAGCGTCACCCAGTGAATCAGAGGAAGCCACCAGGAAAAACCAAAAACAACGGTGTTCAGCAGTCCGCGTGAAAGAGTCGAATGATCCACACGTGAAAAATAGAGAGCAAGAGACGGAAAGATCAGCCACCATAACGACAGGGACGGGAAGGCTGCCCACATTCCCACGCCTGCAAGGGCGCTGAGAAAAACATCAACAATCAAAGAAGTATTTTTCATAACACCGACCACGCTACTACGCCGTGAACAAGTTGGTGTCGGGCACGCTTCGCCTGCGACGCCATCGCTTCGTCAGTGTCATGACGCAGCTGATCCAACAGATCCATGACCTGACGAATCCAACGAACGAAGTCGCCACCGAGCATCTCTTCGCCATCGAGCGAGGTTCCCAACGATGCCCCATGAGCCCACGCCAGACACGCTTCCATCATTCCCGAATCAGGCTCAGTTGTCGGTTCAAGTCCGGCTCGCTTCTCAACCTCTGCGACCTTCGCACTTGCTTGAAATGTTGCCTTGAGTGCGCGCGTCAAATTCTTTGAAAGACCAACCGGGAGTGCAGGACGCGCACCATCTTCACGACGCGACTCAAACACACACGTCGACACGATCGCAGCCAATTCCGCGTCATCCAATCCGCTCCACGCTCCGCTTCGCAAACACTCCATGACGATGATGTCGCGCTCGCCAAAGATATGACGTAGACGTTCACCCTGGTCGGTCACAGTATCGCCGTCAAGAAAGCCTAGTTCCTCCAAAACCTGGCATACTCGGTCGAACTTATGGGCAACGGAATGTGTTCGAGAGTCAATGCGTTCGTTCACCTTGCGCAACTCGCGATTAATTCGGGCCCACTGATGCCCTGCACGCGCATGGTGTTCACGTTCAGGACACTGATGAACAGGATGAGCCTTCAGTTGCTTCTCGATCTGGGCGCTCTTGGTCGCATCAAAGTCCGGCGTATCAAGCGGAATCTCAATAGATTTCACCCGAATACGGCGCTTGAGTTCATCAGCGATTTTCATTCGTTCTTTATTCCGACGCACCGCAGATCCGCCGGCAATCTTCATCGACCCCACAACAGCGAAAGAAGATGAGACATCTTTAGCTGACAGCGAATGGAACTTCCCATCCGTGCCAATCAACGTTGTAGAAACGTGCCCGATAGCCGTGTCGGAATGGAACGCAACCACCGCGTACAGGCTACGACGACCAGATCCATAACGAATGATTGTTCCTGGCTGACAGGTCGCCAACGCCACACGATTTGCACTGCGTTTTTCGGCAGCCCTCAGCTTAGATTCGGACTTCTGGGCAAGAACAAGATCGTCACGAAGCGCAAAATACTCGCGCGCATCTCCGCGATCACATTCCATATCCTGCTCGAACTTGGCACGCTGGCGTGCGAGCGCACGGGCATGCTGTGCAAGTTCAACGACCCCGCCATCGGCTTGGAACTGAGCGAACGATGTTTCAAGCACATCACGCGTGGCAGCCCGCGACGAATGGTGAAGCAGGTTCACAACCATGTTGTAGGTCGGAGTGAAAGCACTGATCAGTGGGTATGTTCGTTTAGAGGCAAGAGCATTGACCTCTTCAGGAGTAACTTGGCCACGGTGAAGAACAATTGCATGTCCCTCGGTATCGATGCCACGCCTACCAGCACGACCCGACAATTGGGTGTACTCCCCCGGTGTCAGCTGAACGTGGGCAGCTCCATTCCATTTGCGCAACGACTCGATGACGACACTGCGAGCCGGCATATTGATGCCTAGAGCAAGCGTCTCAGTCGCATACACCATTTTGATCAAACCGCGCGTGAAGAGCTTTTCTACTGTCTCTTTCTGAATGGGAAGAAGACCCGCGTGATGCGCTGCGATTCCACGTTCTAGTGCCTCACCCCACGCATTAATCCCTAAGACATGACAGTCTTGTGCACCAACCTGAGTTTTTACCTCATCAACCGCTGTCGCAATCTGCTTCTGCTCTTCTTTATTGGTCAGCCAAATTCCCGCGCGAACAACCTGGGTGACAGCGTCTTCACACCCTGCCCGAGAAAAAACAAACGTGATCGTCGGTAATAGGCCAGCTCGATCCAGCTCAATCAAAGTCGACGGACGCGACTCGCGTGGAGGTCTGACACGAGCAGTTTCATGCCAATTCCTTCCACCTCGTCCCATTCTCCCAGGATTCGACGGACCGATAGCCGAACGTAGCTCCGGGTTGATTCGCGTTGATTCGCCCTTCTTCGATGGCGAATACAAGTCATAGAGATGTCGCCCGACCAACATGTGCTGATACAGCGGGACAGGACGATGCTCGGAAACAACAACCCGGCATCCTCCACGAACATGACCGATCCACGTACCGAATTCCTCAGCGTTCGAAACGGTTGCCGATAGAGCGACAATCTTTTGCTCAGCGGGAAGATGGATAATCACTTCTTCCCACACGGGGCCACGGAAGCGATCCGCTAGGTAGTGCACCTCGTCGAGCACAACCGAATCAAGATCCGATAGATCCGCGCCCGCATAAATCATGTTCCGAAGAACCTCAGTCGTCATCACAACGATTGGCGCGTGAGAGTTGATCGACGTATCACCGGTCAAAAGACCAACAGTGTCTTCACCGAAGCGACGACGTAGATCCGAAAACTTCTGATTAGATAACGCCTTAATCGGAGTTGTATAAAAGCTTCTTTTTCCCTTCTGGAGAGCAAGGTACGTCGCGAATTCACCCACAACCGTCTTACCAGCACCAGTTGGAGCAGCAACTAAGACTGACTGTCCAGCTTCGAGAGCATCCATCGCTTCGATCTGGAAATCATCAGCCTGAAAATCGAGGGTCTCGCACCATGCGTAACGCATGGTGCGTTGGATGTGCTGATCCTTCTTAAACGCCTGCATTCGCTGGGCCGGACTCAGCTGCTCAACAGGCTGTGGTTCCCCGGAAGCTTTGCTTGCCTGACGCCTTCTTTTTGGGCTCACAATGTCTCCACGCTGTCTAGAACCTCGTCCCATGATGCCTTCATCTGACGCGCAACTTCACCCGCTTGCACGAGCGAGTCCTGCGGGGCGGATTCAAGGGACTCTGAAATATCAATAAGCAACGTCAAAAACCACGGTCGGCTCCAGATCGGAATCAACAGTTCGGTCAATTTATCGTTGACTTGACGACTGATTACCTGCGGGTATTCGTCTGCTACCCAACGCCCATTGGGGCCAACAACCAGTTGTTGTGTCTCAAGTGGTTGTTGGTTGTCACGCAGTCTATTGGGTGACTTCCGCCGGGCATTCTTACGCGACATATTGATTTCGAGGTCGCTCATCCGGTCAACAGCGAACGTTCTCCACTCATCGTGGATCATGCACCAGCCAAGAAGCATCCAGCCGGTTCCTTCCAAATGAAGTTCACGAGGTTCCACTTCGCGACGCTGAGTCGCCCCATTCGCTGAGGTATAGGTGAACACAACCGGTCTGCGAAGCCCGATGGCACGGTCAAGAAGAGCAAAGGCATTCTGACACTGGTGATCCCGGTGATGAAGCAGAATCTGCTCATCACCACGCTCCCCAACCAGCTGGCCAATCTTGTCCAGAACGGCGGGAATACGCTCGACAAGGTCTCGGGAAAGAACACTCGACAGAGACTCAAGACCGATACGAATCGCCAACGCTTCGCTTGGAGTAAGGCCCGGTAGCTGATTGGCGTCAATATGCGACATCAGCTGGACAAGACCTGAGTCGTGAAGAAGATCAATATCAACCCAGAAACGACCGTCGAAATCGAACGTGTCATCATCAGCTACTGACAGGGTATTCAAATCGCGAAGCATCTTGTCTCGCGTTCCACCAAACTGGCGGACCACATCGTCGAGTGGCACAGGTTCGAAATATGCATTCGTTGCAAGCCAATCACGAATCGCGAGCAGGCGAACAAGCGCGTCAGTAGATCGTGCTCCCATCACTGAACTCCCCACGACGAGGCCCTGTCAATTCGGGCATAGATCTCATCCCTCAAATCGTGGGGAGCAAGAACAACAACATCTTCACCTTCGGTGAGAACGCGCGTCATCCACGTATGACGGGAAGCTCGCAGCCCGACGGCTTCGCACCAACCATCTGTTATCAGGCGCCCTGTCAGTTGGACGTAGGCGCGAATCGCAAGCGATGCGTCATCGCGAATTGCAAGAAGAGGCTCTATTTCTAGAAGAGTGAAGGGATCTGCCGGGATCTCGGGAAGCTCCAGTGCGTCGAAAGAGTCGCCAATAATTTCAATCTCGGAAGCAATCCGCGACAGCTTGAACAAACGCGGTGCGTACCTATCCATATCAAAACCCCATAAGTACATGGAGTTCGAGCGCATCACAAGCTTTCGGGGAGCAACGCTACGTCGGAACGAATCCGATTCAGACGTGTAGTCAAAGCTGACAAAGCGCCCATGCGTGATTGCTTCGCTCAGCGCACAAATCACATCGCTGTGATCAAGGCCGATATTCACGTGAGAAAAAGACGTTTCAGGCGGATCCATCGAAAGCGCTAGCTTTTTTAGTGCCGTCGTATTCGCGTCATCGTCCCACACTTTGATTGCCATCGAAATGAGCCGTGACTCGCTGGCATCAAAACGAACGTTCTCTCCTTGGAACTGAGCCGAAGCTTTCGGATCAATTTCATAAGTGAAATCAGGATTCGTTCCCCGCATTGTCAGTGCGATACCGATGGAGTGAAGAGTTTCTTTATCGTCTTGGAATTGGCCCTCGAAGTTATCGTGAGTCAGTCCTTGATACTGAAGAACCTGTTCCTGAATCTCCCGCTTAGACAGTGGGCGTCCAGAATGCCTCAGACAATTCAATAAGGCAAGCAACCGAGCATCGCGCGAGCTGTCATTTCCCATAGGCATAAGCCTACTGATGCTCGCGAGCAAAAGCCCTGTTCTAGAGACGAGAGGCACGCAATTCGGTGACGATAATTCCTCGGGCTCCAGCCTCGTGAAGCTGATCCATAATCGGATTCACTTGGTGTGCTTCCACCATCACGCGAACCGCTCGCCACGCAGAATCCTGCAATGGAGAAACAGTCGGAGAGTCAAAGCCAGGCGCAATAGCGATCGCCGCATCAAGAGCAGACTCGCGAACGTTGTAGTCAACAATCACATACTTGCGAGCAACCTGAACACCTTCGAGGCGCTTGACCAGCGTTGCCAGCGCCGGATCGTCAACGACATCGGGACGTGTGATCAGAACAGCTTCTGACTTCGCCAAAGGCTCACCAAACACCTCAAGGCCGGCAGCCTTCAGGGTTGAGCCGGTTTCGACGACGTCAGCAATCAGGTCAGCAACACCCAGGCGCACCGAGGACTCCACTGCCCCATCAAGGTGAACGACCTCAGCATCCACACCACGCTCATCAAGATATGACTTCACCAGATGGTCATATGACGCAGCAACGCGCTTACCGTTGATCTGTTCAATCGAGGTAATCGTGCCGGTAGGAGCTGCAAAACGGAACGTTGAACGAGCAAAACCCAACGGGAAATGCTCGATTGCTTGAGTCTGAGAGTCAAGCAGCAGATCGCGACCGGTGATACCCGCTTGAATGGAGCCTCGTCCCACATAGACCGCGATGTCTCGCGGACGCAGGAAGAAGAGTTCGACATCATTCAGGGTGTCGGTAAGAACAAGCTCACGACCGTGGCGACGAGTGTTGTAGCCAGCCTCAGAAAGCAGACGAACAGCAGGGTCAGACAGTGAGCCCTTATTGGGCACAGCAATGCGAAGCATGGAGATCCTTCAACGAAAATGCTTAGAGTTTCTTGTAAATGTCGTCGAGGGTCAGGCCCTTGGCAATCATCATGACCTGCGCATGGTAGAAGAGCTGCGAGATCTCAAGAGCGAGATCGTCAAGAGTCTCGTATTCGGCAGCCATCCACACTTCGCCGGCTTCTTCGATGATCTTCTTTCCGATCGCATGGATGCCCTTGTCCAGTTCAGCAACAGTCCCAGAACCCTCGGGGCGGGTCTGAGCCTTTTCGGACAGTTCGGCAAAGAGATCTTCAAAAGTAGCCATGGCCTGACTTTACGACGCCTCGGACAACAAATGAAACCCTATCCGCCTAGCGGACAGCCTTATTCATTCACATACTCGTTAGTAGCAGCCAAAGAAGCATCGGGCTTCTGAGAGACGACACCCGGCACAGAGCCCAAGAACTCTGCCATCATCTCCCAGCGATCAAGATCCTGCCTCGCCACAGCCGGGCCGCCAGCGTTCATCATCAGAGGAATTGTCGCCTGAAGCACTGCCATCGCATTAGACTTCGAGGTCTCGTCGCTGAGAGTCTCATCCCACGCCATCGTGACGTCAAGGGCATGGTCGGGATCATCAATCACCGAGTTAATACCAGCAGTTGTTGCGCTGACAACCGCTGACGCAAGTTCAGGGTTTGCCTCAGCCCACTGACGGGTCGTGATGATCGACGCCGCGACAAGAGGCGTCTGCGATTCCAAACTAATGGCCCTGACATCCATGCCCGACTGGAGCATCTGAACCAGGTCATTATTCGCAAAACCGAGGACAGCATCCACTTCACCTTGAGCAAGAGCAGCTCGTTGCGTGTAGCCAATCGACGCAATCTCGACATCCTTCTCGCTCAAGCCACCCTGTAAGATAGCCGAGAGGGTCGCATACCAGTTCGACCCATACTCACCGGGAATACCGATGCTGTGTCCTTTAAGGTCCGACAGAGTGTGGATCTCAGAATCCGCTGGAACAATCACAACGCCGGGGTACTGACGGTAATAGGTACCAATCGACACCAGATCCATCCCGGAATCACGCGCCACCATTGCCTCGTCACCCGAAGCAATCACAACGTCTTCTTCACCGGAAATGAGGGCCGTAAACAGTCCCTCATCGGAACCGTGGTGACGAATCGTCACATCCACCCCAGCATTCGAATACAAGCTGTCATCATGGGCGACATACACGGGAGAGAACTGCACGTTCGGAATATAAGTGAGACCAACGGTCACTGCGTGTGACGCCGACGCACCAGACTCAGCGGTCGAAGGATCGGGAGCACATGCTCCCACACATGTAACGCCGAATAGGGCGAAAGCCACGATAGATGCGCGAAGACGAACAGACATGAGGAACCACTTTCATTGCGAGATCATGTAACGATGCGAGCGCTCAATGCGATACACGAGGATGTATATCGCTGTTGCCATCACACACAAGAGTCCAATCGTGACGAACATTCCTGCCGTATCAACGTTTGAACGTGCCTGTGTAAGAACCTGCCCCAAGCCATTGCCACCCATCACCATTTCGCCAACAACTGCGCCAGTCACCGAAAGAGTAAAACCGTTTCGGACACCGCCAAGGACCGCGGGGGCCGCAAGAGGAAGCTCCATCGAAATCACCATCGTTAAGCCCGACGCTCCATCCACCTGGGCGGCCTCGAGAATCTCAGAATCGAGATGTCGTAGACCCACCACCGTAGAGACGAGAATCGGGAAGAAAACGAGAAGCGCACAGAGTGCAGTGATCGACCAAAAACCGTAGCCGATCCACAAGACAAGAAGTGGTGCGAGAGCAATAGCAGGAAGCGCCTGCGTAGCTCCAAGGAAGGGTTCGACCGCAGCACTGACAAGTGGCGAACGATAGATGAGATACGCCAGCGGCAGTGCGACAAGGGCGCCAAGAACGGACCCCGCAATCGCCTCCCCCGACGTCACAAGCGTTTTATTCCAGAACGACGACCCTGTTGCAAGCGTCAATGCACGCTGCCACGTTTGTGCAGGTGACGGTAGACGCCACGACTCGATGCCCGAAAAGGATACGGTCACCCACCACATTCCAAGTAGGAAGAGCAGGAAGACGACAGGTGCAATGAGCGTCACCGTACGCGAAGCGCGTTTGCGATGTGCCACGACCCTAGCCTTTCTGGCATCCGGGTGCGTCGCGAGGCAAGCAACACGGCACAGAACGTCCGTCTGCTTGACGCGCTCCTCCCATCCGGACTTTCACCGTCGGTATCGGAATTACACCGATTCAGCCACCTGATAGCAGGCGGGTCGCGGACTTTCACCGCCGGCTCGGACTTTCACCGACCCCGGAGCTTCCTCAATCATGCCACGAACGCGTCCAAAGCGCGAAAATAAAAACCGGTGTGTGGTCTTACAAATTACGACCACACACCGGTTGGAAGCTCAACAAATCAGTGGCAGTGATGCAATGCGAGCTCGCGGAGTGCTGCGACCTCTGCATACGCGTCTTCTGCACGGAACACGGCAGAACCGGCAACAAAGTTGTCTGCGCCCGCTTCAGCTGCCAGTTCGATGGTCTGACGAGAAACACCACCGTCAACCTGAATCGAAACCTCAAGACCAGAAGCATTGATCGCTTCGCGGGTACGGCGGATCTTCGGGATCATCGAGTCAATAAACGACTGACCACCAAAACCAGGTTCCACAGTCATCACGAGGATCATGTCGAAATCCGACAGAATGTCCACGAACGGAGCGATATCGGTTGCGGGACGAAGCGCCAGACCGACCTTTGAACCGATGCGGTGGAGCTCGCGTGCAAGGCGGAGCGGAGCTGCCGCAGCTTCAGCGTGGAACGTGACTGAATGACAACCAGCTTCCGCATATGCGGGCGCCCAACGATCAGGGTCTTCGATCATCAGGTGTGCATCAACAGGAAGGATCTTCGATGCGATGACGGACTCGACAACGGGCAGGCCCCACGACAAGTTCGGAACAAAATGGTTGTCCATCACGTCAACGTGAGCAACGTCCGCGCTGGAAATCTTCGTGAGTTCGCCGCGCAGATCGCCGATATCGCAGTTAAGAATCGAAGGAGAAATAGTTGGTTTCATGATCCCTATGATACGTGGTGATTAGCGCGCTGATGTGGGCTTTTCGACCTTTTTCATCGCTGCAATAAACATCAAATCCGTACCGTTACGGTGTTCCCACAGTTGGAGGGTGCGACCGGGGTATTTCTTGATACGACCAGCAGCGTCAGGGACGTTGAGAGACTCCGGTGCAAGTGCTTCGCCAAGTGCAACTGTATCGAGAAGCTCTACTTTCCCAGTTTTCAGTAGCTTCTCCACCTGAGCAAGCGTTTCGTCGACGTGCGGAGAGCAGGTGATATACGTCAGGATTCCGCCTTCGCGAACAAGTTCGAGACCGCGTGCCAACAGTTCCGCCTGCAAATCGACGAGGCCGCCAACATCTGCTTGCGTGCGCCTCCATCGTGATTCGGGGCGGCGCCTCATTGACCCCATGCCTGAGCAGGGAGCATCGATCACAACTCGGTCGAAGCTTCCAAGAGGCCACTGGCTCTTGCCCCCGCCGAAGGTACGACCATCGGACGAGACGACCTCAACGCTGTCAAGCTGGCGACACGCGCGTTCTACGAGGCGAGCACGGTGAGGATGGACCTCGTTTGCAATCAGTGTGGCTCCTTGAAGAGCGCCGATCGATGCGAGCATCGATGCTTTGCCACCCGGTCCTGCGCACAGGTCGAGCCAGCACTCGTCTTTGCCTTCAATCGGGGCAGTAGCAGCGATCATTGCGCCAAGCTGGGATCCTTCGTCTTGGACACCGGCGCGCCCTGAGCGGATCGAATCGAGACTACCCGGATCACCGTGTTCGAGAAGAACCGCGCAATCACTGACATCGCCTGGGGCGACGCGAGTTCCCAACACTGATTCAGCTTCATCAGCCAGATCGATTGCTTCGATCAGACCTGGGCGCGCAACGAGGGTCACCAGCGGAGGCTGGTTGTCGCCGGCTAGCAGGTCATCTAATTCGCTAGCCTCGAAGCCATGGCTAATGAGGGCGTCTTCGAAGGCATCGACCATCCAGAGCGGATGCGAAAACTCAATGGAACGACGTTCGTTCGGGTCGCTGATCTGGGCGATTGCATCTTCGATTGCTCCAGGAGCTTCACGAGTGATTGAACGCAAAACCGCATTCACCATTCGCGTTGGCCCCTCGGTCAGGTAGTGGCGAGCGAGATCAACGGTGGAAGCAACTGCCGCATGGTCGGCAACGCGCATATTCAGAAGCTGATGGGCTCCCAGGCGCAGGAGGACTCGAACGGGGGTATCGACCTTATCGATGGGCCTGGTCAGATAGCGTCCCAAAACCCAGTCGAGACGTCCCTGGGCTCGCAGGCTTCCATTGACAAGTTCGGAGGTAAAAGCAGCGTCGCGCGAGTCCAGGCGCTCATGTGAACGCGCGTCACGCAACGCCTTCGTTAGCGCGATGTTGGCAAAGGCATCTTCAGTTTCAACTGCCATGAGCACGTCAAAAGCAATGCGCCTAGGCGTATCGACATCCTGAAGTTTGCGATATCCATCGGAGTAACGACGGGTTGCCATCAGTTTTCCTCCATCGTGCCAAGCACTGCGTCTTCTGAAAGCCGGGCTCCCCTAGCCCATGCGGCAGCGTCCATCCAGCCTTTACCTGCCGGAGCTACCTGTCCAAGGCGAACGATTCCGTCCTGGCAGCCGACTTCAACGCTCTTCTTCGTTACTCGAATATGACCGGGTTCAAGATCATCGCCCTCTACGACTGTTACCGCGGCTAGTTTCAATCGCTTTGAGTCTGGAAGAAGCGTCCACGCGCCCGGGTTGGGGCTAAGACCAAGAATCTGCCGGTCAGTTGCCTGAGCAGACGAACGAAAATCAACGAACCCGTCGCTGGAGCTCAGTTGACGTGCGTGGCTTGCCCGCGGATCATCTTCGTTTTGAGGCACAGCTTGTGCGGTTCCATTCGCAATCGAGTCAACCACATCCACAACTTGTGGAGCGCCGAGAATTGCCATGCGTTCAAGTAATTCGCCCGCTGTTTCATGCGTGATGTCGACCGGAATCGAGGAATAAACAGGCCCGGTATCAAGACCTTTTTCAAGTTGGAAAACACTGGAAGCCGTAGTGGTATCCCCGCTGATCAGTGCCCATTGAACGGGAGCAGCCCCGCGCCACCGCGGAAGAGACGAGAAGTGGAGATTGATCCACCCATGAGTAGGCATGTCCAGAACGGAGCAAGGAATGAGTGCGCCGTATGCGACAACGACACCAAGATCGGGGCGTAGTGACTCGACTTGGTTGCATACCTTAGGGTCTTTAAACGAAGACGCTTCAATCACAGGTAGGCCGTGTTCACGTGCGAACTGCGCAACTGGACTGGGGTGTAGCGTGCGCCCACGACCCACTCTGGCAGGTGGACGGGTAATGACACCGACGACCTCATGAGTAGACTCGACAAGACGCTCAAGCGTCGGGATAGCGGGAGCTGGAGTTCCAGCGAAAACAATACGCACGAGGATCAGTCTAACGAACGAAAGGAATCGCTTTAGAAAAGCTCTGGCGGATTGACCGTGATCTTCACGGTAGGAAGCTTGTGGGCACTGCGATATTGCAGGAGCTTCTTCAGTGTGACTAACACTTCGGGAAGCTGGTCACGTTCAACGCTGACCAAGGAGCGCACAATAGGTAACGTCCCTTCCTTCACCGCCTGATACGTGTACTCACCCAGGAGTTCGCCACCGGAGGACTCGGCAACTCCGAGAGAGTCTTTGCGTTGTCCGTCGATCGCGATCACGGTTTTTGCAGGGAAGAATCCGTTGGCTTTGCGGTCTTCAAGCAGATCGTGAGCAAATGAAACAGGGTTATAGCGAATAAGAGCCTGTGCCATGGAAGGCGTGATACCACCACAAATGAGGGCACTTGCTTCGGGGCGAGCGAGTGCCAACGCGTTGAACCACCGGCGCATTGCTTCTTGAGGGGCCCATAGTTCTGGTCGACCAGCAATCGCTTGGGCATCCAAGATCACCACAGCGTGATACCCACCTTCAGCCAGCGGTTCACTACCGGGGGTTGCGACGACAACCTGTGGTTTATGACTGATCGTGCGGGTCAACGCATTGCTTGATGATGAAACCAAGACTGACGCCGTCGGCATTGCGCGGGCGAGTTCTTCTCCCGTTCGTTCAGAGCCGATGCGTGCGTGTCGTAACCGCGTTCCTGCGCACGTTGGGCACTGCCATCCCGACGTGGGTCGGTGACACCATGAACACGAAATGGTGTCCTGGTCTGATTTCTCTAGTGGCCCGTGACAATGATGGCAACGCGCAACACTCCTGCATTGGGAGCATGAAACAACAGGAACATATCCAGCATGAGCGACCTGAACTAACACTGGGCCGGTGGCAAGACCCGTGCGGATAGTGGCAAGAGCAGCTGAGGGAATGCGCATTGCTCCACTGGGGCCTTCCCTCTCGATGTAGGCATCATCAACAACGCGGACGGTTGGGACAAGTGCGCGTTTCTTTGAACCATCTTCCATTAAGGAAACGGCCCAACCGGATTCAACAAGTGCTTGTGCTTTAACAGAACGCGAGAAAGAGGCGATAAGAAGCGAACAGTGTTCTTCGGCGCATCGTGCCATTGCAATGTCGAGTGCATCCGCACGCGGTGCTCGCTGTTCGACAAGACGGTCATCGCTGTCATCCCAAATGACAATGAGACCGAGATTCTTCAACGGCGTCCAGATACTTGAACGAGTACCGACGACGATGCCAAGTTCACCTGCCATCGCTTGGAGGTGCGTCAGATATCGGTCTTCCGCGGATGTCTGCGTTGTCATCAGTGCAGCTGGAACCCCAAGGCGGGTCTGGATCAGCCTATACAGCTGCGATGCCTGCCAGTGTGTGGGCGCGACGATGATGGCTCCACGGTGTGCGGCGGCGTTGGCCTGAATACAGTCCACGAGGCGCTCATCACGCGTTGGCCCCAAAGCTGTCCAGACGCTGCGGACTGGATCACCATGAGACAGGTGAGCAAGAAGCGTACATCCCACGGGATTGTCGTGCCAGGCTCCCCCATCTGCATCAGTGTCTACATTCCACTCAAGCTGTTGGCTTTCGTCCTGTGCTAAGAATGATTTTTCGGCACCCACATGACGCTGTGGAAGTGCAAGCGAGAGTGCTTGTGAGAGCGTTGCTACCTGGCGGTCTGCGATCTTCCGAGCCACTTTCGCAATCGAAGGCGAAAGGACGGGCAGGCGCGAGATAACTTTATCGATCGGACTTAAACGATGTTCGGGGACCTCGGTTCTGACGCTGAGGACCCAACCGGTGACGCTTCTTCCGGCAAGATGAACCTTTACGGCAACGCCTGGAACAACCGAATCGGCGAGCTCTGGAACGATTGCATAGTCCAGCGGGCGATCAAGGTGTGGGACATCAACATCCACGCACACGCTAGCAATAGCCTGCGCGGTGGCGACCTGCTCTAAGCCAAAAAGAACGTCGCTGTTACCTTGAATAACCATGGCTCTATTGCACCATGAGCCATGGAGGAATTGAACTGCACATCGGTTAGCCGAGCAGAGCTACCCCGTACCTGGCTACGACCATCGCGATCAGGATGAACAGCAACAATCCCCAGAACGACCAGTCATACCCCAAGGTCACACTGCGTTTCAACCACGCAGGCGCCGGAAGAACACCTTCGCGGATATTAATCCGTGTCAAGCCCGCAAAGACAAGGGTTGTTGTCACGGTGATCGCCAAACACCACGGGCAAAGCACGTGGATCACGAAAAAAGACTGGCTGAAAAGCCAGTACGCGAAGAACAATGCGATTGTGTACAGCACATTGGCACACGCCATGTACCAGCGGGAAAACTTCACTCCGCTAAACAAAGCGACCGAAATGGCAAGAACTACCGCTTCGAAAAAGATTCCTAGGAATGCGTTCGGGAACCCCAGGATACGAGCTTGAGGCGTCTGCGCCACCGTGGAACATGACAGGACCGATGAAACATCACAAGCGAATGTCTTCGCTGAATCGGCAGCTAACTGCCATGCTTCAATCGAAAGGACGAAAGAAGCGTAAAGCCCAATCAGCCCAGAAATGATCATCTCTACTGTTGTTCGTCGTCGCCATTTCAAGTCAAATGACGAATCGGTGGAGGCGGCCTCGTCAATCAGAACAGAGGGAGCGGTCATCAGCTCACACTCAACAATTCGTCGACGCGGTTCGTTTCTTCCCACGGGAAGCCCGGACGACCAAAATGGCCGTAGGAAGATGTGGCAGCGTAAATCGGGCGTAGCAGATCCAGGTCAGCGATAATGCCGGCCGGACGCAAGTCAAAAACAGTCTCAATGGCGCGTGCAATCTGCTGGTCACTCACATTTCCGGTACCAAATGTTTCAACATAGAGACCGACAGGATGAGCGCGGCCAATCGCGTAGGCAAGCTGAATCTCGCATTTGGAAGCAAGACCGGCTGCAACTACATTCTTCGCCGCCCAGCGCGCAGCGTACGTGGCGCTACGGTCAACCTTCGATGGGTCCTTACCGGAGAACGCTCCACCACCGTGACGTGCCATACCACCGTAGGTGTCAACTATAATCTTTCGCCCGGTTACGCCTGCATCGCCGGCGGGGCCACCGATGACGAAGCGTCCGGAGGGATTGACGAGGATCTTCATATCGGCCGTGTCGAGATCGAGGCCGTCGTCGCGAAGAACCGGGTCAATCACGTGTGCCACAATCAGGTCGCGCAAATCGGATTGGTTCAGAGCCTCATCATGCTGAGTGGAAACGAGAACCGAATCAATACCAACAGGCTTGCCGTCCTCGTACGCCAATGTGACCTGAGTCTTTCCATCGGGACGCAGACCGGTGGCGATTTCGTTATGACGGACGTCAGCCAGGCGCTTCGACAGCTTGTGCGCCAGCCAAATCGGGGCAGGCATCAGATCGGGTGTATCAGCGCAGGCATAACCAAACATGATTCCCTGGTCGCCAGCGCCCTGACTATCACGGACATCACTTGCACTACCTTCACGCTCTTCAAGCGCGTGGTCCACTCCCCCGGCAATATCAGGGCTCTGCTGTCCAATCGAAATCGATACGCCACACGAGGCACCGTCAAAGCCCACTTGTGAAGAGTTGTAGCCAATTTTCAGAATCTCATCACGAACAATCTGAGGAATCTCAACGTAGGCCTCGGTTGTTACCTCACCGGCAACGTGCACGAGGCCCGTGGTCACCATAGTCTCGACCGCGACACGAGAATGCGGGTCTTTTTCTACAAGAGCATCAAGGATTGAATCCGAAATTCGGTCACAGACCTTATCCGGATGACCTTCGGTCACGGATTCTGACGTAAAGAGCTGTCGATTAGAAGTCACCCATCAATAGTAGCGAGTCTTTGAGCGATTGTTGTGATGAGAAAGTCCGCAACGCGAGCTTTTGAGCCAGAGACTTCACCGACAAGCTCGCCTTTCGAGTCGACGATCGTGACGTGGTTGTCGACGTCACCAAAACCGAACCCATCACCCACGCGGTTAATCGCGAGGAAGTCGGCGCCCTTACGGCGTGCCTTCTCTTTGCCATAGGCAAGTACGGTGTCTGCCTGACCTGTTTCAGCGGCGAATCCGACGAGCACCGTGGGCCTTGAATCGCTGTGGGCGACGGTGGCAAGAATATCCGTCGTACGTTCCAATTCAATGGTGGGAACGTCTGAAGAATCATCCGTCTTCTTGATCTTCGCATCAGCAACGCTGGTGGGACTAAAATCGGCGATTGCCGCGCACATCACCAGCGCGTCTGCGCCATCACACTGAGCCTGAACCGCGAGTTCAACATCGTGGGCCGTGGGTGCGAAGGAAACGCTAATCGAAGGTTCAAGATCGTCCAGCAGCGACTTTTCAACGTTCGATGCGATCAGGTGTACTGTCGCGCCCATTCGAGCTGATGAGCGAGCAATCTCGATGCCTTGGCGTCCCGACGAACGGTTGCCAATGAAGCGCACCGGATCCAGTGGTTCTTGAGTTCCGCCTGCGGTCACGACAATATGACGTCCAAAAAGCATCTGTTCGTTGGAAGAGAACGAAGTCTGCGTTGATGCGAGAGTATCGAGGCACACACGAGCAATTTCTTCAGGTTCGGGGAGCCTACCAACTCCATGATCCCCGGAGCCAAGCGCACCGGACGCGGGGTCGATGATAGTTATTCCACGCTGGCGCAGAACGGCAACGTTATCTTGAGTGGCAGCGTTATCCCACATTGCCGTGTGCATTGCCGGGCTCAGAACAAGTGGGCAACGAGATGCCAAGACGGTGGTCGTCAAAAGATCATTCGCAAAGCCAGCGCGAATGCGTGCCATCACATCCGCGGTAGCAGGGGCGATAACAATCAAATCAGCGATACGAGCAAGCTCCACATGATCAGAGCCTGGGTGATCGGTGAGCCCGGTGTGAACCGGGTGACCAGTCAGGCCCTCCCACGTTGCTTTTCCAACGAACTCTAAAGAGGCAGGTGTTGGAACAACACGAACATCGCATCCGGCGCGAATCAGCTCACGTACAAGAATCGCCGCCTTGTAGGCGGCGATTCCAGCGCTGACCCCGACGATCACCGTGGGGCGCATACGCGTCAGGCTTTCTGCTCGGCTTCGACCGAGATCATGCCATCGTTGATCTCGCGAAGTGCGATACCCAGGGGCTTTTCATCGGGTTCAACATCGACAACGGGTCCAACGAACTGAATCATGTTCTGTTCAAGCTGAAGGTTGTACGAGTTGATCTGACGTGCGCGACGAGCGGCAACGATAACGAGAGCGTACTTTGAATCGACGTGCTCAAGCAGATCATCAATCGGTGGCGACGTGATGCCTTGGGGCTGTGCGACGATTCCGGCCATGCGGTCCTCCTGGATTCAAACGTGGCCATCTGGCCACACTGGGGGCCAGTCTACTCCAGCCCCATAAGGTGAGCCAGTTCAGTAACGGTGTCGTCGAGGTCGTCATTCGTCACAGTTACGTTGAATTCCGTCTCTGCAGCCATCTCTACCTTGGCAGTTTGAAGACGACGCACGCGTTCCTCCTCGTCTTCGGTTCCGCGACCGACGAGGCGCCTCACAAGCTCATCCCACGACGGAGGTGCAAGAAAAACGAAGAGCGCATCAGGACGCGTTTTCATCACCTGACGAGCACCATCAAGGTCAATCTCGAGCAGGACAGATTTACCTGCTTTCAAGGCCTCGTCGACAGGTGGCGCAGGTGTGCCGTAGCGGTGAACACCGTGGACTGTCGCCCATTCGAGCATCAATCCCGATTCGACAAGCGCGTCAAATTCTTCATCTGTCTTGAACAGATAATGAACGCCATCAACTTCACCCGGCCTGGGCGAACGAGTCGTCGCAGAGACGGAAACAACCAGTTCCGGGTGACGTTCACGAAGAGCTTGAACGACGGTCCCCTTACCTACAGCAGTGGGACCGGCAAGCACGGTCAGTCGTGGTTTATCCATGCTGACAATCGTGCCACCTTTACCTGCTATTAGCCGAATCGTTCGATTAAAGCCTGAGCTTGAACATGCCCAAGGCCCCTGACACGACGTGATTGAGCAATACCGTACTCTTCCATCAATGCCGCAGCCGTTGTGACTCCAACGCGTGGCATTGACTCAAGCAGTGAGACAACACGCATCTTGGCGATTGACTCATCCTTTTCGGCAAGGTTGAGAACCTCTGAAAGCGTAATTTCGCGATTCTTCAAACGTGCTTTGATATCCGCGCGCGCGCGACGCGCTGCAGTTGCTTTTTCTAGAGCTTGCGCACGTTGTTCGGGTGTCAGATGAGGTAGCGCCATTGCTTCCCACTCCTTCACAGATTGTGACTGTTGCAGGCGATTTTATCGTGTTAACAGGGCTTTTGTGTGAAGAAAGTGGGAAGCAATATTCACTCAGCTAATTCGGCGACCGCTTGAGCATATGCCTGTTGAAGGCCCAGAGCATCGGGGCCTTTGGCCAAAATCGCTCGAGATGACGACGCGAGCACGTTCAAAGCTGCTTGGCCGAACACCTCGCCCAGTTCCTTCGGACCGGCACCTTGAGCTCCCACCCCGGGGGCAAGAATTGCGCCATTGAAGGCATCGAAAGAGATGCCCAGGCGACGGCGAGCATCCCCAACGGTCGCGCCCACAACAATTCCAGCAGGACCCATGTGCTCAAAGTCGAACGTCGCATTGAAATCGGACACTGCTTGAATGACTCCCCCAGCAACCGATTGCCCCTCGGAGTTCACACAGTGTTGAACCGAAGCACCCTGAGGGTTCGATGTCAGAGCGAGAACGAACACTCCCCTGCCCGTCTCTTTTGCCATTTCAAGCGCCGGGGTGAGCGCGCCAACACCCAAATACGGTGAAAGAGTCACAGCATCGCCGGCCAGCGGAGAACCATTAGCCAGATACGCATCGGCGTAACCGTTCATAGTTGAACCAATGTCACCGCGTTTAGCGTCCACGATGCACAAGGAACCCGCATTTCGACAGGCGTCAATGACTTCTTCCAATACGCCGACGCCGTGTGATCCAAAACGTTCGAAGAAGGCTGACTGCGGTTTGAATGCAGCAACTTTGCCTCCCAACGCTTCAACAACGCCCAGAGAAAACCTACGCAATCCGTCGATCGAATGGTCTAAGCCCCACTGGTCAAGCAGACCGGGGTGCGGGTCAATCCCAACGCACATAGGCCCATGCTCAGCCATTGCGTCGGCAAGACGATCACCGAAACCTCGCATGGTCATCGTTCATTCTCCTTTCGAAGCGCATCCCATTCCTGCAACGATCGCACGTGATACGCACCGTGAGTACGCACCTCAATCGCTTGAACAAGCGCGTTAAACGCCTGGAGCGTCGTCACAATCGTCTTGTCGTGGGTCATTGCAGCGGTACGAATCTGATAGCCGTCGTGGCGGTTATCGCTCTTCTGCGGAGTATTCACAACGATGTCGATCATCCCATCGTTGATCAAATCAACGATGGTGGGCTCACCTTCATTGCCTCGTCCCTCAGAGCGCTTGCGAACAGCTTGGGCCTCAATCCCGTTTCGGCGCAACACCGAAGCTGTACCCGTTGTCGCCAAAATCGTAAAACCAAGGTCCCGCATACGAGCCGCAGGGAACACGATCGCACGCTTGTCCGTATCCGCAATCGAAATGAAGACCGTACCTTCGGTCGGCAGTTTTCCGATCGCACCGGATTGCGACTTCGCGAATGCCGTCGGGAAGTTGTGATCGATACCCATAACCTCGCCCGTCGAGCGCATCTCAGGCCCGAGGATCGTATCCACGACCAATCCCTGAGCTGTACGGAAGCGCTTGAATGGAAGAACAACCTGCTTCACTGCAATCGAGGCACCATCACGGATCTCGCGTGCATCCGTGACAGGGAGAATGCCACGCTCACGCAACGATGCGATCGAATCGCCCACCTGGATCAAAGATGCTGCCTTCGCCAGAGGCACGCCCGTCGCCTTCGAAGCAAAAGGCACCGTACGAGAAGCACGAGGATTCGCCTCAATCACGTACAGGACATCGGACAAGAGGGCGAACTGGATATTGATCAGGCCACGCACCCCCACCTCACGTGCAATCGCTTCGGTCGATGCAGCAATCCGGTGAAGCTGGCTGGACGACAGAGTCATCGGTGGCAATACGCATGCCGAGTCACCGGAGTGAATACCGGCCTCTTCAATGTGCTCCATAATGGCGCCCATAAACAATTCATTACCGTCATACAGCGCGTCCACGTCAATTTCGATCGCCGCATCCAAGAAACGGTCAATCAACAGTGGACCGCGTGAGAACAGCGCGCCAATATCCGGCCTATCGAGATAGCGATCGAGCGCGGCCTCGTCATTCACGATTTCCATACCACGACCGCCCAAGACGAAGCTGGGGCGCAGAAGCACCGGATATCCAACGCGCTCAGCAACCTCACGAACCTGCGAGACCACATGAGCCGTATCGTGCGCCGGAGCCGGGCAACCGGCAATCGCCAGCACCTTAGCGAACTCTTCACGGTCTTCAGCCACATCGATCGACGACGGCGACGTGCCAAGAATCGGCACCCCCGCAGCCTCAAGATCACGCGCAAGCGACAGCGGAGTCTGACCACCCAACTGAACAATAACGCCCTTGACCGGACCGGCCTCGCTTTCTGCCCGGTAGATCTCGAGCACATCCTCAAGTGTCAGGGGCTCAAAGTAGAGGCGATCCGAAATATCGTAGTCAGTCGACACGGTTTCTGGGTTGCAGTTCACCATGATCGTGTCGTAGCGCTCGCGCAGGCTCATCGCTGCGTGCACGCACGAATAATCGAACTCAATGCCCTGACCGATACGGTTCGGTCCAGCACCCAGAATGATGACTGCTTCGCGCTCGCGGGGCGCAACCTCGTTCTCGAAGTCGTAGGTCGAGTAGTGATACGGAGTCTTCGCTGCAAACTCTGCCGAACACGTATCCACCGTCTTGAAGACGGGGTGAATTTCGAAAGCGCCTCGTACTTCTCGCACGCTCGTCTCCGACAGGCCTCGAATATCACCAATCTGACGGTCAGAGAAGCCGTGACGTTTCGCAAGACTCAGTACCTCGCGGTTGAGCGCGGGAGCTTCTGCGATTTCACAAGCAATCTCGTCAAGCAAGTAGAACTGGTCAAGGAACCAGGGGTCGATCTTCGTCGAATCGAAGAGCTCGTCGAGCGTCGCACCTCCACGGATTGCGTCCATGACCTGCACAAAGCGCTGTTCGGTACCTCGTGCAGCCTGAGCGACAAGTGCTTTTGTCTCTTCTGTGGTGGGACGAGGCCGCGCCCACGAGAATTGGACTCCCGACTTGTCGATGGAGCGCAACGCTTTTTGAAACGCCTCCGTGAAATTGCGCCCGATTGCCATGGCCTCGCCGACTGCTTTCATTGAGGTCGACAGCGTGGGGTCAGCTTCCGGGAACTTTTCGAAGGTGAATCGCGGAACCTTCACCACGACGTAGTCCAGCGTGGGCTCGAAAGACGCAGGCGTGGAGCCCGTGATGTCGTTCGGGATTTCGTCGAGCGTGTAACCGGTGGCGAGGCGCGCTGCGATCTTCGCAATCGGGAAGCCCGTCGCCTTGGATGCCAGCGCGGATGAACGCGATACACGCGGGTTCATTTCGATGACGATGATGCGACCAGTCTTCGGATCCAGAGCAAACTGGATATTACAGCCACCAGTATCAACACCGACCTTACGGATCACCGCAATGCCGATATCGCGCAGACGCTGCAACTCGCGGTCGGTGAGTGTCAATGCGGGTGCAACGGTCACCGAGTCGCCCGTGTGAACACCCACCGGGTCAATGTTTTCGATCGAACAGACGACAACGACGTTATCCGCCTTGTCTCGCATGAGCTCGAGCTCGTATTCCTTCCAGCCGAGGATGGATTCTTCGAGCAAAACCTCCGTGGTGATCGACGCCGCAAGTCCCTGACCGGCGATGCGTTCGAGATCTTCGGGGGTGTAGGCGAAGCCTGAACCCAAACCGCCCATCGTGAACGAGGGACGTACAACCAGCGGGTAGCCGAGTTGAGCTGCCGCTTCGTGGCATTCTTCCATCGTGTGAGCAATATAGGAACGTGCGACTTCGGCGCCACACGTCTCAACGATCTCCTTGAAGATTTCCCGGTCTTCACCTGCGTTAATCGCCTCGATGGACGCGCCGATCAGCTCAACGTTGTACTTTTCGAGAACGCCAGCTTCGTTCAGCGCAACCGCTGTATTCAGTGCAGTTTGACCACCCAGTGTTGCAAGCAGAGCGTCTGGTCGTTCCTTTTCGATAATCGACGTAACGACTTCGGGGGTAATCGGTTCAACGTACGTGGCATCGGCAATCTCCGGGTCGGTCATAATCGTGGCCGGGTTGGAGTTCACGAGGATAACGCGCAGGCCTTCTTCTTTGAGAACACGGCATGCCTGGGTACCCGAATAGTCGAATTCGCACGCTTGACCAATAACGATCGGACCGGACCCGATAACAAGGACGGACCGCAAATCGTGGCGCTTAGGCATCAGTTCGCCTCCTTCGAGGCCAGAATCATGGATACAAAACGATCGAAGAGATGCTCACCATCGTGAGGACCAGCCGCCGCTTCGGGGTGATATTGAACCGAGAAAGCGGGAATATCAAGTGCCCGCAGGCCTTCCACAACCCCATCGTTGAGATCAATGTGGCTGACTTCAACCTTTCCATAGCGACCAGCGTCGAACGGTGCGACCGAGGGGGCCCCAACGGGGGCGTCCACTGCGAAACCATGGTTGTGGGCGGTGATTTCAACGCGACCGGTCACCAGATCCTTCACCGGCTGGTTGACACCGCGGTGACCGAATTCGAGCTTGTAGGTTCCATACCCCAGAGCGCGACCGAACAGCTGGTGTCCGAAGCAAATGCCGAAGTACGGGAGCCCAGCATCCAGGACCGCACGTAGTAGCTCAATCTCCAGGTCAGCAGACGCGGGGTCACCCGGCCCATTCGAGAAGAAAACTCCATCGGGGTTCAGAGCCTGAATATCCGCGAAACTCACGGTGTTGGGCACAACATGAACCTCGACCCCTCTTTGCGCAAGCTGCTCCGGTGTGCGCGATTTGATGCCCAAATCCACGGCCACTACGCGACATACCGGTTCACCTTCGCCTTTAACAACGTAGGTGTCTTTTGTCGAAACCTCGGATGCTAAGGCTGCGCCGGCCATCATCGGTTGATCAACGACAATACGTACCAGAGCATCGCGCACCTGGTTAGTCAGGTGCTCAGCGCCTGCGGGAAGTGCACCACCGGAGAAGATTCCAGCGCGCATCGCGCCGTGTGAGCGGATGTGGCGCGTGATAGCGCGAGTATCAACACCACTGATTCCCACGATCCCCTGCTCAATGAGTTCTTCATCAAGGGTGCGCTTCGATCGCCAGTTTGATGCTCGACGTGCAGGCTCACGCACAACGAAACCGGCAACCCAGATCTGTTTGGATTCAGGATCTTCATCGTTGACACCGGTATTACCGATGTGAGGTGCCGTCATGACGACGATCTGGCGGTGATATGAAGGATCCGTGAGCGTCTCTTGGTATCCGGTCATGCCTGTGGAAAAGACAATCTCACCCAGTGTGCGCCCGCGTTTGCCCCAGGCGTATCCGGGGAATACCGTGCCATCTTCAAGGACGAGCAGTGCGAGTTCTGATTGGGTCATCGCCGGTCCGCCTTTTCAATCGGCATTCCGCCCATGACGGTTGCATCACCGGCGTACAGCGTGTACAGAACCTGGCCGGGCAACTCCATCCCTCGGTACGGCGAATTGGTTGAGCGCGTGAACTGCTGGGTGGGATCCACTTTCCGGCGCACGCTCGGATCAACCAGCGTGATATTGGCCGGAGCGCCCACCACAAGACCCTGCCCCTGAGTGGCAACCATGCCGATCTGCGCAGGCTTTGTCGACATCACGCGAGCAATATCGGCCCACGTCATGCGACCGGTGTTCACCATTGTTTCGATCAGGATCGGCAATGCAGTTTCCAGGCCGGTCATGCCGAACGCGCCCGCCTGCCACTCGCAGTCCTTGTCTTCGAGCGGATGCGGAGCATGGTCGGTTCCCACAACGTCAATCGTGCCATCGGCGAGGCCCTCGCGGACTGCCTCCACGTCTTCGCGAGTGCGAAGTGGCGGGTTGACCTTGTAGAGCGGATCGTAAGTCGTGGCCATTTCCTCAGTGAGGAGCAGGTGGTGTGGAGTTACTTCTGCCGTCACGTCAACACCCATGCGCTTGCCCCAACGAATCAGGTCTACCGATCCGGCAGTCGAAAGATGGCACACGTGGAGGCGCGAACCGACGTGCTTTGCCAGCAAAATGTCGCGGGCAATGATCGCCTCTTCAGCGACGGGAGGCCAACCGGCCAAACCGAGTTCACCAGACAGTGGCGATTCATTCATCTGCGCACCGTCAGTCAAGTCCGGATCCTGCGAGTGCTGCGCAACGACGCCACCGAAGGTCTTCACATATTCGAGGGCACGACGCATGAGAACCGGATCCGACACGCACTTGCCATCATCAGAAAAGACGCGCACCTGAGAGCGGGAATGTGCCATCGCACCCATCGACGACAGGTGCTTGCCAGCGAGGCCTTGAGTCACGGCACCAACCGGGCGGACATCAACCCATCCCAGGTCGTGACCGATCTGCCACACCTGATCGACAACCGATGCGCTATCGGCAACCGGGGTCGTGTTCGCCATCGCGTGAACGGCTGTGTAGCCACCCACCGCCGCAGCGCGCGTGCCGGTTTCGATCGTTTCGGCGTCTTCACGCCCGGGTTCCCGCAGGTGCGTGTGCATATCGACGAGGCCGGGAAGCGCGATCAGACCGTCGGCATCAATATGCCGGGCATTGGTGGCGCCGTCCTTTGCTTCGGCACCGATAGCAACAATGACGCCGTCACGGACCAGGATGTCGCTGGATTGCTCTCCCAGAATCGATGCGCCGGAAATGAACCAAGTTTTCGAGGTGTTTTCAGTCATTGGTGTTTCCTTCCGTGGCAAGAAGCAGGTAGAGGGCAGCCATACGAACGCTGACGCCATTGGAGACTTGTTCGACGACAACGGAACGCTTTGAGTCAGCTGCCTCCGCGCTAATTTCAAGGCCTCGGTTCATCGGGCCGGGGTGCATCACGATGCATTCGGGGTTGAGAACGTTGAAACGCTGATTATCGAGGCCGTATGCGGTGTGATATTCGCCCGGTGACGGGAAGAATCCGCCGCCGGCAGCGCTCATGCGCTCACGCTGGACGCGTAGCATCATCACGGCGTCGGGGTCGGTGGCGAGAGCCTTATCGAAGTCGTATTCGATATCACAGGTCCAGTTTTCAACGCCCACGGGAAGCAACGTAGGAGGCGCGACCAACGTGACGTGGGCGCCCAGCAGAGTCAGAAGATCAACGTTGGACCTCGCAACTCGCGAGTGGAGAACATCGCCGACGATCACGACGCGCGCGCCTTTGAGATCGGTGCCCGGTGCCAGCGGTTCAACGTCGGGGTCTGAGGGGTTGCGTTTGTAGTGGCGACGCAGGGTCATGGCATCAAGAAGCGCCTGAGTCGGATGCTGGTGAGTGCCATCGCCCGCGTTCAGCACCGGCAGGTCCATCCAACCAGCGTGTGCAAGGCGGTGAGCCGCTCCGGAAGAAGAGTGGCGGACAACCACCGCGTCGGCGCCCATGGCTTGGAGGGTGAGAGCCGTGTCTTTGAGCGATTCGCCTTTGGAGACCGACGATCCTTTAGCGGAGAAATTAATAACGTCTGCCGAGAGGCGTTTTGCAGCAGCCTCAAACGACAGACGTGTACGGGTTGAATCCTCGAAGAACAGATTGACAACAGTGCGACCGTGAAGTGTTGGTAGTTTCTTCACTCGACGTGACTGCGTTGCCGCCATCTGTTCAGCCGTATCTAGAAGCAAGAGGGCTTCGCGATATTCGAGGTCACGGATGGAAATGAGGTGATTCAAGGACATCAGTTGTTCCTCTCAATCAGAACGCAGTCTTCACCGTCAGTTTCATTCAGCCAAATCGACACTGACTCATCACGAGCGGTGGGAAGGTTCTTGCCCACGTAGTCGGGGCGAATAGGCAGTTCACGGTGACCACGGTCAACGAGAACTGCGAGCTGGACTGCCTTCGGGCGACCGATCGATGTCAGCGCATCGAGGGCAGCCTTGATGGTGCGTCCCGTGTAGAGCACATCATCGACAAGAACGACGGTGCGTCCGTCGATGCCATGGGCCGGTACAAATGATTCCTTTGGCTCGCGAAGGGGCTGAGAGGAAAGGTCATCCCGAAACATTGTCGTGTCGATGATGGCAAGTTGCGTGCGCCTACCACCGACCTCGTTGATCTTTTCGACGAGGCGCTTGGCAAGCGTCGCGCCACGAGTCGGGATTCCCGCGATGACCAGCATCTGGTCTTCGCCATTTCTTTCGATAATCTCAAACGCGATTCGCGTGAGTGAACGGGCAATATCATCGGCATCTAAAACCTGCCGTGCAGAGCTGCCCCGCTCTGCGTGTGGGTGCACTGATCCCATCAGTGAATCTCCTTCCCCGCCTCACAGGACGGAATTTAAAGGAACGCTTCGTCAACTAGTGTAGTGCTCTACCCCGCGGATCTGTCTAGTTGACGGCGTGCTGATCATCACCGATGAAAGAATGCGATTGAACTAGTCTTCGTCGACTCGAGACGCTTGTTTTTCCCTGTTCACTGCCCAAACCTCACCCGCATAGCGCATGTGCTCATTCAGAGTCTCGCGTGCCTTTTCGGGATCTCCGGCGCGAAGGGCGTCAACAATCGGTTGATGATAAACGCCGCTCATCAGCTCAGCGCGTTGTGCAGATGCGTCGGACATGATTGCAACGCGCATCCGATCCTGCAAGTCGTTCCACATCTCCAACAGCACTTCATTGCCGGATTCGTGACACAAAATCTGATGGAAACCAAGGTCTTCATCCAGAACTTCCACGGCACTCTTGCCATCCGCCCCTGCAGGGAGATTCTTTTCAAGGAGATCGGCGACTTCGCTGCCTCTCCCCTGGGTCACGATCGCCGATGCCGCCAGTCCCTCTAGAGCTGCGCGTACAGCAAAGAGCTCACGAAGTTGCTTGGGAGTAAATTGAGCGACGCGCAAACCAATGCGGTCTTCACCTTCGACAAGACCAGACTGCTGGAGCTTACGCAGTGCCTCGCGAACGGTGCCCCGACTCACGTTCAGTTGTTCGGCAAGATCGACCTCACCCAGACGCGAACCAGCTGGCAAGTTGCCCTCAAGGATCTCTGCGCGCAACGTCGTCCACACCTGCTCACGCAGTGTCAGTCGGTTAATCCCCTTCATGGGCATAGCGACGACTCCTCATCTTTGACAGTCGTTAACACTCAACAAATATCACTGTCACATTAACACTTTTCATCAAGGTTAATAAGCACAGAAAGCAAGTGGCGGACCATAGCTTTCGCTACAATCCGCCACTACAAGCCAACCTGCTCAGTATTCGTCGAGCAACTCGTCAAGCTCTTCAAGCTCATCGACACTCAAATCATGCGTCTTAGGGGAGGTATCCTCATCTGAGCCTGCCAGGCTGGGCGCATCATCACCGGGAGCCGACACGTCAGCGTCATTGTCGCAACTGCGACGCGACCACGGGGATGCCTCGAGTTCACGTCGAATAGCGTCAAGGACAGCATTGACGAACTGCGGAGCCCCGTCACCAGAAATCGACTTCACAATTGCAATTGCTTCATCGATCGCGATGATGTTCGCAACATCGTCGTTGTCCAGCATTTCCCAAACGCCAACGCGCATAACCGCCAGGTCAACACCGGCGATTCGATCAAGGCCCGCTACGTTCGCGTGTTTTTCGATCAAATCATCGATGCGACGCAGGTTATCAGCGACACCTTCGATTGCTTGAATCGAGTATTCCGGAAGCGGGGTTTCTGCTGCCGTGATCACTTTGCGCTGACGCAAAAGATCGCGCAAGACATCGGGGTTACGCCCCATGCCTCGCTGATCTGCTTCAAAAACGACGTCAGCAGCGCGCTTGCGAGCTTTCGTTCGTGAAGTGAAACGAAATGCCTTGGACATCAGTCGTTGACACGTCCCGAGAAGGAACCATCGCGGGTGTCAACCTTGATGCGAGTGCCTTCTTCCATGTAGAGCGGGACCTGGATCTCGTAGCCGGTTTCAAGCGTTGCGGGCTTGGTACCTGCCGAGGAACGGTCGCCCTGCAGACCGGGTTCAGTGTGCGTGATGGTCAGGACAACAGTAGCCGGGAGCTCAACGAACAGGACAGTGCCATCGTGCTGGGAAACGATGACGGACTGGTTGTCGATCATGAAGTTACGGGCATCGCCGACGATCTCTTCGGGAACGTTGATCTGCTCGTAGGTCTTTTCGTCCATGAAAACATAGTCGGTGCCGTCCTGGTACAGGTACGTCATATCGCGACGGTCAACAGTTGCGGTTTCGATCTTGAGACCAGCGTTGAAGGTCTTGTCGACGATCTTGCCACTCATCACGTTCTTGATCTTGGTGCGCACGAATGCGGGGCCCTTACCCGGCTTGACGTGCTGGAATTCAACGACCTGCCACAGCTGGCCGTCGATGACCATGACTGTGCCGTTCTTCAGATCATTCGTCGTTGCCACAGATATACCTCACTTTGGTTTTTCAAAGAATCAACGCGATTTTACACTGTTCGATAACGGTTCTACTAACCTCATCGACGGTTTTATCGCGTGTATCAACTAACACATTAGCGATCTCTGAGTATTTTTCATGCAGGTTTGCAATCATCAGCCTGAGCATTGCACGTGGTGCACCCAGGCCAACCGAACGCGGTTTATTCAGTCCTTCGCGTCGAGCCACTTCACTCACGTCGGCATAGAGCTCAACGATTGCGGCTCCCTGATCGTTTAAGCGTTGAAGCCGCCTAGCCACGGCCTCGTTCTCAATTTGCGAGGCACCAACCGTGACGATTGCACCTGCACTACCGAGCGCCCGAAGCGCACATTCTTGTCGTACCTGCTCCACATCGCCTGTGCCTGCAATGATCAGTTGCGCAACACTTTTGCCACTCTGGCGTTCAACAAGGTCGTCAGTTTCAACCAGGCGCATTCCAGTCAGCGAAGCAATGGCGCGGCCAACCGCTGTCTTTCCCGCGCCGGAAACTCCCACAAGGACGAGGCCGGGAACCCCAGATGATTCTCTATCACGGACAGTGCCCGCCACAGAAGTATCAACACACTCGATTGTCATGCGATCCCCAATCGCGTAGCTACCTGCCTCGTTTCATCAGGCAATATCCGATAGGTCGCCGCATTTCCAATGCCATCAAGCAAAACGAAACGGAGCTGACCCGCACGCACCTTTTTATCTGAGAGCATGACGTCCAGCAATTCATCGAAGGACGTACCGGAATAGGTAACCGGCAAGCCAACTCGTGAGAATGCATTGATATGACGTTCAACGTCGGCATCTGTCAGAAGCCCCCGAACAACGCCGAGGTGTGCGGCAAACACGCATCCGACGCTGACCGCTTCACCATGACGCCACGAAAAGTTCTCGCACTTTTCAATCGCATGAGCCAGCGTGTGCCCATAGTTGAGGATTTCGCGCAATCCCGATTCTTTCAGGTCAGCTGAAACAACATCCGCTTTCACTACGATAGCGCGTTCGATCAGCTCTCGAATCTGGTTGGAGCGCGAATCGCTCAGGAGGTTCGTGTCGGTTCCTTCGATAATGCGAAGAATTTCCGTATCGCGAATGAATCCACATTTCACAACTTCGCCGAGACCAGCTACGAAGTCTTTTTCCGGCAACGAGGACAGATAATCGAGGTCCACGATCACGCGCAACGGCGGGTGGAAGCAGCCAATCAGATTCTTGCCCGCTGATGAGTTGATACCCGTCTTCCCACCGACTGCAGCATCCACCATGGCCAGTAAGGTCGTCGGAATGTTGATCAAACCGATCCCACGTAGCCACGTTGCTGCAACAAAACCCGCCATATCAGTTGTTGCACCACCACCAATGGCAATCACTGCATCTGCTCGGCCGAGCTTCATGCGCCCAGCTTCATCCCAGAGACGTGCAACGACGTCGAGGCTCTTGCCCGCCTCACCATCGGGGTGCGTAGCGATACCCACCTCAAAGCCCATCGTTTCAAGACCGTTTGCAATCTCGCGTGCTTTCGTCTCAAGAGGCTGGGCGTGGACAATCAGTACCTTCGAAGCATCAGATCGCAATGCTCCTGCAATCGCGCTGACTGGAATCGAGTGACCAACACACACGTCGTAGGGAGCATCTCCCCCAACGTGAATCCGTTTCCATCCAAGATCCACCAAATCCACCACGCGATCGGCAACCTCTGAAGCAGGCCCATCGTCAGACTCAAGCCGAATCGTCTCTACTGCCTCATAGAGTGGCAAACGTTCGCGACGCAGTTGGCGGAGCATCCCCTCAGGATCTTCACGAAGCAAAGGGCGGTGAGCCTTCTTCGTCACCCGACGCACTAACTCATCATGTTCTACATGAATATGGACGACACAGACATCACGCAGGGCATCGCGAACCTCTTCAGATGTCACAGCACCACCGCCTAACGAGATCACCCCGCCCATCTGCACAGCCTGATGCACCGCGCGAATCTCACGCTGACGAAAACCCTGCTCGGCCTCGTCCATAAAAATCTGCGAAATCGACTTACCCGCGCTCTTTTCGATGAGGTCATCAGTATCCACGTGGGAAACCCCAAGCTGGGCGGCAACAAGGCGCCCAACCTTCGACTTACCCGCACCGGGCAATCCAACAAAAACAAGCGGAAGATGCAGTCGAATCGATGAAGGTGAAGAGACACTCATGCGCGCTCCTGAATTGACGCGATATATGCGCCAAGATTGCGACGCATTTCCTCTACCGACATTCCTCCGGCGTGGCCATCGAGAACATCGGCCAGCACAAGCGCGAGCTCAGCTTGCGCAATGACAGCACCGGGAACAACCTGACAGGTATCAGAACGCTGATGCAAGCCGACGGATTCTTCACCCGTCGCAAGATCCACGCTACGAAGAGCACGCGGAACCGTAGAAATCGGCTTGAACGCAGCACGAGCAACAATCGGCTGACCATTCGAGGTGCCGCCTTCGATACCACCGGCACGATTTGACGTACGACGCAGATGCCCGTCGTCGCCCTTCACGATCTCATCGTGAGCAACACTGCCCCGCAACGCCGCCTGAGCAAAACCATCACCGATCTCCACACCTTTGACAGACTGGATCGACATCAGCGCAGCCGCAACCTTCGTATCCAAACGACGCTGGGCATTCACGTGTGTTCCCAAACCAATGGGCACGTTCCACGCAATCACTTCGACGACACCGCCGATGGTGTCCCCGGCTCTCTTCGTTTCGTCGACGACATCAACGAAACGCTGGTCAAGCTCGGTATCAAGGGTACGCATGCGAGATTCGTTCAGAGCACCCTCATCATCCGGAGTCGGAAGATGAGGATCAGTTGCGATCTGCGTTCCCACCTGCACAACATGGCTGACCAGACGAATACCGGCCACCTGGTCCAAAATCGCCTCGGCAACGCAACCGAGCGCCACACGAGCTGCGGTCTCACGCGCGCTCGCACGCTCCAGAATTGGTCTGGCATCATCACAACCGTACGACAGCATTCCCGGAAGATCCGCATGACCTGGACGCGGGCGGGTCAGCTTCTTGTTCCGCGCAATTTCACGTTCGTCGCCAGTACCGGCATCAATCAGCAGAAGATCTGGGGCAACTGGATCGGAGCTCATCACAACTTCCCATTTGGGCCATTCTGAGTTCGCAATCTCAATCGCAATCGGAGCACCCGTCGACATACCATGACGGACACCACCGACGATACGCACGACGTCCTTCTCAAAAGACTGGCGTGCCCCACGCCCATAGCCAAGACGACGACGGGCTAGAGCCCGCACAAAATCGTCGGATTCGATACGAAGACCGGCTGGAACACCATCAATGACAGCGATCAAAGCCGGACCGTGTGATTCACCTGCGGTAAGCCATCTGAGCATGGCTCCAGTCTTTCACACGTGACCGTGCAAGGCCGTGGCGTATCACATGCGAACAGGGAAACCGGCCTGATCCAAGGCCGTTTTCACGTCGCGAATCGCTACTTCACCGAAGTGGAACACGGACGCCGCCAAAATCGCGTCGCTTCCCGCGCGAGCAGCCTCAACGAAATGCTCAACCGTTCCGGCGCCACCCGAAGCAATAATCGGCACGTGCACGCGTTCTTTCACAAGATTCAGTAGTTCGATATCGAAGCCCTGCTTCACCCCATCTGCATCCATTGAGTTCAGCAGAATTTCACCCACACCACGGCGCTCGGCATCCATCGCCCATTCGAGCGCATCAATACCGGTCGAGTGCTTTCCACCGTGAGTGGTCACTTCAAAGCCCGAAGGTGTTTCAACGCCGGGAGGGCAACGCCGAGCATCAACAGACAGAACCAGAACCTGATTACCGAAACGATCCGCAACCTCGGAAATCACGTCAGGGTTGCCGATCGCAGCGGTGTTCATTCCAACTTTGTCAGCGCCCGCTTTGAGTAGGGTCGCCACGTCTTCGCCAGTCCGAACTCCACCGCCAACGGTCAAAGGAACGAACACCTGTTCCGCCGTGGCCGACACGACATCAAGCATCGTGCCACGGTTCTCAGTCGATGCACTCACATCAAGGAAAGTTATTTCGTCAGCCCCTTCAGCCCCGTAGCGCTTAGCCAACTCAACAGGGTCCCCAGCATCGCGCAGATTCTGGAAATTCACGCCCTTCACGACGCGCCCAGCATTCACATCAAGGCAGGGGATAATTCTCAGTGCGACACTCATGTTTATCCTTCTTCGTCGAGGTCTCTTCACTACCTGAGGGCAGTCCTGCCTTGTGCATGCACAGCATGTGTGGGCGAACTACTGGCTGACTGGCTGTCACTTACGTTAGCGGTTCGGACTGTATTTCGCTCCGCATACTCTTCGGCGGTGCTGTGGGCGTTGGAAGAAGACTCAGGTTAATCTGACGGAGCTACGCCCGTCTGCTCGGCTGAAGCACCCGACTGAGACGCATTATCGGATGCTGGTTCAGTGCCCAGAATATCGATGACGATGCACACAGTGTCGTCACCGTTCGCCAGATCGGGCGGAATAGAAATCGCCAGTCGCGATCCCACTCGTTGATCAACAAGAGTCTGCTTCAAGCCGGTCATCGCGGTGAGCATTGAGACGACCTCTGGCTTGCCCGTCCGCCATGTCGATGCTCGAACAACGCCGTCGTTCCATCCCACTGCGGCGTACTGAACCACAATCTGATCGTTCGATGTGACCTGCTGTCCTTCACCTTTGATCAGGATCTGGGTTGTCACGTCCGTGGGCGCATCGCTTCCGTGTTCGATAACAGGACCTTCGTCGGTCATTGTCACAGACAGGACCCCGGAGGATTCACCGGTGTCTTCACTACCGTTCGCGATCGAATACAAAATATCAATCACGAGAAGCTCAGTGTCCTGATCTGTCGGCTTCGCTAACTCGCCCTGGGACGAAGCCAACGGATGGGCAACAAGGACTCGTGATCCTTCGTGAAGTCCAACGACAATGTCAAGAAGAGCATCGTTCAAGGTTGCTTGGTCTGCGGATCCGACAACGAGGTCGGGTCGCCCATCCGCAGACAGATTCTCGCCTGTTTTACCGTCGAACGAGGTGATAGCCAGCAGAATCGGTGAATCCTTCGTGATTTGCCGCCCAGTTCCGATCTCAAGAACCTTGGCTTTTGCGGCATTCACCGTCACTGGCTGTCCCATGGTCACAACAGGGATCGCGCCAATACGACCCGAGACTGACACGGAGTCAAGGGGGCCTCTGATGCCCTGCACCTTCGATGAGCCCGAGCCGTTGTGGGTCGCGTGCACTACGGCGATGATTGCGGCGCCAGCAACCACGACGGTGGCAAGCAACGCAATGGTCAGATTGCGCAGACCATGCCTATACGAGGGCTTGAAAAGATCAATCATGCTCATGCGGGAAGCACCGGTGAGCAGGAAGTGATCTTTCCAATGAGCTCATCCACGCGTGGATCCTCATTGGCCAGAGGATCCTGCAGTGAAAGCGGGGAAGACGATAAGTCGTCAACGCGCACGTGAACCCAGTCAGCACTCAGGTCAACGCGCGCATCTTCGGCAGCGCCGATGATGCGGCCTCGTAGATGAGCGCGGGTGGTCGCAGGCGGAGTATTCACGGCCGCCTGCACACTTTCGCGCTTCGTTAGTCGTTTCACGAGGCCAGACGCCTCCATACGGTCAAGCAGGGAGCTGCCGGTAATATCGTGGTAGCTCAAATCCAAACGAGCCACACGCGGATCGGCAAGGTTCGTCCCTGCCTTTGAAACGTAGGATGAGAAGAGCTTAGCTTTGATAGCGATATCGAGTTCGGTGTCGACCGGAGACCAATCGCCGGATTCGATCGCGTTCAAACCCCGTTCCCAGAGATCAAGAACATAGCGATGTGTATCGTCAAGCTCTGCAGCATCGATTGTGCCCAAGATACGTTCGCGAATCTCACGCTGGATTTGGACGGGAGTCCAGCGACGACCATCGGCAAGCTCGACTTCAGTTCGACCGGTCAAATCAATGGAAATCTCGCGGATGGACCGCATGGGGTCAGCCATCGTCAGGTCTTCGATATGCAAGCCGTCTTCAACTGCTTGAAGGAGAAACTCGGTGGCCCCCACCTTGAGCGCAGTCGTTGGCTCAGCAACGTTCGTATCGCCAACGATCACGTGCATGCGACGGTACGAACCGGAATCTGCTAGCGGTTCGTCACGGGTGTTGATGATCGGGCGTGAACGCGTTGTTGCGGATGAAACGGCATCCCACATCTGCTCAGCGCGCTGGGAGAAAGCGAGTGTTGCACCGGAGGCATTACGTCGAATCAGACCGTTGCCCACCAGAATCTGGCGAGTGATAAAGAATGAAACCAGGGCATCTGCGACCTGACGGAAATCACGACGACGGTGCAGGAGGTAGTTTTCGTGGCAACCGCACGAGTTTCCTTGCGAGTCGACGTTGTTGCGGAACAGGTGCAGGCGCTCAGCGCTCCCCTCTTTTTCAAGCGAGCGATCAGCATCTGCTGCCAGCATCGCGAGCATCAGTGAGCCTGCACGATCCTGGTTCAACAGGTCTTCTAGGCGATCGCATTCAGCGGTCGCATATTCGGGGTGCGAGCCAACATCAAGGTAGAGCCTGCCACCGTTGCGTAAGAAGAGATTCGATGATCGTCCCCGACGTAGCAACGGTTCAAAGAGCTTGCGTGCAGCCATGTCGGCGTCCATTGCCAGAACCCCGGGCGGTGCGGCGCTCATCAGGCCATATTCAGTTTCGATGCCGACTACGCGACGCCTCACTTCACTGGCCACCCTTCTGGACGAAGCCCTGAACGAACGCTTCTGCATTCGTTTCAAGCACGGAGTCGATTTCGTCGAGCAGATCGTCAATCGACTGAGTCTGTGCGTGAACCTGGCCAGCGGCCTCGGTATCGCCGAAATCGTCGTTGTCCCCCGAAGGAGCGAACAGTTGACGGATATCCATTCGTTTCTCCTAAACCTGTGTTGCTTTACTATGTGAAATTATTCCACTGGTGAGGATCATTCCACGGGGCTACGTGTTTGCGCAGTATCCGGAATCGGATAGCGGACAAGATTCCCCTGTCCCGGATCAATGACGAGGGACGTCCACGAGGCTTTCACCAAGTCTGGTCGTGACGCCACAGCCTGACCGCGGGCAAACGCGCGGGTCGTTGTCGGGGCTTGAGAGGCTGCATCCTCAACCTGTTGGTCGCTAAAGAGTCTCTTGATGCGTCCGGCTTTACCCAGCTTCAAAGCAAGCGAGTGCTCCGGGCGAAGATCGGCCCACTGCAAGTCCATCGCCGTCAAACGGGGGTCGTTCCACTCAACTCCCAGACGATCCTTTTGACGACCCAACAGCTGATACTTGCCAATCCATTCAACTTCAGTGGAAACAGAGAACATGTCAGCGCGCATACGATCAAGGACGTCCTGCCAGAGGGTCAGAATCGCTTGGTCTTCACCTTCGGGGCTGATACCCATTCGGTCAAAGGTTGCAAGAATGAGGTCCACATACACCTGAAGCAATTCAGGTCCCGTGTATGCGCGTCCACCGGCCGTGTTCATCTTGTAATCAAGATTCGGGTGGTGGCTGAGGTTCCATGTTTCCTGCACGGCGTCATCGAGCGCGAGGGCTTCCCACTCCAGCCCAATCCCCTGCTCGATTGCCCACAACACCAGCGATGTCGCGCCAAGCTTCAGCAAGATTGACACATCGAACATATTGCCGTCACCACCGATGACGTGCAGACGCCGGTAGTGTGCCGGATTCGCGTGCGGTTCGTCGCGCGTATTAATGATCGGGCGATTAAAGGTGGTTTCCAAGCCCACTTCGTTTTCGACGAAGTCAGCTCGCTGAGAGATCTGGAACCCTGGAACTTGAGATTTCTGTCCCAGACCCACGCGTCCAGCACCGCACATGACCGGTCGAGAAACAAAAAACGGAGTCAGTCCACGAACCACATCGTCGAAGTCAACACTGCGGGGGATCTGGTAGTTCTCGTGAGTTCCGTAGGCGGCGCCTTTACCGTCCGTATTGTTCTTCACTAGGACGATAGGACCGTCTTCGCTCTTGAGCGATTCTTCAATAATCCGGCGTGCGATCACCTCGCCGGCACGATCATAGAGCGTGGCTTCAAGGGCACCCAACGCTTCTGGAGCGGAATACTCCGGATGAGCGTGGTCGACATACAGGCGTGCACCATTCGTCAAAACCGCGGTGGTCTGTGCAGGCAAAGCCATTTCTTCTGGAGTTGGGCGTTCAATCTGCTCACTGCCACCCGACGGCGCCAAGTGATATGGATCGTCTGTCAGCAACGAGGGGTCGGCGGCCGCACGTGACAAGCGGATACCGCGCATATCGTTGAGCGGGTCCTCAGCCCGATAGTCCCAGCGAACGGGTGCAGCGCCCTGTGCCGGCGTCCCATCGCGAGAAATCTCAGCGTAGAGACGAACCGCCTGCGACGAAAGTGCAATGGGGTTCGCCCATGCATCACCTGGGCGATAGACGCCGTACTCGGTTTCGGTTCCAATCACGTGGGTCATCTCAGGCCTCCAAGGCAACGATTGATGCGATTTCTTCACGCAGGCCAATGGTGCGGGCCCAGTCGTCGGGAGACGAAGAGACTGCGAGTTCAATAGACTCGCCCATTTCTTCTTTAACACCGGCAAGCAGGTGCTTCGCCGACAGGCCATATCCCCCGCCTGTGAGCGATTCTTTGATCGCATGTTTCTTTGCGCGCTCAACGATTCCGGCGATCATGGCACCAGAGACGATATCCCCAAGGTGAATGCGCTTCGTGCGTCCAGATGCCAGCACGACATCAAAGAGCGCAGTCGTTTCATCTTCGCGAAACAAGACGTCAAGTGCCTGATCGACCATGTTTCCGAGTGCCTGGCCGAGGGTCATGCCGACGCCGATTTCATCATCACGAAGTGGCACGTCAGTGTTCAAGTGTTTCAAGAAGATGTCGCGGGCACCTGTGCGATCGGGCCGATCCACGCGAATGCGCACATCCAGTCGGCCGGGGCGAAGGACGGCAGGATCGATCATGTCAGCACGGTTCGAGGCGCCGATGATGATGACGTTATCCAGGGTCTCGACACCGTCCATTTCCGCAAGAAGCTGGGGAACGATCATCGTTTCTACGTCCGATGAGATCCCGGTTCCACGCGTCCTGAACAGGGCTTCCATTTCGTCAAAGAAAATGACGACAGGGATATTGCCAGCAGCAAGTGAACGTGCTCGCGCGAAGATCGCGCGAATGTGTCGCTCAGTTTCACCAACAAACTTGTTCAGAAGCTCCGGCCCCTTGATTGACAAGAAGTAGGTTTTCACACCACTTGTCCGACCCGACAGGGAATTTGCGACTGCCTTTGCAATAAGCGTCTTACCTGATCCGGGTGGACCGTAGAGCAGGATGCCCTTAGGCGGACGCAAACCATACTCGCGGTAGAGCTCGGGATGACTAAAAGGAAGCTCAATTGCGTCGCGGACCTGACGAATCTGCGCATCCAAACCGCCGATATCGTCGTATGTCGTATCGGGAGCTTCGGGGGTGAGAAGCTGCTCGACATCGGATCGCACAATCTTTTCCAACGCGATTCCGCTACGTAGATCCACCATCAATGCGTCGCCGAGACGCAGATTGCCGTGACGTAGAGGGCCTGCCAACATCAGCAGATGCTCCTGGCCAGCTTCGCCTGCAACCAGCACGCGGTCATCACCCACCAACTCAAGAATCGAGACAATTGAACCGGACCTCGAAAATCCATCAGCGGCAACGGCGACCATCTTGTCGTCGACGCGCACCCACTGACCATACGACAGCGAGTAAAGATCAAGGTCAGGTGCAACAGCGAGGCGCATACGACGACCGTTCACGATCGCTTCAATCTGACGCGAAGGCACATCCGCGGATACAAACACGGCCATCGTTAGTGGCGGACGATTCACTTCAAGGAGCTGAGACTGCACCTTCACCAACTGTCCGCGAACCTGGGACAGCGCCTGGGCAAGGCGCTCATTCTTCGCTTCCAGAGAGACAACAAGGCGTTGCATCTCTTCGATGCGAGTTGCGTAGAAGTCATCACTCATCAGTGCTGATCCTTCCCTCAACCCACTGGTCAGCCTGACGCGTCACATCACGACGAACCTTGCGTAACTTCTTTTCAGATGCCGTTCGAAGGCCAACGTTGTGTTCATTCCACTCATCAACATCATCCCACTGGCCACCCAGACCTTCAGACGACTTCGCGGGACGAACCGACCTTTCTTGTGGGTTAATTCCCGGAGCAAGACGGCGCGTAACCAACAGGAAACCAGTGTGAGCAACCATGCGGTGCTCGGGACGGACAGCCAAACCATCAACGTGCCATTCACGACGCATGTCTTCCCAGGTGATCGGATCCGTGAAGTTCTCGCTTGCACGCAAGTCTTCAATAAGACGCGACAGCTGCGTAACCGTCGCGACATAGCAGACCAGCACGCCACCGGGGATCAGAGCGTGTGAAACAGCATCAATGTTTTCCCAAGGCGCCAGCATGTCCAGGACTACGCGGTCAACACTGGCCTGGTCCATCGCTTCCAATTCGGTAGCTAAGTCGCCGACGCGCAAATCCCACGCAGGATGTGGCGCACCAAACCAGAGTTCGACATTTCCTCGTGCGATATCGGCGAACTCTTCGCGACGCTCAACTGAGATCAGACGCCCAGTCGGACCAACCGCGTTCAACAACGCCATCGACAACGCGCCAGACCCCGCACCAGCTTCAACGACAACTGCGCCGGGGAAAATATCGCCCATGTGCGTAATGACACCGGCATCCTTGGGATACACAACCGCTGCACCTCGTGGCATCGACATCACGTAGTCGACCATCAACGGGCGCATAATCTGGAACTGGCGACCTTCTTCAGTCGTAATGACCTGCCCATCGGGTTTGCCGATGAGGTCATCATGGAAGAACTCGCCACGGTTCGACTGGAACTTTCCGCCGTGCGTCAAAATCACTTGGTGGAATCGCCCCTTTGGATCGCGAACCTGAACGCGATCGCCTTCTTCCAAGAGACCACGCCGATTCTGCTGACCAAGCGGCGCGTAGTTATCGGTTGTATCTGGCTGTGTATTCATCCCAGAAAGTCTATCGCGGCTATCCACAGCTCCCACTGTGAGATCTGCTGGTGAACGCATTTCACGTTACCGTTGTCCTATGACTGCCACTACCGGGTCGAACCCACGTATTTCAGGTTCTTTCGACCCCGCTCTCTCACCTTCGCGAGCCAAGGAATACTTGAAATGCCCGTTGCAGTACCGCCTGCATGTGGTCGATCGCATCAAAGAACCTCTCACGCCTGCAACCGTTGCCGGCACGCTGGTACATTCGGTATTGGAGAAGCTTTTCGATGTGGCTCAAGCGGACCGAAATGAAGAGACGGCAATGGGACTCTTCGACCAAGAGTGGGCTGCAACAAGAGAGTCTTCAGATGATGTTGTTGCGATGTTCGACGACGAGGCCGCGCTCGATCAATGGATCGACAAGACCCGTGATCTTGTGCGCGGTTATTTCACGCTCGAAAATCCGCAGCGCCTAGAACCAGCTGCGCGCGAGAAGCGCGTGGACGCTTACACTCACGACGGCGTGCGTCTGCGTGGCTTCATCGATCGCATTGACCGTAACCCTTCTGGGGAGTTGCGTGTGGTCGACTATAAAACGGGTAAGGCGCCTTCGCCCCGTTTCCAAGACGAGGCCCTGTTCCAGATGCGCTTCTACGCCCTGCTGTTGAAACTCACCGATCGGATGCCGTTGCGCACCCAGTTGGTCTACATCAAAGCGGGTCAGACCCTGACATTTGATCCGACGGTCGATGACATTGAACGCTTCGAAGACGAAGTGTCAGGTATTTGGGATCGGATTGAGCGTGATGCGAAGCGTGGGGAATTCGCTCCTCGAAAAAATCCCCTATGCAACTGGTGCGGTGTGCGCGCCCACTGTCCTCTCTTTGACGGGGTACTTCCCGATGCGCCAGCAGACGGCATGAAGCGCCTACTGCAAACGCGGGTCCCTGCTTCAATGCAGGAACCCACGTAGACCCCCTACTGGGCGAAAGAACTGGGGCGATCAGCTACATCACCGCAGTTGACGCTGCGCTGAGTACTCCGGTCACCAGCAGAATTGCAACAACAATAGCCAAGCCAATTCGGTACCACACGAACGGCTTGTATGACTTCGTTGAAACCAGCTTGAGGAACCAGATGATGACTGCCCATGCCACAACGAACGCGATCAGTGTGGCGACGATGGTTGGGGCAACATCAACGTGATCTCCGCCGGAGAAGACCTTGTACACCTTGTACAGGCCGGATGCGAAAACTGCTGGCATGGCGAGAAGGAAGGAATAGCGGGCTGCCGCCTCGCGCGTGTACCCTAATGCGCGTCCCATCGTGATCGTTCCACCCGAGCGGCTGACGCCGGGGATCAAGGCCATTGCTTGGGCAAGGCCATAGAGGAGCGCGTCACGCCAGGACATATGGTCAAGGGTGAGTTTCTGAGGAGCATAGCGGTCAGCAATACCCAGAAGAACACCGAAAAGGGCAAGCATGACGACTGTAATCCACAGGTTACGGAAGGAAACGTCAATCCAGTCTTCCAATAGAAGACCAAGGATCCCGATCGGGAGCGAGCCAACGATGATCATCCAGCCCATGCGGACGTCGGGATTGCTTGAGCTCAGACGCTTTTCACGCGGACGAATAGGAAGCGACTTCCACCACGAAGACAAGATCCGGACAATGTCTTTCCAGAACACGATGAGGACTGCGGTTTCAGTACCGATCTGGGTGATGGCAGTAAAAGCCGCGCCCGGGTCAGCATTGCCGACCAATTCCCCAAGAATCCTGAGGTGAGCCGAAGACGAAATCGGCAGGAACTCAGTAAGTCCCTGCACGAGGCCAAGAAAAATCGCATCGAACCAAGTCATAGTCGAAACTCTACGGGCTATTGGCGGGTATTGACGAAACGGTGTGCCACGAAACCTGTGCAACCTGACACGGCTAGGCTAGAGGCTATGGAAATTCGTCAGTGCGGTCGCAGTGGTCTGAGGGTTTCGTCACTTGGCTTGGGCACGCTCACGTGGGGACGCGACACCGATGGTGAAGAAGCATGGGACATGCTTTCTCACTTTGTCGATGCGGGTGGAACGCTTGTTGAATGTTCGCCGATGAACGGCGAAGGAATGGCCACCGACGTTCTTGGAGCAGCGATGAACCGAGTCGGACGCCACCGCCTGACGATTGCTTGGAGGGGTGCCACCCGTCGCGACCACTCAGGTCGTTGGGTTTCCTCGGCTGGGCGTGGTGATATGTTGCGCAGCCTAGACGATGCTCTTGCTCGTTTAGATACCGACTATGTGGACGTGTGGATGGCGGAGCCCGACCCCAGTGTCCCACTCGAAGAAACGCTGGGTGTGCTTGAAGCAGCGTCCCGTTCAGGGCGAGCTCACTATGTCGGTCTTTCTGGCTGGGATACGTGGACAACAGCCTGCGCCCTTACCCGCCTTGGTGAACACGGGCTTGTTCAGCCAGCGGTAGCACAGCTCCCCGTCAGCCTGTTAACTGCTCCGGCTACCCATAGCTTGCGTTCACATCTGGCCGGCGAAGGATTGGGTGTATTTGCTCGGTCTCCACTTGCCGGTGGGGTATTAACTGGAAAATACCGCCATTCCACTCCCCCAGATTCGCGCGGGGCTACCGAACATATGTTGCCCACTGTCGCTCCTTTCCTGACCGACGAATACGCGGGACGTGTTGAAGCAGTTGTTCGCGCCGCGCAAGGGCTTGATCGCAATCCAGGTGACGTTGCTCTTGCATGGGTACGGGATATGCCGGGCATTGCCTCAGCAATCTGCGGTCCGCGAAATGTACGACAGCTTGACCACATCCTTGACTCGACCGAGCCTCTGCCTGCCCCGATTCGCCAAGTACTCAACGAAGTCGCGTACTCGTAAGAACGCATATTTCTTAGATCCCAGCCCTCAAGTTTGGGATCCCAGCCCTCAAGTTTGGGCTTTCAAGCGCGACGTTCAGCAGACAGTGTCGCGCGATATCAAACAAGCGTCTGATATCGCGCCACAAAAGAATTCTTAGAATCGCTCAGTCGTCGACGTCGATGAAATCATCATCCAAATCGTCCGAATCCTCATCGTAGGATTCATCATCGTCCTCTTCCTCATCATCATCTTCGTCGTAATTATCGTCGAGAAGATCGAAGGGAAGCTCGACACCGAACTGTCTGAACAGTTCGTCGTCGTAGGTGAAGAACGCATCTCGCAAAGTGTTCTCTGCTTCTTCAAGCGTCGAAGGATCATCATCGGTTGCCTGCGAACAGGCAACATAATGAGCTTCAAAGGCTGCAATCAGTGCGTCAAGCGCTACGCGAGGATCATGAGTCATGAGAAGATCCTAGACCTTATGCGAACTGGACTCACGGAAGATTAAGTTGCGAGCGGATAACAGAAACCATCAGATCAGCGCCCTTGATTTCTGTTGTCTGATCAGCGCCAACGATGCGGGACACACCTTCAGAGTCAACCAGCTGCGATGCACCCATATTCGGCCCCAGCGGGAGGATCACCCATTCCTTCGTAGGCTCGTAGATTGCTTCGGGCGTCTCGCCAGCGATTTGAGACGAAATATTCGCGATGACAACGCGGGCTTGCTGGCGAGCAGCATCAGCACGCTTTGACTCGGGGACGTCCGTCAGATCGCCAACGGCGTAGGTGTGGGCATGGCCCTCAACCTGCAGGGTCTTACCAACACGGATTGTGCCGTTCGGGCGCAACATGGGCTCGTAATCGGTACCTGCGAGGTAGCCGCTGTTCGCACGAGAGCCGTAGCACTGGAACCAGATATCGCCTTCAATTTCTTCACCTTTGCAGGTCGACACATGGAAGTGACCGAGTTCACCAACGTTGTGCGGAGGCAAGAAAGCAAGTTCAGAACCGGTGATCACGCGAATGCCGAGCTCAGCGAGTTGCGTGGAAATTTCTTGACGCAGGTCTTCGGAGTAGCCGGGAGCAGAAAGGATCTGATCGGCCTTCTCGACGATCGTGATATCAAGGTCGGGGTAAGCGTATGCGAGTTCGCCGGCGAATTCGATACCGACGGTGCCACCACCGACTAGCATGACGGAGCGTGCGCCAGCAAGGTTTTCGTGCAGTTGGTTCAAACGAGCCTTTGCAACAACGGACTTCGCTGACGAGTACTTTGCTGGGAAGGGATATGTTGCGCCGGTTGCAAGAACAACGTAGTCCGCTTCGATGGGTTCGCGACCGAAAATATGGACGGTGTTACCGACAATCTGAGAAACAGTGCCGTGAATGAATTCGCCTCGTGTCAGCAAGTTCGAATAGGGCATGAAGATTGCTTCCTGCCACACGTCGTCTACGGCTGCGCGCAGTGCAGCTGCGTGGTGGACAAACTGGTCTTTTTGTTCAACGAGCGTCACGTCAGCAATAGGATCGAGTCCTTTTGCAACAGTCACGCCACCGTAACCGCCACCTACAACGACAACACGAGCCACTTCATTCTCCTTCACGTCGAGCTGGTCTAATTCTTGCACGTGATACGGGTTTGCGCGCGAGACTATCGGGCGCGTCAGCCCTGATCGATACCGAGTGCTCGGGCAATGTTGGGGACAAAGAAGTTCGGTCCCTTAAGGACTTTGCCGTCTTCACGCAGTTTTACCGAACCGTCGGGCATCAGCTTCGACAGATTCGATGCCTGAACTTCAGCTAAAACCGCGTCCAAATCGATACCCGATTCGATTGCCATTCCGTAGATGACATAGACGAGGTCTGCCAGAGCATCGGCAGTTTCGATGAGATCTCGCGTGTGGTCGTCACCGTCAACGGCCTTTTCAGTTGCTTCTTCAACGAGGCTCCGTGCAGCAGGTCCGTACACGGCGCCCATCAGTTCAGCGAATTCTTCGCGGATCAGTGACATGCGCATGTTGAGACGTTCGTAGTCGATGGTTGGCAGGGAACCGGTGCCAAGGCGCACGGGCATGGAGTAGGTTCGGTGGAACTGCTCAACAAGCTTTCCTGGGCGTGAAGGATCAAGGGCAGGTCCCTGTCCGGCACCGGGGCCATCCCATGGGGTCTTCGGTTCGCGAGCGTCCGTGATTAGAAGGCTTGCCTGCCAGAGGGCCGGGCCTTCAGCTCGCCTGCGGATCCCCTCGCGCTTAAAACCGTTGCGCCACGCTGGCTTCCAAGAACCCCAGTTTTCGACGTGGCAGTACCAGTCGATGCGGGTGACATCCATCTGTTCAAAGGCAAAATCAACGGCAAGACCGAGCGCTTCGGTCATAAACCCTTCACCCCAGGCATCAGTGCGGATGAAGTAGCCAACCTCAGCCGACTTGGGATCACGCTGCCCACGCCAAAACTCCAGGCGACCTAGGAACCTTTGATTCTTGGCAGAAAGAATCGCCCAGTCAGCGTTACCGTTCTTCCAAGACTCTTCAGAGCGCGAAAGATGCTCAACCGCCATATCCCTCGTATACGGGTGGGGAACGGTCGTCGTTTCACTTATGCGCGCGTCTTGGAGCACCTCGGTAATTGCGTCGACGAAATCAAGGTTCATCGGAACCAAGGTGACGCGCGGTCCTTGAAGAGTCTGCGGCAGTGTTTTACTCATGCTTCTTCCTTCCCCGTGTTTGCCCATGCTGTAGCAAGAATATTGCCAAGTGCAGGAACGGTCTGATGATCTTGAACAACGAACTGACGATCGATCAGGGCGGTGGGTACACGGTCGATGCCCATCTGTACACCGATCTGGAAATCAGAGAAGACATCGGATGCAGTGTGCGGATCAGTCAGCGCATCGAGGACGAACTGAGCGTCCAACCCGAGGTCCTGTGCGCAACCGATCACAACGTCGCTGTTTGAAATATCGAGGGCCATCTCAAAGTGGGCACGTCCCAAAGCTTCGGCAAGCTTCAACTGCATTGAGTCGGGACCATAGAGAGTGTCACGATCGTAGTCTTCGATGCGGGCGGCATTGATCACGCGGTGTGCAAATGAGGATGGAGCAACGATCAGTTTCTCGAAGTCAAAAACGACGCCTTCTGCACGTCCAAGCTTTTCAAGTCGCTCGTCCAGCGCCACTGCTTCCTCGTACGTGAGTTCGCCTTCGTTCATCAGATAGACGCGACGAGGTTCTTCACGGGCACTATCCAATTCGGGGTCGAGGAAGAAAGCGTGGAGCGTAATTTCCACCTCGTCACGATGATCGAAAGAGGACAGCGCCTGTCGCCAGTGTCGAATACCCAAGTACGACCATGGGCAGGTCACATCGAACCAAAGATCAATATGCATTCGCACGCTCTTTCATCGCTTCGTTGCATTGATCCGGATTTTCTTCACGGTTGTAAGAAAAATCCGAGATAAAACGAAAGCCCGGAACTTATTCAAGCTCCGGGCTTCCATCTGTGCGCGGAGGGGGACTTGAACCCCCACCCTCTAATACGAGGACTAGCACCTCAAGCTAGCGCGTCTGCCTATTCCGCCACCCGCGCAGGTGACTTGCTCTTCTTGATTACCTCAAGTCGAACGTGGAAAACTCTAACACGGTTGGTAGCCGTACTGCCAAATCGAAAGGAGAAATTCCTGGGGACCATCAGCATTTTTGTTGGAATAGCGCCGATAGTCAGTGTCCACAGGAAGTGGCGACGAGGAAGGTCCCCCAGCAGAGTTAATTCTTGTTCCGTGAACGCAGTCGCTCATCCAACGCGGAAAAAACCCTCACAATCTGGGATATTTCCGCATCGGTCATATCCGCAAGCAAGAATTCGCGAAGCGTCTCTTGGTGAAGACGAGTTGCTTCCTTCACGATCCGCGCACCCTGTGAAGTCAGACACGCTTGATAGCTTCGCCTATCCTCCTTCGACATCACTTTCTTTACCCAACCGTCACGTTCTAAATGAGTGACCAAATAGGTCAGGCGCGACGGAGAATAGACAACCTGGCCGGACAATTCACCCATTTTTAGACATTGACCAGGCGCTTCGAACAGGGCAAGCAGGATATTGTAATCGGGCACCGACAGGCCGAAATTCTTCTTCAAGCTGGATTCCAACAGGCCATGAAGACGCCCATTCGCTTCGAAATAAAGTCGCCAAGCACGCTGACGCAAGTGAGCTGAATCAGTATCCAGAAGCACGGGACTATTCATTTCGTTTTCTTTCACGTGTTGAAGAATATTCTATGAAGCGAGAAAAACACTCATAAATCCTGGTCTATCCCATATTTTTGACTGAATGGTGAGACAGTTGCTCACATACCGTTATGCGTGTTTGCTCCGCGCCACGAAATGCCGAGAGTTTCTCAATGTGCGCAGCCTCGTGCCACCATTAAGACACAAGCGATGAAGGAGTAGTTGGTTGAGCGCAGAAACACAATTCACGTGCGTACTTTTCGATGTTGATGGCACTCTTGTTGATTCTGCCCCCGCAGTGATCCACTGCTTCAACACGGTTCTTTCTCAGCGCGGCATCACGCCCCCGCCAGCGGATGCAATGCGCAAGTACGTTGGTCCCCCGCTCTGGTGGTCATTTGCTGACCTTGGCTTTGAAGGCGAGATCACGAAAGAACTCGTCGATGAATACCGGGCGCTGTACCGCACGATTTTCCTTGAACCCCCGCTTTTTCCTCGGATGGGTGAAGTAGTGCGTGGCGCCCACAACGCTGGGATTCCCGTGGCAACGGCTACGTCGAAGCAAGAGCCCCTTGCTCTGGCACAAATGGAACATCTGGGAATTCTTGACGCTTTCGACGTCATCGCCGGCGCAACTCCGGATCCTGCTTCTTCGAAAGCAACAGTTATCGCCGGTGCACTTTCGCGCCTGAGCGCCAAGGGAATGGATATCTCCCGCCCCGTTCTGATCGGTGATTCCTGCTGGGATGTTGAAGGAGGCCAGCAAGCTGGTATTGACGTCATGGGCGTAAGCTGGGGTTACGCGAAAGACGGCGACCTTGACGATTGTGTTGCTATCGCACATACCCCCGAAGAGCTTGCACACCTACTGGGGTTCACGCTCTGAGCCTTTCAGTTCATCTGTACAGCTAGCGGAAGTCTCGCAAGCGTACGAGGTGCGGATGCTAGTTATCGAGAAGGTCCACCAGGTCGGACATATCGAGCCTGGATAAGAGCTCGCCACCCTCACCATTTCCTACGCTTTCGACGACTGTTGATACGAGTTCGCGTTTGCGTTCTTGGAGTGCGACGACTTTGTTTTCGATGGTGTCAGCGCCGACCAGTCTGTACACGTTGACTTTCTTTGTTTGGCCGATTCTGTGGGCGCGGTCGACGGCTTGTGCTTCAGCTGCAGGATTCCACCAGGGGTCCATCATGTACACGTAGTCTGCTTCCGTGAGCGTCAGACCGGTGCCTCCCGCTTTCAGAGAGATGAGGAATACGGGGACTTCTCCGGATCTGAAGCGTTCGATGACTTCGTCTCGGCGGGTTGTAGATCCGTCGAGTTGGACTGTGGCGATTCCACGTCGTTCTAAGTAGTCACGAATGCGCGTAAGGAACGTTGTGAATTGGCTGAAGACCAGAGCTTGGTGTCCGCTTGGGATGATTTGTTCAAGTTGAGTGGCGAGGTACTCGATTTTTGCCGAGCCGATGTGTCCGCATGTTGCGTCGACAAGACCGGGATCCAATGCGAGTTGGCGCAAACGTGTCAGCGCCGCGAGGATATCGATTTTTGCACTCGGATCGTCGGTCAGCGAGAGTATTTTTGCGCGCTCTGCCATGAGGTGTTGATCGTAGATACGTCGGTGCTCCGTGCCGAGGTCAATGGGGATAACGGATTCGATCTTGTCGGGCAGGTCAGTGGCAACTTCTTCTTTGGTTCTACGCATCATGTTGGGACTAAGAAGAGAGTGAAGACGGTTCAATGCCGTGACGTCGTGATCGTTTTCGATGGGGCGACGAATTTTGTCGTTAAAAAGGGACCATTTGGGAAGTAGTCCGGGCATTGCGAGGGCCATGATCGACCAGAGGTCGCCAAGAGAGTTTTCTACCGGGGTTCCGCTGACCGCAAAAGTCCAGTTTCTTTCTATTCCTCGCAGCACACGGTGAATGGCGGTCCGCGGATTCTTCACATTTTGTGCTTCATCGAGAATAAGGCCGTTAAAAGGAATCTGTTTCCATTCTTCGTCGTCGATGCGCACGATTGTGTATGAGGTGATAACGATGTCTGCGCCTTCGATTTCGCTGGCGAGGCTCCTTTCGCGCCTCTTCCCCGTTGTATTGATCGTGCGCACGTTGAGATCTGGGAAGAATCGTTGAGCTTCTTTTTCCCAGGTACTTAAAACCGATGTTGGCGCGACGACAAGCGTGGGCAGATCGCGTTTGAAAGATGATGCGACGTCAGATTCTTCGTTTTCTTCACATACTGACGCATCTTTGAGGGAGGCAAGAGCAGTTAAAAGCTGAAGGGTTTTACCGAGCCCCATATCGTCTGCCAAGATGCCACCTGTTTGGCTACAGGCTCGAGCGATCAGCCAGTGCGCTCCGTCAACTTGATACGGGCGCAAGGCGGCGCCCACGGGGTTCCGGAGTGGAATATCTGCGCCGGCGTGACGCAGGTGTTCAAGACGGGCTTCCCACTGCTGGGAGTCGACAGTCGTATCCGTCAGGCAGTCGAGTTCTTCCCAGAGGCCAAGATGTGCGGGTACGAGGCGTGGCTCATCATCAAAAGAAAGGGTTCGTGCTTCTTCGAGAAGTGCTGTGATGGATTCAATTGTTTCTTTGTCGATGCTGACCCAGTGTCCGTCAACGTAGAGATAGTGTTCCGAGTGGGCGATTGCCTCGAGAACATCACTGAATGGAACCGGATATCCGCCGACGTCGAGTCTGACGTCAAGGTCGAACCAGTCATTGTGCGCTTCGCTTGGCGTGACGCGGATCGATGAATGGAGCGGGATTTCATCAATCATGAACGTCAGTACTGCGTCGTTGATCTCCCATGCAAGACGCGAGTCATTCAGCTGATCGATCACATCTTTTCGAAATTGCGGGATAGTCCACGCGGGGAGTCGGAGGTTTTTGAATTCTCCGTCCCACAAAGAAGCGGGCACGTGCTGTCGCGCAAGAGTTTTCAGGGAAGCGACGATCGGTCGAACGGCTTCTAAATCCATGACCTGCTGAAGTCGGACTCGCGAGGGGGAACCTGAATAGTCGTATTCCGCCCACCAGGTGAGGGTGAATTCTTTTCCTTCGACAAGGTCGCATTGTCCAATAATGCGCACTGTTGCTTCTTCACCAAGATCGACTGACGAGTCAATTGAAGAGACTTCGAAACGACGTTTGAGATGCGGGATATACGCGGTCGTCAGTTCGGCGATCTGGTCGGCGGGCACACAGATCGGTCCTCGTTCGAATAGGTTCATGAGTTCTTGCCCACCAACACGGGCTACCCGTGTGCCACCGTCCAAGATGAGCAGGCGGGTCGCGGTATCAATTCGGGGTTTGAGGATACGTTTATCCCCGTCAAAGGCCATCATCTGCAGGAGTAGTTCATCCCCCTGCAGGCTAAGGTCGCAGCCCAAATCCCACGATGATCGATCGAAATGTATGGGCGTCAGTGGATCAAGGCTGGAATAGAGTTCGATTCCTTGGTTGATCAGTCTGAGTAGCCACGGTGCAGCATCCATTCCGAGCATCTGAAGACTAATTTCATTTCGTGCTGCGCGACCATCATCCACTTTTGCAAGACGATAGCCTTCTCTGATTAACCCGAGCTGAGAACGCGATAATCCATCTGAAACTGAAGCCCACTGCGTCGACACCAGATCCGGCCACGTTGCTCGCTTCTTTGTCCATTGAATGCGATTGCCGGGGCGTAGTGGGTGCATCCAATACGGGCGCTCTGGGTCGCGAGTATCAATCAATAGCGCGATTGGCTCTCCGCTTGAATCCCCAGCATGAGTGAAGGAGCGGAGACGCGTTTTCCAAACTGGTTCGTCTTCCGTTGTGAGTTCGTTGATTTGGCGTCGTAATTCAAGGAACAGAGCAACCGAATGCTGACAGTTTTTCCCTTCAATACATGCGCAGGTCAGAACAGGTTGCCCTCCGTTGAGTCCAACCCAGGTTTTGAGACGAAGCCCCGTTGAAGCCACACGTCCGCTAAAAACTCCGTCGTCACCGATCTCAACATCGGTGACTTTGTTTCCTTCACACAGTGCACTCGCGCGCGCCCAAGCAGCATAGCCGACTTGATTGCGAATGATTGCTTCGTCGAACTCAGCGACGCGACGAAGTTCTTCGGGTGAAATGCGCATTCTGTCAGTTTATCTTTCACCGTCAGATTCTGCTGAGAAAGCCTCTTCTATCCACCAGTGTTTGTCTGTATAAATCAGAAGGAGATCGCTTCCTTGATCGGTGATGACGCGAAGGTATGCTCGCGCGGGCGATGAATCATCCCGCCAGTTGCCACGGATTATCCAAGGACCGTGCGAGATACGAATGCTTTGCGGAGCTGATAGGTCAACAATTCCGCGATAATCCATGCACGACTGAGCATCCCGCTTATTTTTTGGAACAGATATCCAAGCTGGTTCTTCACTCAGTTTCCCGCATTGAGCAACATGTACAGGTGAGGAAGAAGAGTCGTTCAGATGCACCGGGAGCCGAACGGATAGTAGGGGCTGAGGGCTCATATCGATTGTCCCGTCCCACTCCCCTGCCCCAGGTGTTAAAAAGCTGGGAGTATTCCAGGGAATAAAAGCAATGCGTTCACGCGGATCCCAACCACCTTGACGGTGAATACTGACAACACCGTTCACACCAAGAAGAGATTGCACCCTGTCAATGGAACGTTCGACGTCATCAGAATTTGAATTCCCTCCTCAGAGTGGACCGCTTACCCGCGGTTGGTAGGGAGCGAGTGCGGTCAGAGTAATGGTGAGCGGAGCATGGGAGTCCGCTTCACTCATAGGTAAGAGATTGACCCACCCCTGCAGTTGATAGCGAATCTTGTCAAGGACACGCGATTCGTCTAAAAATTGCCTAGGCCCGACCAGGTTCGTTCGCGACCGCATTGATTCGGCCCTTTAATCGAGACGTTTAAAGCATCTGCCACCAACCCATTAGCGTAAAGTTTTTGCGATAGTTGCCCGATAGCTCACCGAAGCGGAAAAGAAGAGTATCGACGTTGTTATCAGAGGTTTCGCATTCAACAGTGACGCTTCGGTCCGGCTACGCAGATTCCATGGGCGGGACGAAAACATCGTGCCCTTCGCTGAGTTTCCAGTAGATATCAGCATTGCTTCCAAAACGGGCATATATCTGGCCCTTACCTAAATCTTTGAGCTGCCCACAGGTGTGCACCCCCAAAGTGGCAAGCAATTCAATGTCTTGAGCTGCCTGCTCTTTCTCTTTACCGTCAAGAAGTTCCAGAATGTAACGAACGGGAATTGAGGCAAGAAATGAGGGCATTTCTTGATCGGTCACGATTCTTTGGGTTCGCGCCGCATATGTTGCAGCAAATACTCCCTGCGCGACCCCGACGAAGGCTTCGACACCAACCTGTTGTGCAACAGCATCAACGATGGCAGTTGCGGCTGCTTCTTCGCTTCCGTGCCGACGCGTAGCGGGAGTAGCCCACGCCCAACTGAAGCCCGGACGCATACACATCACTTTGGCCATAACTGACTCGAAGGCTTCGATAACAGCGTCAAAACTTCTACCTTCACGCTCTTGATCCCGAGGCACGATGATGAGCTCTGGGCACAGATACCGTGCCGTTTCAATACGCATGCCGTGGCGCACACCATGTTTGCGCGCACTAAAAGAAACGACATCAATTTTTCCGCGATGCCCCACTGCTCCTGGAGCACCCGGAGGAAGATCAATGACCAACGAGCTCACAGGCCAGTTAGGAATCCATAGAGCAATGAACCTCATGAGGCCCTCCTTGGTTCTTTGATAGCGAGATTCCACGGTCGCGAAATACCGACCCAATGTTCGTAGATAAAAAGAGTCCTGCGCTTTGCTCGAAATCGACTTCCACCCCCTTATTTAGAACGTCTGTTCTATACAGTAGGTGCGACCATGTACAAATCAGATTGCAATAGTCCATGTTCTTTCGGCTACCCGTCGCACCAACAATGGTGGCAAGATAAACGAGTGCTTCACATCATCTTCTTCGAACCCGAAATTCCTGGAAATTCAGGCGCAGCAATCCGCCTCTCTGCATGCACCGGATCAATGCTCCATCTGGTCGAACCGCTGGGATTCGATATGTCCGACACAAAACTCAAGCGCGCAGGCTTGGATTACCACGATCTCGCGCACGTGAAAGTACACCCAAACCTTGATGATGCACTTGCGGAAGTTCCCGGACGCATCTGGGCATTCACAGGACGAGCCTCAACAATGTACGCCGACGTTTCCTATCAGGACGGCGATGGACTCCTCTTCGGCCGAGAATCCGTCGGCCTTTCCGAAGAAGCAATGAATCACCCCCGCGTCGAAGATCGCGTCCGCATTCACATGCAACCGGGACTCCGCTCTCTCAACCTCGCCAATTCAGCATCGATTGTTCTGTACGAAGCATGGCGCCAACTCGGTTTCCCAGGTGGAATCTAAACCGACCCCACACTATATTCCGCTTCACACAGCACAATCGGCCTCGTCCCCCGCACATTGGGGCGAGGCCGAAATTTTCACCACCGCCATTTTTACGAACGAGGCCGCTCAAGGCGCTCAGCTAACTCCACAATCCGGCGCGGATTCGACCTCCACATCCACCCCACACCAATCATGGAAATAATGAGTGGCAGATAGTAAAAGTCCGCACCCCACCGGCTCCACGCCGAACGAGCCACAATCAGATCGGGCACATCAAAGCCTGCAATACCGATAATGATCGGCGCCGCAATGCTAATACCGATGCTGTAGCCGGCAATAATGCGCATTCTCCTGCCATTGTGCGTCAAGCCCGCCGCACCAACGAAATACACGATTCCCGCAATCAACGCGACAATTTGAGGACCCCACGGGAGGGCGTTCTGATGATGGAACAGATCAACGATCGCTGTCACGAACACCCAAGCCCCAAGCGCCCAGAACATAGCCATAACAAGACGACCAAGGCCAAGCGCTCGCGGGCGCCTATCTTTCACACTCTTGCCATTGCCGGAAACGTCGGCGCCCTCCAAAAGCTGCGGGGATTCATTCATAGGTTGATCATACGTTGCGCCCACCATCATCCTCACTTCGCACGAATGTTCGGTGTGGCCGGTTCCACCTCATCTCATCCGTCTGCGCGCGGACATCATTGCCCGCAAGTGGGACAATAGGCCTAGATGGTTCACAATACTGTTAGCAGAAAACACGACGTAAGGAGTCTCAGACGTGAGCGAACCAGAATACGACATCGTCGTACTGGGCGCCGGATCCGGTGGATACGCCACCGCTTTACGTGCTTCCCAACTGGGAATGAAAGCTGCCTTGATCGATGGAGACAAGGTTGGTGGCACCTGCCTCCACCGCGGTTACATCCCCACGAAGGCTTCTCTGCACGCAGCTCAAACCGCTGACGCTGCCTGCGAATCCGAAACATTCGCCATTCGTTCCACCTTCGAAGGCATCGACATGGCGATAGCCGGTACCTACCGCGATTCAGTCATCACCAAGCTTGACAAGGGCCTTCAGGGGCTGTTGTCCTCGCACAACGTCAAGGTCGTCAAGGGCTGGGGTCGCCTGACTGGTGCCAACACCCTCACCGTTGACGGACGCGACATCACCGCCCGCTACAGAACCGTCGAATACAACCTTGCGGGCAACAGAAAGTCTAATATCCTGAATACCCAAGGCTTCATCAAGCTCGTGAGCGTTGAAGATGGACCGATCGTCGGTTTCCACGGAAATGGCTCTCGCCGGTAAACCCCTGCACGCCCACAACTAGCACACCCGTCTTTCAAGGAGAACATCCATGGCAACCGCAGTAACAATGCCCGCCCTAGGCGAATCCGTCACTGAAGGCACCGTCACCACCTGGCTGAAGAACGTCGGTGACACGATCGCAGCTGACGAACCCATCGTCGAGGTCTCGACCGACAAGGTCGACTCCGAAGTTCCATCCCCCGTGGCGGGTGTGCTGCTCGAGATCCTCGTCCCCGAGGACGAAACCGTCGAGGTCGGCACTACGATCGCAATGATCGGTGACGCATCCGAGGCCACTTCCGCTCCAGCACCTGTAGCCGAAGCTCCCACAGCGCCAGCACCCGTTGCCGAAGCGCCTGTAGCTCCTGCGCCTGCATCACCCATCGCTTCTGCTCCCGCTTCCGGCACCGAGGTCCTCATGCCCGCCCTAGGCGAGTCCGTGACCGAAGGTACCGTCACCACGTGGCTGAAGTCCGTTGGCGACGCCGTTGAAGCTGACGAGCCTCTGCTCGAGGTTTCCACCGACAAGGTCGACTCCGAAGTTCCATCCCCCGCAGCCGGTTTCCTCGCTGAAATCCGCGTCGAGGAAGACCAGACCGTTTCAGTTGGCACCGTTGTCGCCGTCATTTCGTCTGAGGCTCCGGGCGCAGCTCCTGCAGCTCCTGTAGCTCCGGCAGCAGCCACTCCGGCTCCGGTTGCCCCGGCAATGCCTGTTGCTCCTGCAGCCCCGACTCCGGTCCCGGCAACCCTCGATCAACTGAGCAATGCTGTTGAAACCGCCGCCCCGACCGGAACCCCGGTCGCATCGCAGACTCCGGCAGCAGTGGCAAACACCGGCTACGTAACCCCGATCGTTCGCAAGCTTGCTCGCGAGGCCAACATTGATCTTGCAACGATCACCGGCACCGGCGTTGGTGGCCGTATCCGTCGCGAAGACATCGAGAATGCTGTTGCAGCCCGCGAAGCTGCCAAGGCTCCTGTTGCCCCGGCACCCGTAGCTTCGGCTCCGACTGCTTCAGCTCCGGTTGCACAGAAGCGTGAACCGTCACCACTACGTGGCACGACCGAGAAGATGTCGCGTCTGCGTCTCACGATCGCTCGTCGCATGATGGAGTCCCTGCAGAACTCTGCTCAGCTGACGACCGTGGTCGAGGTTGACGTCACCAAGGTTGCAGCTCTGCGTGCACGCTCGAAGGATGCCTTCATCGCCAAGCACAACACCAAGCTGACCTTCCTGCCCTTCTTCGTGAAGGCCGCAACCGAGGCTCTTCAGTTCCACCCGAAGATCAACGCAACCATTGATGACAACAAGGTCACCTACTTCGACCATGAGCACATCGGTATTGCAGTTGATACCCCGCGTGGCCTGCTGGTTCCGGTGATCAAGGATGCGGGCACCAAGGACATCCCGGGTATCGCAGCTTCGATCAACGATCTTGCCGCTCGTACCCGCGACGCCAAGGTTGGTCCGGAAGAACTCACCGGTTCCACCTTCACGATCACGAACACCGGTTCCGGTGGCGCACTGTTCGATACTCCGGTTCTGAACTCGCCCGAGACCGCAATCATGGGTGTTGGCACGATCGTGAAGCGTCCGATGGTTGTCAAGGCAGCCGACGGTTCCGAGTCCGTTGCGATCCGCTCGATGGTGTACTTGTCGCTGTCGTACGATCACCGCCTGGTTGACGGTGGCGACGCGGCTCGTTACCTCATGGAGGTCAAGAAGCGCCTTGAAGAAGCAAACTTCGACGCTGACCTTGCTCTCTGAGTAGAACCAATCTGGCAAAGTAATCTGCCGATCTGACGTTCAGGCACCCCCAGTTCGTGCCGGGAAACCGGTGGGAACTGGGGGTTTACCAGATCCGCCTAAGGGTCTTGCTGAGCGGTTCGTGAAACTCGTCCCGTCAGACGCATAAAAGTCATCACTACGTCTTGCGAGCTACTAGCAGGAAGAGTCACACACTTTGCCCCTTCGCAGCGTTGGTATTCACTTTGTGTCACCGTTGCTTCGATTGTGAGCTCCGTGTCCGAACAGTATGGTTGGTTGACCACGTGCGATTCGGATTCCAGATGTTTAACGAACGCATCAAAGCGGCGAAGGGTTGCAATCTTTTCAGCTTCGGCTCGAAGAGCATCCCCTTCCATAAAATTGTCCAGGTCAGCGATATTACGATCCATCACTGCTTGATCTCGCGCATGCATAAAAGTGGAGACGATGTCGTTCGCCTGGCTGACGTCGGGGCAGCCATCGATTGCGAAGTCGTCGATCGAAGCAACCTGATTGCGACCAAATGGTTGGATTCCTTGTCCCAGGTCCATTCCCTTCATCGGATCTGCCGGCTTAGTTTCTTCTTGAGTCTCTCCCGATTGCCTATTTTCACTCAGTGGCGCAGATTGCGTGGCATCTGGATGTCGAGATCGTTCAATACCCCCACTCGAGGGCACCGACTGCGCCTTAATTCCGCCCGTTGAGAAGGACGCGTTTGATAGTGTGGGCGGCCTCGTCATTCCATAGATGACGCTAAGGAGAACGATGATGATCCCCGCCAGCGCACCGCGTCGCCGCCCCTGAGTCGCTGGCAATCCCCGTGGATGTTTATCGAGAAGGTGTTCCTTTCGCCACGTGACTACATCGTTCATCTGAGACGGATTATCACAGCGTGAGTCAACTGTCTGTTGTAGCGGGCGTTGCTCGACGCGCGTGGGGTTAAGTCCGAGTGGATCAATATTCAATGCGCATGCGATGGCTTCAACTCCGGCATCGTCACTGCGCTGGTCCTTTGTTGCAGACAGAGAAAAACCGGGGGTTCCTTCACCGGCCTGCGCGGGAATGGCAATATCAATCAGCGTCGCGTGAAAATCACTGCTGATAACAATGTTTGATGGCGCAATATCGGTATGGATAATTCCCCTATCATGTAGCGCACAAACGCCAGCACGCACATCGGCGACGATACGTCGGCGCTGGTTGTCGTTCAGTTGCTGACCGCTATCGAGTAGCGCCTGCAAGGTTCGCCCGGCGTACCGACGCTGAGAAAGACTCACGCGACCATCCGGCTGGGACGATATTTCCACCAGCTCTGCCACATTCGGGTGCACGAGGCCACGCCATGCAATCCAACGCTGCATCTGATCACGCGCGATATCAGAGCTATATACGCTGATCAACAGTGCTTCATTGTCACGAGTGACCTCCCACAGCGGACCGTTGGAGGTCATAAATGCAATCGTTCCAAGGCGATCTGAATGCATAGTCATAGCCGCATTGTGCGGTCCAGATTTCTTGAAAGCGACCGGCCTTGCCTAAGCTTGTGGATAACTGCGATCCCATGCATTGGAATATCGCCATTACAGGTAGAATAGGTTCGCTATGAGTGAGAACACTGCCCCCAAGAAGCGTCGCTGGTACCACAACCTCGCGGACGCATACCGTATTACAAAGCGCTCCTATCCGTGGATCGGATGGGCACTTGCCGGAGCATGGATCCTAACGATCTGTCTTGCACTGGCGATCGCCGCCCTGATGCACGCGAACTACATTGTCTGGACAATTCTGGGCGTTTTGGTAGGTAGCACGATCGCGATGTCACTGCTGTCGTTCTTGGTGCGTCGTGCTCTATACGATCAGATCGATGGCACTGTCGGCTCTGTCTACGCTGTTTTGTCGCAGATCAAGTCCGGTTGGATCATTCCCGAACAGCCGATTAACGTCACGCGCGAGCAGGATGTTATCTGGCGAATTATCGGTCGCGCCGGTGTTGTTCTTATTTCCGAAGGTCCTTCCAGCCACGTTCAGCCACTTCTTTCAGCTGAGCGTAAGAAGGTTCAACGCGTTGTGAAGAACGTTCCTGTTCACGTTATCCAGACTGGCCACGATGAAGGCCAGCTGGAACTTGCGAAGCTGCAGGGCAAGTTGCGTGGTTTCAAGAAGATTCTGACGAAGGAAGAGGTTCCTGCCGTTTCGAATCGTTTGAATGCGTTGCAGTCCAATGCTCTGCCGATTCCCAAGGGAATTGATCCGATGAAGGCTCGCCCGAACCGCAGGGCGATGCGCGGCCGCTGAGAGTTTCGACTCAAATACCGAGACACCCCTATGCATAATATGCATAGGGGTGCATACTTATATGCGTAGAGAGAAAATCTCCGAAAGGTACTCCCATGCGCAAGCTTCCTGCAGCACTCCTCCTGACTGCTACCGCATCGATGGCACTCGCCGCATGCTCCGACCCGTCAACCTCTTCGACTTCTCAGTCCGCTGAGGGGGCAGTATCGGCCACCGCGATTGAATCATTCGACATCTCGTCGATCGAAACCGTCGATGAAATCGCCGCTCTGGTCCCCGTCGCAGTCAAGGAACGAAATATCCTGCGTAACGGCACATCCGCTGACTACGCCCCCGCCGAGTTCCGCGCTGAAGACGGTCAGACCCCCGTTGGCTACGACATTGATATCGTCAAGGCTCTGGCAAAGGTGATGGGTCTTGAAGAAGGCACCACGACTCACGCAGAGTTTCCGACCATCATCCCGGGTCTCGGTTCCAAGTTTGATATCGGCGCTTCTTCCTTCACCATCACCGAAGAGCGTCTTGCTCAGACCAACATGATCTCCTACGTCGAGGTCGGCTCCGCATACGCTGTCGCTCAAGGCAACCCGAAGAACTTCGATCCCGCCAACGCTTGCGGCACCACAATCGGCGTTCAGAACGGCACGTACCAGCAGGAATACGCTGAGCATCTGTCCGAAGAATGCGTTGCTGGTGGCAACGAAGCAATCAAGATTATGCCCCTCGACCTTCAGACCGACATTGCAACCAAGGTCATCGGCGGCCAGTACGACGCCACTCTGGCTGACTCCACCGTAATCGGCTACACGGTTGAACTCTCCGGTGGCAAGCTCGACCAGGTTGGTGACATCATCGAGGCCGAGCCTCAGGGTATTGCTGTCGCCAAGAACGACACTGAACTGGCCAACGCAATCCAAAAGGCCATGCAGTACCTAATGGATAACGGCTACCTGACCAAGATTCTCGCAGCCTACGGCGCCGAGGATGCCGGTCTCACCACGGCCGAACTGAACCCCGGCCTCTGATTTGAACTCAACGTATGGGGCTCGCACCATATGGCGCGAGCCCCATACTGAGCAAGGTAAACATATGGCACACGTTAAAGACGGCATCACCCTCATTGATGCAAAACCGGTACCGCGACCCGGACGGTGGATCAGCGCAGTGATCGTTGCGATCTTTGCGCTGCTCCTCGCCACGGGTTTCATTACCAATGACAACTACCAGTGGGATGTCGTTGGCAAATGGCTTTTCTCGAAGACGATCGTTTCAGGCGTTGTATACACGTTGATTCTGACTGTCATCGCGATGACAATTGGCACGATCCTCGCCATCACGTTTGCGATTATGCGCCAGTCGATTAACCCGGTTCTGCGCTGGGTTGCCACAGCCTATATTTGGTTCTTTAGAGGTACCCCGATCTACACGCAGTTGATCTTCTGGTCACTGCTACCCACGCTGTACCCGCAGATTGAGCTTGGCATTCCGTTTGCTCCACCGTTCGTTTCCTTCGACACGGCAACGTACTTCACACCGTTCTGGATGGCGTTCATCGGTCTGGGACTCAACGAAGGCGCTTACCTTGCTGAGATTATTCGCGCCGGCTTACTGTCTGTTGATAAGGGTCAGTGGGAGGCTGCCACCGCTCTTGGTATGCCTCGTTCGATGATTTTCCGTCGCATTATTTTGCCCCAGGCGATGCGCGTGATTGTCCCGCCGATCGGCAACGAAACGATTTCCATGTTGAAGACGACATCGCTTGTTTCGGCGATTCCGTTCACGTTGGAACTGACGTTCGTTGCATCGACAAAGGGCCAGTCCCTGTTCCAGCCGGTTCCGCTGTTGATTGCGGCTGCTCTTTGGTACCTGTTCATCACGAGCATTTTGATGTGGATCCAGGCACACATTGAACGTTACTTCGGTAAGGGCTTTGATCGTCGCGATAACGCGACCGCTTCAACCTCGACTCAATTCTTGGATGTGACACCGTGAAATCTTCAACTCCTATGGTGAGCGTCAAAGGCGTCCACAAGTTCTTTGGTGACCTTCACGTGCTCAAGGGCATTGATCTTGAGATCGCGTCCGGCGAGGTGTGCGTAATTCTGGGTCCGTCGGGTTCAGGGAAGTCGACGTTGCTCCGTTGCCTGAATCAGCTCGAAGAGATTAGTGCTGGTGAAGTGAGCGTTGATGGCGAGCTTCTCGGATACCGCAGGGACGATGCTGGCCAGTTGCACGAGCTGGCTGACAAGGTCATCGCCGCCCAGCGTTCGCGCATTGGCATGGTATTCCAGCGTTTCAACCTGTTCCCGCATAAGACTGCGTTGGAAAACGTCATGGAAGCACCGATCCATGTTGCGAAGGTGGATAAGGCAACGGCGAAACAGCGTGCGCTTGAACTGCTTGAACGCGTCGGATTGTCGGATCGTGCGGATCACTATCCCTCGGAGCTTTCCGGTGGTCAACAGCAGCGTGTGGCGATTGCTCGCGCTCTGGCGATGGATCCGGAGATCATGCTTTTCGACGAACCAACATCGGCGCTTGACCCCGAACTGGTGGGCGAAGTTCTGCAGGTCATGAAGGATCTTGCACAGTCGGGCATGACGATGGCTGTAGTTACGCACGAAATTGGTTTCGCACGTGAGGTCGCTGACACGGTTGTCTTCATGGATGAGGGAGTTATCGTCGAGGCTGGTAGCCCCGCTGACGTGATCGACAATCCGCAAGAACAGCGAACAAAGGAATTCTTCTCGAAGGTGCTCTGACGCGGTGTACGAGGCTCCTGCTTCACACACGATCCTGAGATGGGTGTGGGCCCAGCGAAATCGCTGGGCCCACACCCATATGTGCTACGCAGGGCAGTCAGCCAGCGCGTAGCAATGTCAGATCAGGTGAGGGTGACGAGATCAAGGTAAGAGTCATCCCAGAGATCCTCGTCCCCATCCGGGAGTAACAGAACACGATCGGGATTCAACGCGGTGACAGCGCCCGGGTCGTGTGTCACCAGAACGACCGCACCTTCATACGTGTCGAGTGCATTCAAGACCTCTTCGCGGGACGCAGGGTCGAGGTTATTCGTCGGCTCGTCAAGGAGAAGGACATTCGCGCCGGAAACAACGAGTGTTGCCAGAGCGAGACGGGTCTTCTCACCACCGGATAAAACGGACGTCGGCTTGTCTGCATCGTCACCCGAGAAGAGGAACTGACCAAGGACGTTGCGGACGTGAGTATCGTCAAGGTTCGGCGCAGCATCAACCATGTTCTGGAAAACAGTCTTGGAATTATCCAAGGTTTCATGTTCCTGCGCGTAGTAGCCGAGTTTCAACCCGTGCCCCGCAACAATCGCGCCACAATCAGGTTCACTGATGCCACCGAGGATTCGTAGCAGGGTGGTCTTACCGGCACCGTTTAAACCGAGGACAACAACCTTTGCTCCCTTATCGATTGCAAGATCAACACCGGTAAACACTTCCAACGATCCAAAGGACTTCGACAGGCCTTCGCCAGTCAGCGGGACTCGGCCACATGGAAGAGGCTCTGGAAAACGTAGACGCGCCACCTTTTCCTGAACTTCCTCGCTACCCGCCTGAGCAAAAAGCTCTTCAGCGCGTCGTAGCATCTGTTGAGCTGCCACTGCCTTTGTGGCCTTCGCACGCATTTTTTCGCCCTGGGCCTTCAGCTGTTCAGCCTTCTTCAAAGCGGTTGCGCGTTCCTTGCGACGACGGCGTTCGTCTTCTTCGCGTTGCTTCAGGTAGGCATCCCAGCCCAGGTGATAGATATCGACCTCGGCACGGTTCGCATCCAAGTAGAAGACCTGGTTGACGGTCTCCCCCAGCAACTTTACGTCGTGGGAAATCATCATGACGCCACCGGGGAATGTCTTGATCCAGTCACGCAACCACATGATCGAATCGTGATCCAAGTGGTTTGTGGGCTCGTCAAGGAGAAGCACGTCAGCTCCGGAGAATAGGACGCGTGCGAGTTCAACACGTCGGCGCTGACCGCCAGATAGAGTGTCGAGGCTCTGTTCAAGGACACGATCTTCGAGGCCCAGTGAGTGGGCAATCTGTGCCGCTTCAGCGTTCGCGGCCCAGCCGCCCTCGTTCGTGAATGCCTGATCGAGTCGCACGTAGCGCTCCATCGCTTTCACTTGGCGATTGCCCTCAGTCGTTGACATCTCGTGTTCGGCTTTACGGATCTTTGCGATGATCTGGTCGATTCCACGCACCGAGATAATGCGTTCGCGAGCAGTGAGGGACTGATCACCGATGTGAGTGTCCTGAGCGAGGTACCCGATCTTTCCGTTGTTCGTAATCGTGCCGGAGTACTCAGCAGCACCATGATCTGATTCGCCGGCAAGAAGACGCATGGTCGTCGTCTTTCCCGCACCATTGCGACCGACAAGACCGATACGCATTCCCTTATCGATCCTGAAGGACACGTTCTTCACAAGGTCTCTTGGCCCAATGCTGAGGGAGAAGTCTTGTACGTTGATCACCCGACAATTTTAGTGGTTGTGGGCAGGTACACCCTACTCAAATAAGGTGATACGCCCTACGGGCAGGCACAATTGAAGGCGTACATCTGAAACAGAGGTAGGGGTATTTCATTGACTTCGCCAGAAGAATCAGCACGCACACCAAAGATCTTCGACATTATTGCCGTGATGTTTGTGGCTTTCCTTCTCATTTCGAATATTGCGGGCACCAAGGTCACGGCGCTTGATGCGGGACCGATCCATCTTGTTTTCGACGGTGGAGCAATCCTTTTCCCGCTGACCTATGTTCTGGGCGATGTCTTGTCCGAGGTCTACGGTTTCCGTCGTGCTCGTCGCGTCATCGTCCTCGGATTCGTCGCATCAGTACTGGCCTCACTCACCTTCCTCCTTGTTCAGGTCGCACCGGTTGGCCCCGGCTACGATAATCAGGCTGCGTTCGAAGCGGTCCTTGGATTCGTGCCTCGTATCGTGGCCGCCTCGATCATCGGCTACCTAGCAGGCCAACTGATCAACGCGCTGGTCCTCGTGAAAATTCGCGAACGCTGGGGTGCGGATCACCTGTGGGCACGCCTCGTCGGTTCCACCGTCGTCGGCGAGCTTTTCGACACCGTCCTCTTCTGCACGATCGCCTTCATCGGTGTCATTCCAGGGGCCGAATTCGCAAATTACATCATCACCGGATACGTCTACAAGGTGGGCGTTGAAATCGTCCTCCTGCCCATTACTTACCGTGTCATTGCCTTCGTCCGTAATCGCGAAGGTCTAACGTCGAACGAGGTTCTTGCCGCATGAGTGAACAATGGCTTGCTGCTCCCCCATCCGATGAACGCCCTCTGGGGGCTAAACCCGGTTCACCGGACCGTGGCTTCGATGTGGGGTCGCGTCTGGAAAGTGGACGCGGTCTCGGGCGTACTGGAATCCTGCACACCGCCCACGGCGATATTCGCACCCCCGCGTTCATTCCCGTCGGAACGAAAGCGAATGTAAAAGCGCTCGTCCCCGAGATGGTCGCGGACTTGGGTGCCCAGGCGGTACTCGCGAACGCTTACCACCTGTATTTACAGCCCGGCTCTGACCTCGTTGACGAGGCCGGCGGACTCGGCGAATTCATGAACTGGCCAGGACCCACCTACACGGACTCCGGCGGCTTCCAGGTTCTTTCGCTGGGTGCTGGTTTCAAGAAGGTGCTCTCCCAAGAGTTTTCCGGTGCAGCCGACCCGAACGACCCGAAGCTCCACATGCAGGCCGTGAAAGCATCCACTGCAGTCGTGGACGATGACGGTGTCGTGTTCAGCTCGCACATCGACGGTACGAAGCACCGCTTCACCGCTGAAGTATCGATGAACATTCAGCATCAGTTGGGCTCAGACATCATGTTTGCTTTCGATGAGCTGACCAGCCTGCTCCACCCGCGTTCCTACCAGGAAACGTCGCTGGAGCGCACGCATCAGTGGGCGAGGCGCTGCCTGCGCGAACACGCACGCCTGACCAAAGTGCGTGCAAACAAGCCGTATCAGCAGCTCTGGGGCGTCATCCAGGGCGCTCAGTACGAGGATCTGCGTAGGCTCGCAGCCCGCACAATGAACGATATGGATGAAGACGGCACGCGTTTCGATGGTTTCGGAATCGGTGGTGCCCTAGAGAAGGAAAACCTCGGCACGATTGTGTCGTGGGTCAGCGAAGAACTCGACGAGGATCGTCCGCGTCACCTGCTGGGTATATCCGAACCTGACGATTTCTTCCGAGGTGTTGAGGCGGGCGCCGATACGTTTGACTGCGTGAATCCATCGCGCGTTGCCCGTAACGCTGCCATCTACTCCCCCAATGGGCGTTTCAACATTACGAATGCTCGATTCAAGAGGGATTTCAACCCGATGGTCGAAGGTTGTGGCTGCTACACGTGCACGCACTACAGTGCCGCCTACGTTCATCACCTGTTCAAGGCACACGAAATCCTTGCCTCTACCCTGGCTACGATCCACAACGAGTGGTTCACCGTCCGACTGGTTGATGCGATTCGTGATTCCATCGACAACGGTAACTTTGAAGTCTTCCGCGCAGATATGTTGGGTAAATACGCAGGGGGGGTCAACGAGGGTGGTGCACTCATGAGTTTCAACGAACAAGTACGGTCGGATTCTGGTCGTCTCAGGTCCCGTGGTGGGCGCTGAGTAGCCGATATCGGTGCGATCCATTGGTTTGGTGTTGGACGCAGTCTGAACCGAGCAACTGAGTGCCCGCCAGACCGTCTGATCCCCTTCCTCAGTGCACCAAAGCCGGTACTCATACGTGAGTGCCGGCTTCATGCTTCCTCAACTAGACGTTCCTCGTGAAGAACTCTTCAAGGGAGCTCCCTTCGGAGCGGATCGTTGATGGGCTTCCGACGCCGACAATCCGACCGCGGTCAAGAAGCACGATCTGATCTGCGCCATCGATCAGGTCAAGACGATGCGTTACTTCGATGATCGTCATATCCAAGGTGTCAAGGTTGTGACGAATCCGGGCTTCCAACTCAGAGTTCAGCTGTGCGGTTGCTTCATCGAGGATCAGAATCTTCGGGTTCATCACCAGTGCGCGTGCAAGACTAAGACGCTGGACTTGGCCACCGGACAGAGCGCTACCTCCCTGAGCGACGCGCGTATGAAGCCCCTGTGGCATCGCTCGTACTTCATCAGCAACGCATGCACATTCAAGAGCACGCCAAACCTGTTCATCACTGGCGTTCGGCGCACCCAGAGCGACATTGTCGCGAATAGTCGTGTTGAGCAATTGGTTCTTCTGCGAAACAGCGACCACGCTGTGTCTCAAACTATCCAAAGTGAACGTTGAAACATCGATGCCGTCGATCAGAACGCGCCCCGAATCGGGGTTGTCGTAGCGTAACACCATTGTCATTACCGTTGATTTTCCAGACCCTGATGGTCCAGCCAATACAACGTGTCCGCCACTTTTGACCGAAATAGTGACATCTTTCAGAGCAGGGGCGCTCACTGACGGGTATGTGTAAGTAACGTTCTCGAAAGTGAGCGTCGGAGCATGGTCAAGGGTGAGTTCCTCATCGCCGTCATCCACATTCGCGGGCGCATGGCATATTTCCCAGAGACGGCGCGCAGCAGAAAGTGAATGATCCAGATATCCGGTCGCATCTTCAACGCCACGAGGCCCTTCAAAAAGACGTAGCGTTCCAGCGGTCAGAATCGCGACGATGACGGGAGAATAGCCGGCATTCATTGCTGACCAGGCGATTGCGAGAGTACTGATAAGTGTGAGTGCAGCATTCAACGCGCGACGCAACGCATTAGCGCGTTTGGCAACACTCGCCGACGATGAGATACGAAAGCCGATAGCGTCCATCTCTTCAAGGCGTTCATTCACACGCCCATATCCCACTACCTCTTCAGCGCCAAAGACAGAATCCGTGACGTGCTGAGCCAGGTGCCGGCGAAGTTCAAGTGTGTGTTTGGTTGCCTCGAGTGAGCTCCTTGCCCCCAGGAACGGGACAACCGCAAGAGCAATCAGGAGGCACAGTGCCGGAACAGCGACGATCTGCCATCCCCAAACAATGCCAGCACCGATAAGAAATACGGGCGGAACGATAATGGCTGAAACGACCGGCGCGAACGTGTGAGCATACACGACTTCAATCCGGTCAACGTCGCGCGTCAGTGACGCTAGGACATCGCCACTCTTCGAACGCAACACAATCCCGGGGGCCTTTGGCCACAGTCGCGAAAACACCATCGTGCGCAGTAGTTCCAGCGCCTTGAAAGCGACGTAATGACCGGTGAATTGCTCGCAGTAGTAGGCGCTAGCTTTGATCAGGGCAACAACGACTAGCCAGAACAGGATCGTGGCACATTTTCCATTTCCCGCCACCACTGCGACGAGTCCCCCTGCCCCCAGGGCAAAGAGCACAATATCCATTGACAGATTGACGAGGCGGAAAAGGGTGCTGACATAGAGGGGCTTGTGGACGTCTCGCGTATGCGAAGTCAGCCATTTCACCAGCTGAAGAACGCTCGGCTGTGATTCCATCAGAGAACCTCCTGGCCAATTGTGTGTTCGTTTGCATTCACGCGGTGCAGTTCCCCTTGGCGCATCTCATACACTAAGTCAGCAAGTGCAAGCAGAGCCTTACGGTGTGTCACCACCACAATCGTCCACTCTCGTCCAAGTTCAGAAATCGCTCGAATAATCTTCTTCTCGGATTCAATATCAACCTGAGACGTGGGCTCATCGAGAAGCAGAATTGTGCGTCCGGATAAAAGAGCCCGAGCAATCGAGATTCGTTGCGCTTGCCCACCAGAGATCAGCCCACCCTGCTCTCCAATCTGGGTATGAAGGCCTTCGGGCATCCGCTCAATCTCATCAGCTACCTGCGCTTGTTTCAAGGCCTGCCACATCTCTTCTTCGCTGGCATGGGGGCGTGCAAGACGTAAGTTGTCAGCGATCGAACCGGTGAAAAGCCAGGTTGATTGCGCAACCGAGGCGCTTAAAGCGTGCGCCTGATCGATCGACAGAGATGCCAAAGAGTTGCCCGAAACAGCAACGGAGCCGGACTGGGGTCTCAAGTCACCGCGTAGCAGGCGAAGAAGAGTAGTCTTGCCCCCGCCCGAACGACCGATGATTGCCACGCGATGACCAGCTGGGACCTTCAAAGAGACCTCGTGCAACACTTCACCGCGACCATAGTCGTAGGAAACAGCATCAACACTGATCGATCCGTCGTTCGCGATCGAATCGTGGCTGACGACATGGGAGGCGCGGTCATGGGTCGCTTTGTAACGCCCGATTGCTTTCTGCGATGCAATACCGCCCATTCCGATGTAGAAGAAGCCGGCGACCTGCACCAAGGGTTCGACGAGCAGTACGGTCAGAAGCATCGTTGCGATCGCTTGTCCGAGGTCGACAGCACCCGCATTAAATCGTGCGATTGTCAGTGCAGTCGTGGCACAGATCAGGATCAGCGAGAACAACCCGTCTAGAACAATGATGACGATCTGGTTTCCTGCCAGCAATTTCATGATTGCGCTTCGGTTTTTCTCGCCCTGAACGCGCAGATCCTCTTCAATTCGTGGGCCAGCCCCGAACAGACGAATAGTGATGAGATTTCGGATCGCATCAAGATAACGGCCAGCCAGTTGGCCTCGTTGCTTTCGCGAATCCGATGAACGCTGACGGAAAAGCTTCTGGAAGCCACCAAGCAGCAAAGGAATCAGCGGGCAAAGCATCATGATTCCCAGCCCCAGAACCCAGTCAAAAGCAACGGCGACAAATCCGAGAGTGAGGAACGGCGCCACAATCGTCGCGATCGTCGGGCCCAAGTAGACCTGGCGAAATTCAGTGACACGTTCCGTATTGTCGGTTGCCAGCTGAACAACATGCGCTTGATCAGATGCTTCTTCACTGGTTGAGCTGAACACACGCATCAGAAGATCGCGACGAATACGTTTTTCTTCCGCACGGGCGACCTTGCCACCATATACGATTTCAACGCCGGCGAAGGTCGCAACGAAAAGACAGGCGATGATCGGAATAAGAAGCGAAATAGTACGACCGCCAGTCGCATAGTTCCCAATTTGGATTCCAAGCCACACAAGGACGACTCCGAACGCAATCAGATATCCCAATCGCAAGGCGGCGACAATAATCGAATCACGGCGTCCACGGTCGGTGATGACCGAGTTTTTTATCTGTTTCATTTCATCAATCCGATATGAGGCTCAGGAAATAACGACTGAACGGCTGTTATTCTCCGACGACGACCATGACCGAGTGCGGGGCAAGAGCAACGTGCCCCGTGCACGTATTACCACTGATGACATCTAATCCATGAACGTTGGAGAGTTCTGCCATCGTGCTACCGTGATTCACAATAAACGTCATGTGAGCGCGTTGGACGACTTCGATACCGCGCGGGAATTGTAGGTTCATTGGCCGGATACGCGCATGAACGCTGATGAGTCTGAGCAGTGTTGCTCGGGTGAATGCATCAAGATCAGCGCCGACAAGCCACACGTTTCCGCCCGCTTCCCCGTGCGCGTTTGCGACGGCACGTTTGGTGATGATCGGGTGACCATCAAGCTCACTGAGTGGATCATCAACGCTCGCTAACGTGGTGGTCGAGTCACCCGGGGTGAAGACACGTGCCCAGTTTGCTGCGCGCAATGCTGGCCGAGGCTCATTCATCAGTTGACGTGTTCGTTCAAGGCTCGGATCAGTCGCGGTAAGTTTCAGGGGAGCAGTCGAAGTCTTCAGATGCGTTCCGGCATGCTTGAGTGATGGTTCTGTGAGGCGACCGGTGAGGTGCCACGTTGCATCATTGGCTTCGTCGAGCCTCTGAAGGTGAGACTCCCCCTCGAACTGAACTCCGGCGGTCTTCGCGAAAGCGGAATCTGAAGGTTGCGTGGTTGAAGGAGCAATAAGGAGAACCTGGTTGCCGCTTTCTGCTAGGTGCTCGATTGCGCTGTGAGGCAAGGTGTTCGTCTGATTCGCGTCGATGATGATAAGAGATTCGAAGATCGCCTGGTCGATATCGGTGAGCATGCGAACGCCGTACCCTTGCTCCCATGCGGTTCTCTGCCACGTAGAAAAATTCGTGAAGGCTGGGCGTCTGTCGTATGAGTCAGAGTCAACCAGAATCGCGATTTGAGTTGTGGGCGGGACATCATCGACAGCGGACAGGTAGTCAACCAGATGTGACAGGGGTTCTTCCTCAATGTCGATGCTGGAACGAACAGCTGAAGAAGTCGCTCCCGATGCAAACATCCGAACAATGTCAAAAGTGCGGGCGACTAATGTGGTATTGGCTCCCATTCGTCGCCTCCCCTGTTGATTCATACAGTCACGCTTTAATCGACTTAACTATATTGACCGATCGCGATATTTCCTTAGGTCATCCTACGTGGTTGTGAATAACGAGGTTGCCTTGAACCACTCCATGACCGTCGTATCCAACTGCGTGTTCGGCCCCGGTGTACACACGAGTGTGCCCCTCGTGCGCGAATAATTATCGCACGAGGGGCACACCCAGCCTCATCTGACCTGTGGGATGACCAGACATACTAGACGGTCGCTGAATGATGCTCTGCTTTCGTAGCCTGAGCGCCACGCCTCCGGAAAGAGGCAGAAGCGAACCTGCCATGATCCCCGCCATCCCTTAATCGGCGTGTCCTCAACCGTGCCGGCGTCGAGAGTCCACCACTGATCACGCTCAGACGTTGAAACCAGCTCAGATGTTGAAACCAATTGCGCGGAGTTGCTCACGACCATCCGGAGTAATACGATCCGGCCCCCACGGTGGCATCCACACCCAAGAAATAGTCACTTCAGGTGTCAATGCGGAAAGAACGGACTGTGCCTGACGCTCGATGACATCCGTCAGCGGGCAGGCAGCAGAGGTCAGTGTCATATCGAGAACAACTGTGTCGTTCTCAGCAATATTCACGCCGTAGACCAGTCCAAGGTCAACGATGTTAATGCCAAGTTCAGGATCGATGACGTCTTTGAGTGCTTCGAGGATATCTTCACCCTTCAAAGAACCGTTTTCAACGATGTCTGTGCCGTCAATCTGGCGAACATTCTCAGACTGTTCGTGTGCCGGTGGTGCGCCGAAACGCTGCTCCACAGGCTCCGGAGCTGCCATGGGGTTATTCATTTATTACCTCCTGCGATGTCGGTTCCGAGCTGTGCAAGCGCGTCACGCAAGGCATACCAGCCGAGCAGTGCACACTTCACGCGATTGGCAAACTGAGAAGTGGATTCAAGAGCCGCTGCATCCCCCAAAGCATCAAGGACTTCGTCGGGCACTCCCCTGTTCCTCGAATGCATCATCGATTCCATGGACGCATATGCTATGCGTGCTTCCTCAATCGAGTGGTTCGCGACCAGGTCGTTCAGCATGGACAGAGATGCTTGAGAAATCGAGCAACCATCGCCATCCCACACAAGCTTTTCAATCGAGCCGTCGTTAGCGAGAGTAACGCCAAGGGTTACTTCGTCGCCGCACGTGGGGTTGACTTGGTGCGACGAGGCCGCAACCTCTTCCACATCGCCTCGGCCGTGTTTGGCGCGGGCATGATCCAAGATGACCTGCTGATAGAGCTGATCCAAGCTTGACATCAGAATCCTCCGAAAAACTCTCTCACGCGTCCAAGGGATGCGACCAGACGATCGATTTCTTCTTCAGTCGTCGACACTGCAACGGATGCTCGTGCGGACGATCGAACAGAGAAGAACGTATGAAGTGGGATCGCGCAATGATGACCGACACGAATCGCGATATCATCAGCATCCAAAATCTGACCGACATCGTGCGGATGGACACCATCGACTGCGAATGCCACGACGCCCACACGATCCACATCGGTTGTTGGGCCAAGGACTTTCACACCGTCGAGTGAGGCAACCCCATCAAGCAGACGCTGCGTTAGGGCTTTCTCATGGGCGTGTACGCGATCCATACCAATAGCGCTCAGGTATTCAAGCGCAGCCGTCCAACCTGCGATTTGAGCTACGGGCTGAGATCCCGCTTCAAACCGTTCGGGAGCGGGCATGTACGTCGATTCCTCCATCGTCACGTATTCGATCATTGATCCGCCGGTCAAAACCGGAGGCATCATGTCGAGGAGTTCCCGCCTGCCCCACAACGCACCGACGCCGGTAGGACCAAGCATCTTGTGCGATGACATGACAGCAAAATCCACGTCCATGGCACGAACATCAATCGCCATATGCGCGCTCGACTGACAGGTATCAGCCAAAACAAGAGCTCCGACACTGCGTGCCTTTGCGACAATCGCATCGACGGGAGAGATCGCGCCCGTCACGTTCGACACGTGAGTGAAAGCAACCAGCTTAGTGTTGGGCGTAATGACGTCGAGTGTCTCAAGGTCAATGCGACCGTCAGGAGTCAGATCCAGCCATTTGAGTTCAGCGCCGGTTCGTGCGCACAATTCCTGCCACGGAACGAGGTTCGCATGGTGTTCTGAGCGAGTGGTGACGATCGTGTCTCCTGGCCCAATTCTCAGTGGAGTCGAAGCCGTGCCTCCACGGCCAACAGACGCATGACCGATAGACAGAGCAACAAGGTTGATGGCTTCGGTCGCGTTCTTGGTCCACACGATCTCATCGCTGCGCCCACCGATAAACGAGGCGAGCGCACTACGTCCGTCTTCGAACGCGCTGGTCGCTTCGTCCCCCAAAATATGGGTTCCGCGGTGAACAGCAGCATTCGAACGACGGTAGAAATTCGCTTCCGCATCAATGACGCTGGCAGGCTTTTGAGACGTTGCAGAGGCATCAAGGTACGCGATCGGCTTCCCTCCGCGCCCCAGTCGAGCGAGAATCGGGAAATCCGAACGGATAGCTTCGAGCTCTACAGCGCTAAAGTCTGCTCCGAGAAGCGAATTCATGTTGATCAGAGACCCAGGTACTTGTCGTAGCCTTCTTCTTCAAGCTGGTCAGCAAGCTCGGGGCCTCCTTCGGCGGCAACATGGCCGTTCACGAAGACGTGAACGTGGCTCGGCTTGATGTAGCGAAGAATGCGCGTGTAGTGAGTGATCAGCATGACGCCACAGCCGGTGGTGTCATGGACACGGTTCACACCCTCAGACACGATGCGCAGAGCATCGACGTCCAGACCGGAGTCAGTTTCATCCAGGACTGCGAAGGTCGGCTGCAGGAGTTCCATCTGGAGGATCTCAAGACGCTTCTTCTCACCACCGGAGAAACCGACGTTGACGTCACGCTCAGCGAAGTCTTCGTCCATACGCAGGTGCTCCATAGAGGACTTCACGTCCTTGACCCACTGGCGGATCTGCGGTGCTTCACCGTTGATAGCGGTCTTAGCGGTACGCAGGAAGTTGGAAACGGAAACGCCCGCAACCTCAACCGGGTACTGCATGGCCAGGAACAGACCGGCCTTGGCGCGCTCGTCAACGCTCATCTCAGTAATGAGCTTGTCGTCGAGCCATGCTTCGCCCTGGGTGATGGTGTATTCGGGATGGCCGGCGAGTGCATAGGCAAGCGTGGACTTGCCCGAACCGTTCGGCCCCATAATGGCGTGGATTTCACCGGACTTGATGGTCAGATTCACGCCCTTCAAGATCTCCTTGGGGCCGTCAGCGGTTTCAACCGTGACATGCAGATCTTTGATCGTCAAAGTCGACATTGTTTCTCCTTGTCGGCGCGAGGCCGCAATAGTTGGTGCGCCACATGGCGCGCAGGGTCAGTTCGTTCGGGACTTGGCGAGTTCGGCCTCGACGGCCTCCATGAGGTGGTCAACCACCTCGGGCACACCAATCTGATTAATGAGCTCGGCGAAGAAACCACGGACAACAAGACGACGTGCCTCGTGTTCGCTGATTCCTCGGCTCATCAGGTAGAAGAGCTGTTCGTCATCGAAACGGCCGGTTGCGGATGCGTGTCCAGCTCCGCGGATTTCACCGTTTTCAATTTCGAGGTTCGGAACAGAGTCGGCCTTGGCGCCCTCGGTGAGGACCAGGTTGCGGTTCAGTTCGTAGGTGTCGGTGTCGTCGGCTGCTTCCCGGATCAGGCAGTCGCCAATCCACACCGAGTGTGCGCCGTTGCCCTGCAGAGCACCCTTGTAGGTGACTCGCGAGTAGCAGTTCGGCTGGGAGTGGTCAACGAACACGCGGTGCTCGAGGTGCTGACCGCCGTCAACGAAGTACAGGCCCAGCATGTTGAGTTCGCCACCGGGGCCTCGGAAATCAGTATCGGAAGAGATACGGACCAGGTCGCCACCGAAAGTAACAACGATGTGCGTCAGGGAAGCATCCTTGCCCAGTGCCAGTCGGTGGTTTGAGGCGTGCAGTGTGGTGTCATCCCATTCTTGGATTGAAACGAAGGTGACCTTCGAGCCGTCCCCTGCGTTCACTTCGATGGTCTGATTGACAGCTGCTTCTTCAGAGCCACGGTGGTTCAGGATGATCGTCGCTTCGGCAAGTTCGCCGACCTCAACGAAGATGTGCTGGGCGCGAGTTCCTTCAACAGCGTCAACGTTCAGACGGATCGGTTCGCTGACCTGCATCTGGGCAGGAACAGAAACAATTGTCGACTCACCATACTGATTCCATGCGACAACCGCTGTGCGATCACCGGGAGCAAGAACAGTACCCAAGCGAGAATCGGAGCGATCAGCCTGTTCAACTGTCACGCATTCAGGAGCCTCAACGGTGACCGGGGCATCACCCTGGTCATAGTTTTCAACCTCAAAAAGACGTTCGATGCGACGCATCGGGGTGAAACGCCAGTCTTCTTCGCGACCGTGCGGGGTCGGGATTGCATCGAGATCGAAGGAAACCGGGCGGTCTGCGCGGCTGGCGTGGCCGCCCTTTTCGACGCCGCCGTGAGAGTGCGCTTTATTCATCACTTCTTGTGTCGTCATATCAGCCGACGGATCCTTCCATCTGCAGTTCGATCAGGCGGTTGAGTTCGAGCGCGTACTCCATCGGGAGTTCCTTCGCGATCGGCTCAACGAAGCCACGAACGATCATTGCCATTGCTTCGTTCTCATCAAGGCCACGGCTCATCAGGTAGAAGAGCTGGTCTGCCGACACCTTCGAAACGGTTGCTTCGTGACCCATTTCGACGTCATCGGTTCGGACGTCAACATAGGGGTAGGTATCGGTACGTGAAACCTTGTCGACAAGAAGCGCGTCGCACAGGACGTTGGACTTCGAGTGCCGTGCGCGGGCGTTGATCTGAACCAGACCGCGGTACGAGGTACGGCCACCGCCACGAGACACGGACTTCGACACGATCGAAGAAGAGGTGTGCGGTGCCATGTGGACCATCTTGGCGCCAGTGTCCTGGTGCTGACCGGGGCCTGCAAAACCGATGGACAATGTCTCTCCACGGGCATGCTCGCCCATGAGGAAGCAGGCGGGGTACTTCATGGTAATCGCGGCACCCATGTTGCCATCGACCCACTCCATAGTTCCGCCTTCTTCGACGATGGCGCGCTGGGTCACGAGGTTCAGAACGTTGGTCGACCAGTTCTGGATCGTCGTGTAGCGAACGCGTGCACCCTTCTTGACGAAGATTTCGATAACACCTGAGTGCAGTGAGTTCTCGTCATAAATCGGCGCGGTGCACCCTTCGACGTAGTGAACGTAGGAGCCCTCATCAGCGATGATCAGCGTACGTTCGAACTGGCCAAGAGCCTCAGTGTTAATGCGGAAGTAGGCCTGAAGCGGGATGTCGACGTGAACGCCTGGTGGCACGTAGACGAAGGAACCACCCGACCAAGCGGCGGTGTTCAGTGCGGAGAACTTATTGTCACCGGAGGGAACAGCTTTGCCGAAGTACTCCTGGAAGATTTCTGGATACTCACGGAGACCCGTGTCGGTATCGAGGAAGATGACACCCTGGCGTTCAAGATCTTCCTGAATCTGCTGGTAGACAACCTCAGACTCGTACTGGGCAGCGACGCCGGAGACCAGGCGATTCTTTTCAGCGTCCGGAATACCCAGACGATCGTAGGTATTGCGAATTTCCTCGGGAAGGTCTTCCCACGCATTCACCTGACGGTCGGTGGGGCTGACGTAGTACTTGAACGTATCGAAGTCGATATCCGAAAGATCCGGGCCCCATGTGGGCATCGGCTTGCGATCGAAGATTTCAAGTGCCTTCAGACGACGTTCACGCATCCACTCCGGCTCATTCTTATGATCCGAGATCGAACGAACAACGTCCGCATTAATGCCGTATTCAGCATTCTTTGAGTACTCGTCGCTATCGCGCCATCCATACTCATACGCGCCAATTGAGTCGATGATTTCATCATCACTCATGTGACGGTCATCGAGGTCAGTGACCTGCGGTGACTGGGTCATAGTGGTGTCAACCTTCCATTCTTAATTTCAAGCACGCTCTACTTACGCCGAGTGGCTCGTGAAGCCGAACGAAGCACGGGTGCGCCCACGGGAATGTGAGTCGTACAGACGTGACCACCGCCGGCAAGAGTTGCAAGCCTCTGAATGTGAACATCAAGAAGTCGACTAAACGCTTGGGTTTCTGCCTCGCAGAGCTGCGGGTAGTCACCGGCAACTTCCTGAATAGGACAGTGCCCTTGGCATAGCTGAATAGCAAAATTGCCATTACCGATGTCTCGAACCGTCGCAGCATAACCGTCTTGAGTCAGTGCATCGGCAAGAGCCTGAGCACGGACCTTCGGGTCTGAGCCAGCTTCGCGCACGATAGGCGCATAGCGACGCTCAATTTCACGCGAACGAGAGGCCGCGAAAGAATCAATCGCTTCCCCACCGCCAACCTGTCCAAGGTAACCGAGGGCTTTGACAGCTAGCTCGGAATATCCGTCAGGCAACTTCGTGTGCGCGTTCGGTGTTGCGACATAGTGACGAGCCGGGCGTCCACGACCGCGCTTTTGCAACTGCGCCGGTTCCATCTCCATGATTTCTTTCGAATCCAACAAGATGGTGATGTGCCTGCGCACGGCTGCGGTAGTCAGCTTAAGAATTCGAGCGATGACGGTTGCAGTCACGGGTCCTTTTTCGACGATCAAATCGAGGACTTGCTCGCGAGTTCGCGCATCGAGCTGTTCGCCCACAAGGCCTCCGATCATCTGTTCACATGGGAATCTATGTCAGAGTCTACGTCCTTTTACGCACAATATGCTTATCGAAATTCAGACGTGTCAAAAACGCCACACGTTTCCTTAGCGCATCCAGGGTGAATCCGCAGGTCGGAGGTTCTTCCAACCACGTGCTCGCGCATTCCAGGTTGCAAGAATTCCAGTTACCGCAGATGGGTTGTGCAACTTGCCAGCAAAGATCATGTCCACAGCGTCATCAAGCTTCACCCAGGAACTCACCATGAGTGCCTCTTCGTCCAGACGTTCGAACTCCTGATCAAGCTCGACCAGATCACGCGCGAGGAAGATACGAAGCGATTCAACAGATCCTCCCGGCGATGTGAAGTAGTCGACCAGAACATCCCATTGATTGGCTTGAAGATCAACTTCTTCAGCCAGTTCTCGCTGGGCGGCACAGACATAGTCTTCCCCTTCGATATCGAGCAATCCCGCGGGAATTTCCCATAGGTTTGCTCGCACCGGATGACGATACTGACGTTCAAGAAGTACCTCTTCGTTGCCAGCTTCGCCCCGCAACGCCACGACAGCGACCGCACCTGGGTGCGTGGTGTACTGGCGAAGGACAGGTTCAGCGTCTTCAATCAGACGAACTTCATCCTCTTCAAGCCCGATGACCCGACCATCCCACAGATGACGGTGTTCAATGACCTCGAATTGAGCTGGAGTGTCGCCTTCGGCCTTCGCCTGAGAGGCCGCAACTTCACGCAAGGTCATTTCGCCGATTCCTCAACGACATGAGTGTCTTGGTTCGACGAGTAGCGTCCCTTGTGGCGTTCCAGGGCAGCGTGGACGAGGCTCGCGAACAGTGGATGCGGGTTCGTCGGACGCGACTTGAACTCCGGGTGAGCCTGGGTCGCCACGTAGTACGGGTGCACGGAACGATCAAGCTCAACGAACTCAACCAGATCACCCGAGGGCGAAGTACCGGAAATATGCAGGCCCGCCGCTTCAAGGCGATCGCGATAGGCGTTGTTGACCTCGTAGCGGTGACGGTGACGTTCGGTCACCTCGGTCGTTCCATACGCCTGAGCAACAATGGAACCTTCGGTGAGTTTTGCAGGGTAAGAGCCAAGGCGCATCGTGCCGCCAAGATCACCTTCGCCGGAAACGATGTCCATCTGGTCGGCCATCGTGGCAACAACCGGATCGGAAGTCTCGGGATCCATCTCCGTCGAAGAAGCGCCAGCCAGACCCAGCATGTTACGCGATGCTTCAATCACCATGCACTGCAAGCCAAGGCAGAGGCCCAGAGTAGGAACGCCGTGTTCACGTGCCCAGCGCAGGGCACCAAGCTTGCCTTCGATGCCTCGTACACCGAAACCGCCGGGGACACAGATCGCATCTACACCGGCAAGTTCACGACTGGCACCTTCGGGCGTCTCGCAACCATCGGACGCGACCCAGCGGATGTCAACGCGAGCATTGTTTGCAAAGCCACCGTGCTTGATGGCTTCCTGAACCGACAGATACGCATCGTGCAGATCAATGTACTTGCCAACCAGGGCAACCTCAACGCGGTACTTCGGGGAATGAACCCGCTCGAGCAAGCCATTCCACTCCGTCCAATCAACATCGCGGAACTGCAATCCAAGACGTTGAACCAAGTAGGCATCAAGTCCCTCACGGTGAAGCGTCGGCGGAACCTCGTAAATCGACGACACATCCTTGCACTCGATGACGGCATCGCGGTCAACGTCGCACATCAGCGCGACCTTGCCCTTAATCCCCTCAGGAAGCGGACGATCCGTGCGCAACACAAGAGCATCGGGAGCAATACCGATCGAACGAAGAGCAGCAACAGAGTGCTGCGTCGGCTTCGTCTTCAGTTCGCCGGCAGCCGGCAGGAACGGAATCAGCGAAACGTGAACAAAGGCAACGTTCTCGCGACCAAGATCGGCGCGCACTTGACGTGCAGCTTCGAGGAACGGCTGAGATTCAATATCACCGACGGTGCCACCAATTTCCGTGATGATCACGTCAGGAGTGTTGCCTTCGGCATCAGGACGAGCCTGGGAACGCATCACGCGTTTAATTTCATCAGTAATATGCGGGATAACCTGGACGGTATCACCAAGGTATTCACCACGACGCTCCTTCGCGATCACCGTCGAGTAGACCTGACCGGTTGTCGCGTTTGCGTCACCCGAAAGAGCAACATCAAGGAAACGCTCGTAGTGACCAATATCGAGGTCGGTCTCAGCACCATCTTCCGTCACGAAAACTTCACCGTGCTGGAAGGGGTTCATTGTGCCCGGATCGACGTTAATGTACGGATCAAGCTTCTGCATCACAACAGAAAGACCACGAGAACGAAGAAGACGACCAAGACTTGAAGCGGTCAACCCTTTACCCAGTGAACTGACGACACCGCCAGTAACAAAAATCTGCTTGGTTACCATTTGATCTGCGCCCATAGCGCGCGTTGAAGACATCACCATGGGACTCCAGCATAACAAAACGGTGCGTATCACCTCGACTCAGAAGGCCAAGATGATACGCACCGCACAGTTGGAAACGCCACGTGGTGGAAGCGCTAGTGGCTCGCTGTCACGAACGTTGAGGCGAAACGATAGCTCCTATCACGGAAGCTCAGGTATAACCGCAGTGGCGCCATTTTGAACGCCGTATGCGCGAGCAGTTGCGGACGCATCCTTCAGGGAGATGACGGCTGAGATTGCCGACAGCGTCGTGCCAGGCGAATCGATTGACGTGACCTGGGCACCCTGAGTGCGCAGAACCTGTCCCATGGACGAATCCGTCGAAGCATCGGCGACGATAACCGCAGACTTCGGAACAGAAGTAACCGCCTGAGCAAGACCCAACCACGCCTGAGGAGCACGTTCCACAACGCCAGACTGGGAAGAATCTGCAGAGTTCTGAGCTAAAACAGTTGCCGAAGCACGCGGGCCGACGACAACGATGGCTTCTGTTGCTCCGGCCGGATCCGTGGCGATCGACATAATCGGAGTGGAATCGTCAGTCAAAATCTCCTTCACGAGGTCCGTTTCAGAACCCGTAGTCGTCAAGACTGCAACGATGCCGAAGCTGATGATTGCTTCGCCCGATGCAGATGAGGGCAGATTAGACATATGGCTCGAAAGGGGGCTTGAAAGGGTCTCACGGTACTGAGACATTCCAGCGTTATCAAAGTTGTCCGTCAGCGAGACATGGCCGATTACCTCGGCGCCAGCGGCGGACAGGCGATCGCTGACCGTAGTAATGTCTTCAGCCGTAGCTCCGGGCAGACCAATTGTTGTTACCTTCATGCCGGACAGAGTGCCATCAAGCTTGTTCGATGCAATCGCATCAAGACCTGCTGCTTCAGCGCTTGCCAAAGCTTGAGCCTGAGCAAGAGCCTGGGCATCGGCAACGGAAGATGCTGCATTCTTATCTGCAAGAGCCCCAGAGATTCGGGACTGCAACGGACCAGAACCGAGGATGACACCGATCGAAAGCGCCACGAACACTGCGATCAGCGATACCAGGTGGTAACGGAAATTCATCATTTTGTATCTCCTCAGTTGAGGTTCGTCAAAGAGTCAGGGGACAATGGGGTGGACGGGCTCGCAAGCGAAATAATCGATGAGAACAAATCATTGCCCCACGGCGTCGCCCAGAGAGCAACACCGATTCCACCAATCATCACCAACGCCAGTAGCACGATCCAGAAACCTGAGAGTCGTGGGCGGTGGCTGGCGGCAACTGCTCGAGCCTGAACGAGTTCATCCCCGGCAACGAGTCGAGTAAAGAATGAGGGCGACATCGCGGAGCGACCACGGTCAACGAAATCGTCAAGATCGTGGTGACCACCGACGAGAACGATCGACGAGGCGCCCGAATGCTTAGCTACCAGCAGGGCAACGTCTTCGGACGAACCCGACATTTCGACAACGTCGGCGTGCAGACCCATGCGGTTGAGTCGTTCGCTTCCTTGAGCGATACCGTCGTGACCGCGTCGAAGAATCCTACGGCCTGCTCCACGAAGAACCTTATCGCTGATCTGATCCATGTCACCGACAACGATCTGAGGTTTAAACCCGGCAGAACGCGCCAGATCACTACCTCCGTCAACACCGATGATGATCGGAGACGCATCGCCGATCCAACGCTTCAGGTTCTTCAGCTGTTGTTTGGTCTGGGAATCGTCAAGGACGACAACAACGGGCTTTCCTTCGAGGTCTTTCTTAAAGGTCGGAACGCCAACACCTCGTAGGACGCCTCCATCACGATCAAGGAATTCTTCGATCGAGGCTGCGAATGAACCGATCTGCGTTGAAATGAGCTGTCGGCTTTCGACTTCGTCGTTTTCCAAATCGCGCAGGGAAAGCAGACGACCTGTCGATACGACTTCATCGTCGCGAAGAACACGACCATCTTCGATTGTGATGGTGTCACCTTCACGCAGGGACATCACGTCGGGGCCAAGATCATCGATGACGATGATTCCTGCTTCGAGAAGTACACGAGGTCCGCGCACCTGTTGGCGACCTGACGACGAAGGCGCGGCATTAAGGACGGCCTTCGGTTCACGCGACACGAGAGCGTGCGCGCTTTGACGATCAAGGTCAACCTGATCGATTACTGCAATGTCACCGGGTTCCATGCGAGCAGTAATGTTTCGAACACGACTGTCAACGCGTACGATACCCGTGATTTGTGTCGCGCCTGAAGCGGACTGGATTTTTTCGCTACTCATCCCTGTGATTGTGGCACGGCTGAAGTCAGGACTTCGATAGCGTGTCGGCGCGCCGCCGGAGAGTGAGCATCTCCACCCATCATCCGCGTTAATTCAGCCTCTCTGGCTTCACCTTCCACCACGTGCACGTCGGTGAGACCGTCATTCTTCGTCACCACTAGGTGGTGCGAGGCGAAGACAGCGACCTGCGGGAGGTGAGTGACGACAATAACCTGCCGGTTTTGCGCCAGGCGTTTCAAACGGGCACCCACTTCAGTCGCCGTTTGCCCGCCAATTCCCGCATCAACTTCGTCGAAAATGAAGGTCTTCGTGGTGCTCTTTTCACCCAAGACGACTTCGAGTCCCAGCATGATGCGGGACAGCTCGCCACCGGAGGCTCCTTGCCCAAGTGGGCGTGGTGTGGCCGACGAGTGCGGTTGAAGCAGGATAGTGACGTCGTCGAGGCCATGCGACGTAGGTTTTGTCTTTTCAACGATACAAATAAGCTTCGCGTCTGCCATGGCAAGCGCGTGCAGCTCCCCCGTTACTTTTTCCGCCAGCTCACAACCGCATCGGACGCGGGAATCGTGAAGCCGTGAACCGACTTCGAGGACACGCGCTTGAGCTTCCTTCAGTTTCTTTTCGGCGACCTCAGGATTATTTCCACTGGTCACAAGCTCTTCAAGACGCCTACGTGCGCGTTGCGCCCATTCAATGAGGCCAGTCGCATCATCGGCCCGGCCTTCAAGAAGTTTCTTCAGATCAGCGCGTCGCGAATGAACCCATGCAAGACGACTGGGGTCAGCGTCGAGGCTACGAGCGTAGGCTCCCAGGTCATCCCCCAGAGTCTCAACATCGATTGCGATCGATTCTGCCTGTCGTTCAAGAGACGCGAGCGACTCGTCGAGACTGCGCGCGCAAGAAATCTGGTCGCGACTGTGTCGAAGAAGGCTCGAGGCTCCATCTGTATCGTCAGTTCCTCGGATGAAAGCCGTTGCAGTATCAATAAACCGACGGAGGTCTTCCACGCTCATCAGGCGACGCGCTTCAAGTCGTAGCTCTTCGTCCTCACCTTCATGAGGGTCGAAAGCATCAATCGCTTCAAGAGCTGCGCTTAGCGATTCTGTTTCTCGGATACGCTCATCTGCGTTCTTCGTAATGTCGTCGAAAGAACGCTTGGCGTTCACCGCTTCTTTCCAAGCTTTCTCGTATTCGGCCAGCAGATCCTGGTGCGCTTGGTCGCCGTAGGAATCTACGAGGTCACGTTGCGCGTTCGGGTTTTTTAAACGCATTTGTTCGGCCTGCCCGTGCACTGTGATCAGAGGGGCAACCGTCTGGGCAAGCCCCGATGCTGGAACCATTCGCCCACCGACGTGTGCGCGCGAGCGCCCCTGGGCTAGAACGGTACGCGAAACAATCAGCTCCGAATCTTCAACGTCAATTCCCTCTTCGACCAGAGGAGCTATGTGTTGCTCATCCAGAATGAAGACACCATCGACTTGCGCGCGAGATCGTCCTTCGCGCACTAAGGCTGGCTCTGCCCGCGAGCCCAATAGAAGATTGACCGATGTGAGCACCATCGTTTTACCGGCACCCGTCTCGCCGGTAAGGACCGTGAGCCCCTCACCGAAGTCAAGAGTGGCGCGGTCAATCACACCGATCCCGGAGATTTCAATCGTTGAAATCATTTCCCGACCGACCTGTTACGTCCGTTCCTCCAACCGCGGGTCGGAAGATTAAATTTCTGAACCAGACGAGTCGAGAATGGAGTGTCATCAAGACGGACAAGTCTCACCGGCCACTGACCAACCGTTGTGGTCACGCTCGAGCCCGGAGGCAAACTGTTCCGTCGTTTGCCATCGCACCATAGTTCTGGCGAGGTCCAGTTTTCACTGAGCACGCCCACTTCAAGCTTGGAAGATGGACCCACGACAAGCGGCCTCGTAAACAATCCATGAGCCGCCAACGGCGCCATCACGATCGCCTCCATATCGGGCCATACAACTGGTCCACCGGCAGAGAAACTATATGCGGTTGAGCCTGTTGGCGTCGCCAAAACAATGCCATCAGCGCCATACGTTGAAACGTCCTGTCCGTCGACTGCCAGCGCAAGATGCACCGGATGGGCAACATCCGTGTGGATAACGACCGCTTCGTTCAACGCCCAGTCAGTAATGACTGTCCCATCGGGTTGGCGAACAACAACGTCCAACGTCATGCGGGTTTCCAGATGGAAATCTTCGTTCGCGATGCGTTGTGCCAGTTCGTCGAAGCCCTGATCGGTTGCCTCAGCGAGAAAGCCCATGTGGCCGAGGTTCACTCCGAGAAGGGGTACATCGCAACGGCGAGCATATTCAGCTGCCGCAAGGATCGTTCCATCGCCACCGAGGGCAAGAAGAAGATCGGCAGAATTTGGGCGTGCTTCTTCGACGACCTCTACGCCAAGAGAGTCGAGCTCGCTCATCATGACCGATGCTGCTGTCTGCGCGTCAGGACGATGCTTATGCCAGACAAGCATGACGCGACGAATCATTGAAGTCCCTTCGAATCTGCGGGGCCAGCGATCACTGCCTCTTTGATACGTGAGCGTAACTCATCAGCATCAATTCCGCCTGAGCCAGATGCGGACATATGGATAAAGTACTCAACGTTCCCAGAAGGCCCCGGAAGAGGCGAAGCTGCGACTGCGCGGACTGTCAGACCGTTGTCGATGGCGCAGAGCGCAACATTTTCGACGGTTTCCACGTGATGGTTCGGGTTGCGAACAACGCCACCGTGGCCGAGACGTTCTTTGCCGATCTCAAACTGCGGCTTCACCATCAGCAGGAAATCAGCGTCATCGGTTGCAACTGCAACGAGAGCCGGGATAACAAGCGTCAGTGAAATAAAGGACATATCGCCAACAACGATCTGTGGCTTCGGATCCAGATCGCCGTCTTTCATCGTGCGTACGTTGGTACGATCCGTCACGACAACACGAGGATCTGACTGGAGCTTCCAAGCAAGCTGACCGTAACCAACGTCAACGGCAAACACCTGGCGGGCTCCCCTGCGTAACAACACGTCAGTGAATCCACCGGTTGAAGCGCCGGCGTCCATACACACTGTGTCCGCAATCGTGGGAGCAGTATCGCCCAGAATATCTAGGGCACCGGCCAGTTTATGCGCACCACGAGAGACGTATTCAATCTCTAGTGCCTCGCTGATCACGATCGCCTGTGCAGGATCCATTTGACGTGCGGGCTTCAGAACAATTTCTCCGTCGAGCTTCACACGCTGGTCAGCGATCATTTCTTGGGCGTGGGTACGAGATCGAGCCAATCCCCTGCGCACAAGCTCCGAATCAATTCGACGCAGTTTCACAAGAACTCCGGACCGGATAGACGCGTGCGTAGAACAACGTCGCGTTCTTTCAAACGAACGATCTCGCGTTCAAGTTCTTCGATGCTCACCGTTTCAGACTGGGCATTCTGTCCTGAATTCGTAGCCTGGTGAGCATCATCATTGCGAAGGCTCCGGTTCTGGGGCGGCATCACGCCCGCCCCAGAACCGTCACTGAGATTAGTCATCACTCGCCTTGAGTTTCGCCCGCTTCGTCATCGTCTTCAGTTTCGGCAAGAAGACGTTCGAGTTCTTCTTCGCCGGGAAGGAACGCAGGAGTTTCCAATGCTTCATCGAGTTCATCTGCTTGAACTGCAAGCAGTTCGTCAGAGGAGGTGAAGCCCTCGTCGCTTTCTGCGTCTTCTAAGATTTCAATCGGCGCAACAACGATTCCGGACTCATCGTCGTTCGGAACGACTGTGAGCTTGGGGCAACGCGGGGTCTCTCCGGCGTTTTCGTCAGAGTAATCCCAGCCTGCTGCCGCCATTGCACGGTAGGTGTCGAGCGTAATCGTGTAGATCTCATCCGCGGCCAGTTCAACATCGTCGACGAAAATTCCACCGTGACGTGCTATGCGGACAACCTGAGAGACGCCACAGGTCCAGGAGTTATCCAGGTGGTGCTTAGCGCGCGGATGAGTTTCCTGAAGGCCTCGGATATCGAGGGCAAGGAAGCTGGGGCGCTGGCCGCGAGGAGCCGTCACAATGGCTTGTGCGTCATGAATACCGGTAAGAACATGCATTGCCGGCATGCCTGCGCGAATAGCACCCAGGATGTCGGTTTCAAGGCGGTCGCCAACAGCGATCGGCTTCTCTCCGCCAACCAGCGCAGCAGCACGCTGGTAAATACCCGGTTCCGGCTTGCCCGCTGCAAACGCACGCTTGCCCGTTGCATGTTCAATGGCGGCGACAAGAGAGCCGTTGCCAAGAGCAAAGCCACGTTCCTGTGGAAGAGTTGTGTCAAGGTTCGTTGCGAAGAAGCGCGCACCGCGTTGAATGGCAAATGCGCCTTCCGACATGAGCACCCAGTTCACGTCCTTGTCGAGGCCCTGAACAACGGCAACCGGCTCATCATCAGCGGAATCAACAAGCTCATATCCCGCTTCGGTCAGTGCAACGCGAAGACCGTCGCCACCGATAGCAAAGACCTTCGAACCGTCTTCGATACGTTCCTTCATCAAAGCAATAACATCCATGGCGGAGGTCATCACCATCGACGGATCTGCTTCAAAGTCCATCGTGTTCAGCTTGTCGGCAACCTGGCGAGGGCTACGCATCGCGTTATTCGTAACGAACACGGTCTTCATGCCGGCTTCGCGTGCTTCTTTCACTGCGTCAGCTGCATGTTCGATCGGCTCATCACCATTCCATGCGGTGCCATCGAGATCAAAGAGGGCAACATCGAATTCTTCAACCAGCGGTCTTGACATTGCACGAAGCTGAGTGCGCTTATTGTCAACGTCAGCATCCGCATAGAGCGAAATATCAACGATATCGGGGTCTTCAATTTCTTCAGGAAGTTGGGATTCGAGTTCGTCGGCTTCATCATCGCGTCCAAGTTCACGCAGACGATCAATCTTGACCTCGTTCAAGCGACGCAGGAGGAAGGGATCCGTGTCTGCGGGCAGTACAGCCAACGCATCATCGACGATGAGCAGACCAACTTCGCTCTGGCCAAGATCGGCGCGAGCGCCGGAAGAAACCAGAATCAGTTCGACTTGCTCAGACAGTTCCATGCCTTTGGTTTCAGTCTGGTCGATGATTTCGACAGCCTTTTCAGGGCGTCCCAGGCCACGTTCACAATCGGCTTCGACTGCACGAAGCGAGTTGTCACCGCGCATACGACGGACGGCGCGGACCTCACGGAGCGCCTCGTCATAGCGACCGGATGCGTATGCGGTCAAGGCACTTGCTTCGCGGACAACGTCGACGCGACCGGCACGCGCAGATGCTGCTGAAGCATGCTTGTAGGCAAGTTCCGGATCAAGGTCAATCAGTTGTCCGGCCATCACGAGGTGGCGGGCAACGATGTCCTTATTCGGGCCGGAAAGTGTAGTAAGTGCGCGCAGTGCTGCGGCATCAAGTTCCTGGGCGGACACACCTGCGGGAATCGTGGGCTCATTCGGATTGGGCGAGACGTACTCGTCAGTGGAAGCGTAGTTTTGGTACTGCTCTTGGTTATGGCTGGGAGGCATGCGATCACCGCGCTGGCGATCGCCACCGCGACGCTCATTGTTACGGTCAAAACCACCGGAACGGCGATCGTTGTTACGGTCGAAACCACGACCACGATTATCATCGCGACGACCATAACCGCCCTGACGACGATCATCACCACGACGCCCATATCCGCCTTCACGGCGGTCATTGTTACGATCAAAGCTACGACCACGATTGTCATCACGACGTCCATAACCACCGTCACGCCGATCATTGTTACGGTCGAAACCACGACCACGATTATCATCACGACGACCATAACCACCGTCACGCCGATCGTTATCGCGTCGCGCGTATCCGCCGTCACGGCGATCGTTGTTACGGTCGAAACCACGACCACGATTGTCATCACGACGACCATAGCCGCCGTCACGCCGATCGTTATCGCGTCGCGCGTATCCGTCTTCACGGCGGTCATCGTCGCGACGGCCGTATCCACCTTCGCGACGGTTGTTGTTTGCGCGGGATTGATTGTGGTCGCTCCACCGTGAGCGACGTTGGAATCCACCACGACCCTTATCAAAACGTGATCCTTGTTCTTCTGCCATGGCTTCTTCCTCTATTCCTGCGCGGTTGCGCTTTTCAAACGTGGGCGTTCTAGCCCTGATAGCTACATTTCTACTTTAAAAAGCATAGCCGGTTCACGGCGATAATCCGCCAGATAACTGCCACATTGTGCGTGAGTCCACTCGCCTACCGCTGTTCGTTGCCGAGCTTTGACTGAAGGGCACTTTGTGCACAGTAGTAAACCCCTTGGAGGGGTGCTCCAAGGGGTTTACGTGAGTTAAAATTGCGGCGGTGTCC